>CAIMTB010000001.1 GCA_903844265.1 uncultured Verrucomicrobiota bacterium
CGGCGCGCAGCGGAGTGCGCGCCCTACCGCCTGACCCGGTTCAGGGTCCCAATGCGCGATTCGTGCACCGTGGCGGCTCTTCATGAACGGAGTGGAACCACGAAGAGCACGAAGGACACGAACGAACACAAATCCTCCGGCCTTCGTGATCTTCGTGACCTTCGTGGTAGATCCCCGCGTGGTTCAGGGTCCCAACCACGTAAGGAGCCTCCTCCTAATACCACCTCGGATGATCCGCCCCACGCCCGTCGATCCCCTGGGATAACATCCGCGGCGACGACCCGTCCGAACGCATCACCCACAGCGCCGGCGATTCGCCGGTCGCACATCTACAAAACGCCACCCATCTGCCGTCCGGCGACTCCGTCGCTCGAAAATCCCACGCCGGCCGATCGCTGCCACTCAGTGACTTCATCGAGCCATCCCTCGGATCCAGCCTGACTATCTCGGTTCCGCCGCGGGCCAGGTCCGGCTGGTATTCGCGATTGAAGTGGTCCACGTCAGGTTTTCCGACCTGATACTGCCAGGCCACCTTCGAGCCCGGGAGCTTGCGGACGAGCAGGATCCGGCCGTCATGAGTCCAGGTCACCACGTTGGATCCGCCGCCCTTGTTCTGTGGATTCCCATAGGTCGCCCCGAACCACTGGAGCTGCCCCTCGGTCAGCACCCGGAATCCCGTGCCATCCTCACGAGCCACGCACACATCCGCCCAATCATGCCCGGGATCGTCCTTGTAACGACAGTCCTCGAAGGCCAGCCACGTTCCGTCCGGTGACCATGCCGGGGCAAAGTAGAGATGATCGGGATGACCCACCACCAACTGCCTGTTTCCGCCCCACGAATCACTCGTCCACACCTGGTAACCACTCGGACTTGCCAGATGGAAGGCCACGCGCTTCCCGTCGGGCCTCAGGCTGAACCCATACGGCAACCCCTCCCCGGCTTTCGTGAATTCACGCGCATCGGAACCGTCCAGGTTGATGTTATACACCTGGCCCACCTTGTTCCGCACCACCTGCACCAGCATGCGCCCATCCTTCAGCAACAACTGGGGCGTGTAGAAAACCGCCAGCCGATCCCTGGTGGCGATCTCGGAGAGAGAGTCTTTCTCGAGGTCATACACCCAGAGATGGGTCGGAGTCTGGGTGTAATACTCCTCGAACGACCGGCCCGGTCCGTCCCGCCGCGTCTCCATGCTCAGGAAAATCATCCGTCGCCCATCGCCCAGCAACGGACCCGGCTGCCACGTGGCCTGGTCAGGCACCGAAAAATCAAAGGTGCGAAACCCGCCTCCATCCACGCGGATCAAGCAGGTCTTGCCCGCCGAAGTGAACAACAGGCCCGACGATCCTTTCCGCGATCTTCCCGGGGAACGCCGCCTTCCCGGCAACGTCACGAACGCAGCCATTCCGAGACCCTTGAGGAATTCCCTGCGCGTGGAGGTAGTCATGGCGTCGATCCCGCAGCCTAACGAACACGACCCGATCCGTCGATCCTCCGCGACCGACCCGGCCGCCTTCACCCCGGGATTCTCGCTTGGACCCACGCCTCCCGCTCCGTACCCTCGCCCGCGTGTCCGCTGAAAAGTTCGACATCCATTACGTCGCCAACCTCGCGCGCATTGCCCTCACGCCCGAGGAGGAACAACGCCTGGGCAGCCAGCTCGGGAATATTCTTGGCTATGTCGAGCAGCTGCGCGCCGTCGACGTCTCCGGCGTGGAGCCCACCTCCCACGCCTTCCCGCTCGTCAACGTCGTCCGCGCCGACGTCCGTCAGCCGGGACTCGAGACCGAGGAGGCCCTGCGTAACGCCCCGCTCAAGGCCAACGGCCTCTTCATGGTCCCGAAGATCGTCGAGTAACCGAGCCCTACCGCGATGCCTCACCGACTCAACATCTCCGAACTGACTGCCCGCCTCGCCCGCCGCGAGACCTCGGCCCGCGAGGCCATGCAGTCCTGTCTCGACCACATCGGGCGCGTCGACAGCGCGGTCAAGGCTTTCCTCAGCTACGACACCGCAGATGCCCTCGCCCAGGCCGACCGCGCCGACCGCGAGATCGCCGAGGGCCGAACCCATGCCGAGAAGCCCCTCCTCGGCGTGCCCATCGCGCTCAAGGACGTCCTCTGCCAGCAGGGGCAGCCGTTGAACTGCGGATCGAAGATCCTCGGCAATTACCGCTCGCCCTACGACGCCACGGTCGTGGTCAAGCTCAAGGAAGCGGGTGCGATCGTGTTCGGGCGGCTGAACATGGACGAATTCGCAATGGGCAGTTCCACCGAGAACTCGGCCTTCTTCACCACGCGAAATCCCTGGGACACTGACCGCATCCCGGGCGGTTCCTCGGGCGGTTCGGCGGCCGCCGTGGCCTCGAACGAATGCCTGGCCAGCCTCGGATCGGACACCGGCGGATCGATCCGCCAGCCCGCCGCCCTCTGCGGCTGCATCGGTGTAAAGCCCACCTACGGTCGTGTCTCACGCTACGGGCTCGTGGCGTTTGCGTCGTCCCTCGATCAGATCGGTTCCTTCACCAAGACCGCCGCAGACGCCGCGCTGATGACGCAGATCATCAGCGGCCACGATCCCCGCGACTCCACCAGCCTCAACGAGCCGGTGCCCGATTACCGGGCCGCGCTGGGCAACGACCTCCGAGGACTCCGGCTCGGCGTCGCGAAGGAATTCATGGTCGGCGGCCTCGACCCCGAGGTCCGTGATTCCGTGGACGCCGCGATCCGCCAACTCCAGTCGCTCGGCGCCACGGTCGAGGAGGTCTCCCTGCCCCACAGCGAACACGCTGTCGCCACTTACTACATCATCGCCACGGCGGAGGCCTCGGCCAACCTCGCCCGATTCGACGGCGTCCGTTACGGTGCGCGCGTGGCAGGATCCGATCCCACCGAGATGTACGAACGGACCCGCGGCGCGGGTTTCGGGGCGGAGGTGAAGCGCCGCATCATTCTGGGCACCTACGTCCTCTCCAGTGGTTACTACGATGCCTACTATCTCCGCGCCCAGAAAGTACGGACGCTCATCCGCAATGACTTCCTGAAGGCCTTCGAGAAGGTCGACGCCATCGTATCTCCCACCACCCCGACCGCCGCGTTCCGACTGGGTGAGAAAACCCAGGACCCGCTGCAGATGTATCTCAGCGATATCTTCACCATCTCCTGCAATCTCGCCGGCATCAGCGGACTCAGCATGCCGTGCGGATTCACAAAGTCCCCAAAACTGCCGATCGGCCTGCAACTGCTCGGCAAGCCCCTCGGCGAGCCCACCCTGTTCCACATCGCCCACGCCTACGAGCAGGCCACGGGTTGGCACCTCGAAAGAGCACCGCTGGCATGATCCCGTCCCATGGCAGACGCACCTGAGATCCCCGAGGTCAGCGGCCCGTTCGAGCGGCGCGTCGCCATCCTCTCCAAATGGCGCCTTTTCTGGTTCATCGGCATGGCTCTCGGAGCCCTTGGCGCGGCCGTCGGGGGCAGCGCGTTCCTGATGTGATTCCTCAGGTTGACTGGCGACTTCGGATCGTGAGGGCAGGGCCCCCGATCCTACGAGCGTGAGGTCGGGGTGGGCACGACCTCCGCCCGCGGTCCCCGAGCCAACTCACGCTCGCGCAACCAGGCGAACAGGACCGGCGTCACCAGCATGATGTGGATGAAACTGCTGGCCATGCCGCCAATCACCGGTGCCGCCAACGGTCGCATGACCTCCGAACCGGTACTCGTGCTCCACATGATCGGGAGCAGTGAAACAACGGTCGTCGACACCGTCATGACCTTCGGCCGCAACCGCAGCCGCGCCCCTTCCTTCACCGCGTCGAGGATATCCTGGCGATTGAACAGGGAACCGCGCTCGGCACGCTTCTTCTGCAGGGCCTCATCGAGGTACACGACCATCACGATGCCGGTGGTGATGGCGGTGCCGAACAGGGCGATATAACCCACCCAGACGGCCACGCTGAAGTTATAGCCGAGGAGATACTGCATGAAGACACCGCCGGTGAGGGCGAAGGGGACCGCCAGGATCACATGC
>CAIMTB010000002.1 GCA_903844265.1 uncultured Verrucomicrobiota bacterium
AGACGGAAAGCCGGGCAGGGTACAAGCCGGACCAGAGGATGATCCGGCGCTTTCCCTGGGCATCGACAACGCGATGCAGGGTGGGGGTTTCCTGCGACGTCGACCAATTCTCGGGGACGGCGAGGCGTGGGCTCCAGGTAAGTCCGCCGTCGTCGGATCTCTTCAATGTGATGGGACCCTTGCCGGGGCCGCGCGGGTAGACACAAAGAAGGGTGTGACCATCCTCGAGGAGGAGCGTGGAAGGGTGGCCCAGGTATTGTCCGGGCTCACGATCGACCACCACCTGCCGCGAGGTTTCCCGGGCCAGGTCGATATACCGTGGTTCCCCGGCCCCGAGGCTGGTTGCCAGAAAGCCGGCCAGCAGGGAAACGGTCAGGCAGGAAGAGAAATGGGAGATCATCGCGAGAAGCAAGATCGTGGGTGCGACCAAACAAAGCGCCCGCCGTCCGGATTTACGGCGGCGGGCGCTTGAGGGCGTGGGAGTGGGGGGCGAGCTTCAGTCGAGTTTCTTGATTTCGACCTGACGGAAGGCGACGGGATCGTTGTGTCCCGCGAAGCCGAAGTAACCCTTGGTGCGGTCCTTGCCTGGGTGGGCGCTGTTCCCCATGACTTCCTTCACGGTGGAAAGGTCGGCATCCAGGATCCGGGTGCCGTTGAGTTCGACCTCGATCTTGGGGCCTTTGACGGTCACGCGCTGGTAATTCCACTGGCCGGGGGGGCGTTGGAATCCGCGATGGGCGGCGACCATGCCGTAGGCGGAGCCGTGGGCCTGCCTGGGGTCGATCTTGCTGTTGGTGGCCTTCTCGTAGTTGTCGTCGAGGACCTGGAGTTCGCACATGCCGGCGTAGGCGGTATCACCGGAACCGGCGTAGCGGATGGCGAGCCCGTTGTTGCCGCCAGGCGGAAGGCTGAAATCGAGGAGGGCGGTGAAGTCGCCGTATTCCTCGGTCTTGAAATAGACCGTGCCGCCTTTGCCCGGCTTGCAGCGGAGGGCGCCGTTTGAGAAGTCGTACTCTTCGATGGGGCCCGCCCAGCCCTTGGTGCCGGTGGCTTCGCTCAGTATCTGATGGAAGCCGTCGGCCCGATCTTGGGCGCGGAGGATGGCGTTGGCTTCATCGCCGGGGATTTCGCGGATGAAGAGGTTGCGCCATCGGATTTCACCCCCGTGGGTCTGGAGTTGGAGGGGGCCGGTTTTCGGGACGGCTGCCTTGCGGTTGAAGTAGTTCTCGAGCCGGGCGTGGTCGACGACGAGCTGGTCGTTGAGGTGGACCGTGACGCGTTCTCCGATCATCCGGATGTGGAAGTGATTCCACTGGCCGAAGGGTTTGTCGGCGAGGACACGGGGGTTCTTGCCGGGGTTATCCTTCAAATTGTTCCACAGCCCGCCCGAGCCGTACTCGGAGCCGAGGTCGCCGCCCCACTTGCCTCCCTCCTTGGTGAAGTCCCAGATCTGGACCTGGGGGATGCCGCGGAGGTAGATGCCGGAATCGGCGCCGGCGACGGTGCGGTAATCCAGGGTCAGCTCGAAATCGCCGTAATCCTTCTCGGTGGTGAGATAGAGCCCATGGCCGTCGTTGACGAGTTCATCGCCCTCGACGCTCCAGTGCTTCTTGATGTCCTCGAGGCTGGCCGCCTTTTTCTTGGCGAAATCGTCGGCGCTCAGGGCCCTCCATTTGGCGGGGTCTTCGGTCTCCAGTCCCCACCAACCGCCAAGGTCGCGGCCGTTGAAGAGGGAGTTGAATCCTGCGGGCGCCGTGGCGGCGGACGCAGCGGATGAGATCAGGACTATGCTTCCGCAGAACAGGAGGGCTGCGGAACCAAGGGAAAAACGTGAGGTGCGCATGGGTGCCGTGGTTAGAGCCGCTGATCATTGCGAAACTGGCGCCGGCCGCGAGCGAAAAGGCGGGCGGCGAGGATTTGCAGCCGCACTTCAAGCCACCGCGTATTCCCCGACGTTTTCCTCGCGTGTCGAAAGGCCCTGGATGGAGGCGGCCTCGGCGAGCAGGGGTTCCTCGGGATTTCGGAAGTCGATTCCGGCAAGGTCGGTGTACGTCTCGAAGACATCGGTGTTCCGGATCAGGCCCCGAAATCGATCGGAACCCGGACCGAACGCGAGCAGCGAAACGTAATCGGACGTGTGCTGTCCGCTGGTGAAGCTGACGCCGGTGTGGTTGGCGAGGAGTTGGCCGAGGCCGCTGGTCTCGGACTTGAGTCCGTCGAAGAGGGGGCTGCCTTTGCCGGAAAGGAAGGGCAGGAAACGGAGGAGCTTCTTCTCGTCGGCCTTGTAGCCGGTGTACTCCGCGAGAACGCGGCCCGATTCGGTGATCGAGCTGGCCTTCTTCAACTTCCCGAGGATCGTCGAGAACGATGCCTTGTGGTCCGAGAGGTGGCGGAAGAGCTTTGGACTATCCTTGTAATCCGAGCCCATGCCATTGAGCCCCGGGTTGCCCGTGCCGTGGTCGGTTGTGAGGACGACGAGGGTCCCGGGATGCATTTCCTGGAATGCGACGATGCGGTCGATGGCCTCGTCGAGCGCGACCTGTTCGCGCAACGCGGCGGCGGCGTCGTTGTTGTGGGCTCCATGGTCCACCCGCCCGCCTTCGACCTGGAGGAGAAATCGGTCGTGTCGGCCAAGCTTCGCCAAGGCGCGGTCCACCATTTCGGCGAGGCTGGGGACCGTCTTCAGGAGGTTCGCGTCGGCGCGTCGGTCGAGGGTATAGGGCAGGTGGCCACCGGAAAAGGTCCCGAGCCAGGGTTGGTCGAGCGGGGCATGGGCCAAGTCCTCGCGGGTCTTGGCGACGTAGTAGCCGTCGCAGAGGAACTCCGAGTACAGGTTGCGCTTGTCCTTGCGTTTGGCCGGGTCGAAGTGGTTCTGGCCGCCGCCGAGGAAGACGTCGAGCCTTCGGGCGAGGTACAGGACGGCGATATCCGAGCCTTGGCTGCGGCTGTCGACGCTGACCGTGAACCCGGCCGGGGTGGCGTGGGTGATCTCCGTTGTGGTCACCAGTCCGCGTTTCCAGCCAGCCTGGCCGAAGAGCTGCATCAACGGCTGGAGCGGCTTTCCCTTGGACGACACATTGAGGGTGCCGTTGCGGACGCGTCGACCACAGCCCCAGCTCGAGGATGCCGCCGCGGAATCGGTGACCATCGAATCGAGGGACCGCATGTCCATGAACGCGGAGTGGGTTCCGGGCTCGTTGAGGAGGCGGGTCCAGGTGAGAGGTTTGCCGCGCTCGATGCGGGAGAATTGGTCGGCGCAGCAGAGGGTTCCGTGGCTCATGCCGTCGGCGACGACATGGATGATGCGGCGTGGGGCGCCTTCGCCGAGTCGGGTGGGCGTCGAAGCTGCCGGCCGGGCGACCTGGGCCTGCGTGCCTGCGGTGATGCCAGCCGAGGCGGCCAGCGTGGACACGCCCAGGAAGCGGCGGCGGTTCAGCATAGGGGGTGATTAGGGCGCGGCGATAGCAGAGGCGGCAAGGGCGTATTGGTGAAGTCTGCTTGCGGGAAAACACTCCTGAGGTTTCTCACCCGGGGCGAACAGGCGAACACGAATAGGGGGACAGGTCTTGTGTTCAGAGGATGCGTTGTCACGGATCGGGATCCTGTGGCTGGGACTTGCGGTGGATCTCGGGCGGCCCGTAGCGTGTCGGCTCCATGCGATTGCTGGACAGATACCAGCTCCGCGAGTTCCTGATCGCGTTTGGCTATTGTCTGGCGGGCATTCTGGTCTTCTGGCTCTCGTTCGAGTTGCTGGGGGGGATGGATGACATGCGCCGGCGCGAGTTGGGATTCGGGGACGTGCTGTTGTACCTCGGGCATCGGCTGCCGTTGAACCTGCTTCTGCAGCTTCCGGTGGCGTTGTTGCTATCGCTGCTTTATGTCCTGACGCAGCACGCGAGGCACAACGAACTGCTCGCCATGCGGGCCGCGGGCTTGAGCGTGTGGCGGATCAGCACGCCGTACCTCGCGGTGGGTGTCGTGCTGAGCGTGGTGTTGATGGCGGTCAACGAGTACGCCGTGCCGGACGCCGCCGCGCGTGCCGAGGCGGTGCTCGAGCGAAAGTCGGTGGGCGCGGCGGCGGAGAAGGTGCGCTGGCGTGAGAACCTGAATTTCCGGGATCAGGTCACCGGCCGGATCTGGTGGCTGCGCCGCTTCAATCTGGACACCGCGGAGATCCAGGGATTGCACGTCCAGTGGCTGGGTGGTGATGGGGCGCGCGAGGAACTGATCGCTGATCGAGGCCATTTCGAGGATGGGGCGTGGGTGTTTGAGGGCGTGACACGCCTCACGTTCGGGACGGGGCCGACCGCCGAGATGTCGCAGATCCAGACCAACCGTCTTGTGGTCTCCTCCTTTCCCGAGACGCCGGCCCATCTTCGCAGCGAGGTGAAGATCAGCCGCCTTCTCGGCAGCCTGAAGAGATCCCGGCAGATCCAGCTGTCCCTTCGCGAAATCATCACCTATCGCGAGTTGCACCCGTCGCTGTCGCCGGATTTCGACGCCCGGCTGCAGACCTGGTTCCACGACCGGCTCGCGTCGCCGTGGACCTGCCTGGTCGTGGTGCTCATTGCGATCCCCGCCGGCGCCGGGTCAGGACGGAGGAACGTGTTCGTCGGGGTGGCGGCGGCGATCCTCCTCGCGTTTGCTTATTTCGTCCTCAAGGAATTCAGTCTCGCGCTTGGCACCGGCGGGTTCGTCCCCGCTTGGCTGGCCGCATGGATGGCGAATCTTGTCTTCGGCGGGGGCGGCCTCGTCGCCATTCTCCGGCTGCGTTAGCCGCCTCATCCAGCGAGATCCCAGCGTGAAAGCCCTTGAAGGCCACGAAGGCGGAACGGGAATGAGCACGGATCCAGAAATCGCGACACTTCGCGACCGCTGCAAGCGGTTGGAGGCGCTGCAGGCGGCGGCGCTCGCAGTGCACGATTCGCTGGAGCCACGCGAGGTCTTGCAGCGTTTGGTCGGGGAAGCCGTGCGCCTCACCGGCGCCACCAGCGGCTCGCTCGTCCTGCGGAATCCGAACTCCAACCTTCTCGAGATCGAGGCCGCCATCGGGCTCCCGAAAAGCGCGGCCGTCCTGCTCCTGCCCATCGGCAAAGGCGTCACGGGCTGGGTCGTCGTCCATGGCGAGTCGGTGCGCGTTGGCGATGTCCGATCCGACCCCCGGTACGTCATGGTTCGTCCCGAGGTGCGATCGGAGCTTGCCGTTCCGATCCGGCTGGACGGCGAGTCACGCGGCGCGCTCAACGTCGACTCCGAGCAGGTGGACGCGTTTTCGCATGCTGACGAGGAGTTCCTGACCGACCTTGCCCGCCACGCGGCCATCGTCATCCGCAATACCTGGAGCCTCGAGCAGGCCCGCCGGAAGACCACGCTGGCCAATGCCATCGCGCGGATCGCGCGTCGCATGAACACCGCGTTCGGCCTCGATGAGATCCTCGAGCTCGTCTCCCGCGACGCCGCAGAACTGGTCGGTGCCAAGCTCGGCTCGGTCCTCATGATTGGTGACGACCCGGAACTCCTCGAGGTCCGCGCGAGTCATGGCGCGGGCCCGGACTACACGGGGCGCGTCGGATTGAGCGTGAACGACAGCCTTGTGGGCGTGGTGCTGCGCCGGCGCAGACCGCAGCAATGGGAGGACGTCCGGGCCTCGCGCCTTTACCAGAGCACCGAGGTCGCCCGTCGCGAAGGTCTGGTGTCTCTCCTCAGCGTTCCCCTGATCGTGGCCGGCCGACCTCAGGGCGTGCTCAACGTGTACACCGCCCAGCGTCACACGTTCTCGAACGAGGAGATCGAATCGCTCTCCGCGCTTGCCGAACTCACCGCCGTCGCCCTCGAACGCGCCCGACTCGCCGAACGCATCGGCATGACCGAGGAACTCCTGCGTCAAAACGAGCGCCTCGGCGCCCTCGGCATGCTCGCCGCCGAAGTCGCCCACGAGATCCGCAATCCGCTGACAGTGATGAAAATGCTCTACCATTCGCTCAACCTGGATTTTCCAGCGGGCGATCCGCGGCAGGAGGATTTCCGGCTGATGGGCGAGAAAATGGATCTCCTGAACCGCATCGTGGAGCAGGTCCTGGACTTCGCACGCCACGCGGAACCGCACTTCGAAAAGCAATCCCTGGCAGCCCTCCTCGGCGATCTCCAGTTGCTCACCCGCCACAAGCTCCGCTCCCACAACGTCGAGTTGCGCCTCGACCTTCCCGCCCAACCGGTCGAAGTCCGCGCCGACCGGGGCCAACTGGAGCAGGCGTTCCTGAACCTCGTCCTCAATGCCCTCGAAGCCATGCCGCAAGGTGGTTCCATCGTGGTTTCCTGCGAGCCCACCCTGATCGGAGATGGAATCCCCGGCGTCCGGCTGCTCTTCTCCGACACCGGCCTGGGATTGCCCCCGAACTTCGACCCGCATCGCGGGCGGCTCCTCGGCTCCGCCAAGAAGGGCGGCACCGGCCTCGGTCTTGCCGTGGTGCAACGAGTGATCGAAGGACACCGCGGCCGGATCGAGTTCCGATCCGCGCCAGGGCAGGGGACTACGGTTGAAGTCCAGCTGCCGATGGATCCGTCAGGGTGATGGACCACGACCCTCCTTCCACCGTGGGAATGGCGCACGAGGCCTCGCGCGTCTAGGGTCAGCGCGAACATGACGTCTACAATCCGCCGAACCCTGTGCCTGTGGGCGGTTTTCGCCTGGGGCGGTCCCGGATTCTGTTTCGCCGCCGGCCCGGCGCCGGCGACGGTGGCGGCGCCGGAATACACGAATTGGGTCGCGGCGTGCCGGCGTCTGCCGATGAATCGCGACTTGGGGGATCGGATCGCCCCGCAGGATCGGCGGCCGCTGCGGTCGTTCGCGGAGTTCTCGGCTGTGCTCGAGCCTTTTCTCGAATTGAGCCGGACCGGCGCCCTGGCGCGTGCCGGTTCGTGGCTTGGTGCGGTGACGCCGGGTCTGGCGTTTCTGGATGCGGACCGCGGCTATTTCGACAACACGGGCGTGCCCTTTCAGCCCTTTGCCCAAAGGGTCGTGGTGCCGCCGGGGACGCGGTTGTTCTTTCATGGGGATCTCCATGGGGACATCCACGCGTTGCTGGCCTACCTCGAGACCCTGAACCGGGAAGGGCACCTCGATGGATTTCGTGTCGCCCGCCCCGAGGTGCGGCTCGTGTTCATGGGGGATTACACCGATCGCGGAAAGCATGGCGTCGAAGTCCTGTACACGCTGATGCGACTGAAGCTCGCGAACCCGGCCCAGGTGATCCTGGTTCGCGGCAACCACGAGGACCTGAACCTTGTCTCGCGCTACGGCTTCCTCGCCGAGGCCAGCCAGAAGTACGGGCGCGAGCTGGACGTCCGGCGGTTGGTGCGGCTCTACGACTTCCTGCCCGTGGTGCTCTACGTGAAGTGCGGCACCAACGTGGTGGAATGCAATCACGGTGGCCTGGAGCCTGGGTACGATTCCCGCCCCCTGCTCGCGGCTCCGGAGGGTGTCCTGTTCCATAAACTGGGCCGGCTCGAGCAGAAGCGATGGCTGGGCGCGAACGCTCCCTGGGTTGCATCACTCCCGGCCGTGACGCGCTCGGCGCTCGAGGACAGCCTCGTCGATTTCGAACCGCACACGCCGACAAGCCCGACCGTCCTCGGATTCATGTGGAACGATTTCTCGGTCACGTCGGGCGAGCCTCAGTTCGCGATCGATCCGGGCCGCGCGTTTGTCTACGGCGACGAGGCGACGCGCCGCGTCTTCGAGGCTGGGAGCGCGCCCCCGGCCCGGATCCGGGCCCTGTTCCGGGCACACCAGCATTCCTCGGTGCCGAATCCGCTCATGCGCCGACTCATCGCGAGCCGCGGAATTTTCCAGCACTGGCAGCCACGGGATCACGCCACGCCTGCCGATCCGAGCGAGCAGATCCTCCGCGGCTGGATCGAAACCACCGACGAACGGTCGATCCCTGATGGCTCCGTGTGGACCTTCAACGTCGCTCCGGACAGCGTGTATGGGGTGGGTTGCGGTTTCATCTTCGACACGGCCGGGGAGCTCACGACCGCGGAGAAATGGGACGATTGGCGGCTCAAGGTGCGGAATTTCGCTGTGGCGGGACTCGAACGGTGATGGAAGGTAGGGCGTGCACTCCGCTGCGCGCCG
>CAIMTB010000003.1 GCA_903844265.1 uncultured Verrucomicrobiota bacterium
CGACCCTGGGCTAAGGGACGGAACCTCTTCGAGGTTCTCAGATGGAGTTCCGATCGGAGAATCCCAACGGGATTCCGTCGCTTAGCCCGGGGTTGGGCCGCGGAGCGGACCTACCCTGGGTACGTGGCATCCTGTTATAAAACCCCATCGGGGTTTCGTCGTGCCATGGCGTGGCAGGCCACCAGCGTTTGGTCGGACGCAACCCCCGATGGGGTTGATGATTTGTTTGGGATCGGATTTCCCAGGGTAGCCCGCGTCGCGGGCAACCCTGGGCTACGGGACGGAACCTCTTCGAGGTTCTCAGATGGAGTTCCGATCGGAGAATCCCAACGGGATTCCGTCGATTAGCCCGGGGTTGGGCCGCGGAGCGGACCTACCCTGGGTACGCGGCACCCGTGTTATAAACCCCATCGGGGAACCTCGGCGAATCACACCTTCCACGGGGCGCGGTACGCGCGGGTGAGCCATGCCGAGTCGCAGGAGGGATCGGTGAATGCCATCGCCTTCGGATCCCACTTGATGGTCCTGCGATGGGCGTAGGCGAGGTTGACCAGATGACAGCAGATGGCGGTGTGGCCACCCTCGATCTCGCTGGCGCACGGGCGCTTGCGGTCGGCGACACGCGCGAGGAAATCGTCCGGGTGCGACGACTCGCTGCGGTAGAGCCGGATCTTGGCGTCGGTCAGGAATTCCTTCTCGGCCTGCCCGGGGCTTTGGAAGTCCTTGCCGTCGCGCACCAGCCAGAATCGGCCGCGATCCACCTCCACGTCGCCGTCCGTCCCGTAGAAGCGGATGCCCCCGTAGCGCATGCCGTCACCTCCGCTATGTTCCACCGTGAGACCGTTCTCGTAGACCATCAGGGCCCCCCGCAGGGCGTCCTTGTTTTCCGGCGGCCGCACCTCGACCGGTCCGCTCTCGTCCATTCCGAGGCCCCATTGGGCGATGTCGAAGTGATGCGCGCCGAAGTCGCAGACCGCGCCGCCGCCGAATTCCGAATAGTTGCGCCAGGCTGGGAAGTGGCCATGCACGCCGCGGGGGCAGAGCACGGAGTTGTAGGGTCGCGTCGGGGCCGGACCGACCCATCGGTTCCAGTCCAGGCCCGGTTCCACGGGTTCCTCGGGTAGATCGCACGGGCGTCCGGGTTCGCCCACCTTGCAGGTCACACGTTTGAGTTTTCCGATGACGCCGTTCCGGACCAATTCGCAGGCAACGCGGAACTCGCCCATGGACCGCTGCATGGATCCGGTCTGCAGGACGCGGCCGGTGGCCTTGACGGTGGCCATGACTTCGATGGCCTCGTGGATGTTGTGGGTGAGGGGTTTCTCGCAATAGACGTCCTTCCCGGCCTTCAGCGCCGCGATCGTGATGAGCGCGTGCCAATGATCCGGCGTGGCGATGCACACGGCGTCGATGTCGCCACGGGCCAGCACTTCCCTGAAATCCGCATAGCCCCGGCAGGCGGAGGCGCCTTTTTCCGGATGGTCGGCGTGGAATTTATCCACCCTGCGGTGGGCGTCGGCCCGTCGATTTTCGTCCACGTCGCACACCGCGAGGACCTTGACGTTGCGGTGCAGGAAGCCATCGAGCAGGCCCCGGTTCTGGATGCCCATGCCGATGAACGCCATGTTGATCAGCTTGCTGGGGGCGGCTGTCTCGGCACGCAGGCGGGATGGCAGGATGAGGGGAGCGACGGCAGCCGCGGCTCCGAGTTGGGTGATGAAGGATCGGCGGGTTGGATTCATGGATGGTGGACACTTTGGGTCTGGCTGTTCCTGGTGGGCCTACGGCTGGCCAGTTCCTCGGATGGGGTGTCTGCAGGCAATCTGCTTGGAACTTGTGCCCGGAATCAACTCGTTCGTCCCCGGTGCAATCGCGGGCGTGGAACAAAAGACCTGGCCCCTGATTCGAGCCCTCGGTGGTAGGGCGGCCTCTCCGAGGGCGCCGTGCTGGGTGTGTCCGCAAAGGACGGCGCGCAGCGGAGTGCGCGCCC
>CAIMTB010000004.1 GCA_903844265.1 uncultured Verrucomicrobiota bacterium
CCGCGGGCAAACGGCTGTTTTCGATGGGTCGGAATGGAAGCCGACGCCCTTCCGATCCTCAGGTCCCAGGGATCCGATGGATCTCAGGCCGATGAGTGACTTTGTGCATGGAGAGCGTCAACCGGCCCAGCGGGACCCCGCGGCGACCGGTTCATGGCAGGCCGCCGGCCAACAGCTCGTTCGCTTCGTCTCCGGCATTTCGGTGCCGGAATTCGATCTCGCCCATGTCCATCCCTTCATAGGCGCACGGCGTGTTGATCAGGTCTGGGTGGATGCCAAGGGGAACTTCGTGGTCCGAACCTCCATGCCGCCCGGCACCCTGTGGCAGCGGAGGTACGTGGTGGTCGCCCCGCCGGAGATTCTGTCCGGATCGCGCTTCGGTCTCGTGAAGACGGGCAACGATGGGGTGGAACTGCGGCTCGATCCGGCATCGTCGGTCGGTGATGGCTCGCCGAGCCGGGGGCCGGGCTTCACCGCAGTCGAAATCCAGGATGGGCAGATGATCCTCCACTGGTCTGGTGGCGGGATCCTGGAGGTCTCGGAGCAGGCGGAGGGTCCATGGCGCGAAGTCCCGGACTCCGCGAGTCCGTTCACCGTGAGCACTGCGAAGCCATCCGAGTTCTATCGTATTCGCCGGTGATGGAGCCTCATCGCGATGACCCATCGCGCGGCTTCTCGGGAAACGCCTCCGCCAGCAACCGGTCGAGTTGACCTGCGAAGTACAACGGCAGCGACAAGAGTTGTGCCTTCGCGGGGGGATCACTGGGCAACGTAATCTCTTCGAGCACCGGAGCCCCGAGGTGGAAGCGCACACCGCGGGCCAGCTTCCAGTCGTTCAGAAAACTCTCAGCGGATCGCCTCACAACAGGATTGGATTATGGCGCGATTCACGCTTAAACACCATTGGATTTCAGCGGGTTCTGGTATCCTGTCGATCTTGTTCATCCTGTCCAAACCCGTCCCTCCAAGTTCCCTTTCGTAAGCCCGCTCTCGTGTTCGCGCCTCAACAAAGCTGTGATGCACCGCTGACCTTCCGGTGCATCCACGATTTGTGGGTAGCCCCTTCATGAACGGCAAAGGTAGGGCGGGCAGTCCCTTGCCCGCCGCCCTGTGAGGGCACCCTGAAGGGAAGCCTCCCAAGGCCGGCGCGCAGCGGAGTGCGCGCCCTACCGCCAATCTGTGGATGCACGGCCTCCATCGGGGGTGGAATCCGGCTTGTGAATCGACCCCGGCCCGGCCCAGCGTTGCGACGGATTCCCCGACCCCTCACGCCATGCAACGCACCCTTTGCTCCGATCGGCCCGCTGTTCCACACCCGATGAGCCGGTCCAGGATGACGCCGGTGAGCACCCCCCTGCTCGCGATCGCTCTCACGTTCGCCGTCGCCTTCGCCCCGGACGCCCGGGCCGGCGACAGCAGCGAAGTCGGATTCCTCGACATCTTCGACGGTCGCTCCTTCAACGCCTGGAAGGCGCCCGACATGAGCTACTGGTCGATCGAGGACGGCGCCATCACCGCACGGATCACGCGCGAACACCCGTGCACGGTGAACCAATACCTCGTCTGGGACATTGGCGAGCTCGCTGATTTCGAGCTCAAGCTCAAGTCCCGCGTCAACGGCGAGGGCGCGATCAACAACGGGTTCCAGTTCCGCAGCCGCGTCCTCCCCGATGGCGACGTCGCCGGCTACCAGATGGACAACAACCTGCAGACCGACTGGCTGGTCAGGCTCTACGACGAATTCGGCCGCCACACGCTCGCGTTCCGCGGCAAACGCACCGTCATCGACGCCGATGGACGCTTTATCACCACCGACATTCCCGAGGCCGTTGGAAAGCCGTGGTTCCGGCTCGAGGACTGGCACGAGTATCATCTCATCTGCAAGGGGCTCCGCCTGATTCTCTATGTCGACGGCCGGCTCGCCGCCGATGTCGAGGACCACGATCGTGCGCGGCTCGATCTGCGGGGCGTTCTCGCGATGCAACTCCACAGCGGCCCGCCCACGGTCGCGCAGTTCAAGGACATCCGGCTCAAGGTCCTCCGCCCGACATCGGCTGTTCTCGAACCCCGGTGGACACGAGCGGATTCGGACAAGAAACGACAAATCATCCTCGCCAGCTCGCTCGCGTGGTGGGATCTCGGCGTCGGCGGCCATGGCGCCAGGCGTCCGCTGAAGCAGGTCGGGGACCTGGACTTCGACGTCCGGGCCCAGGGTCACGGCGCATTGCACGGCGCAACCGTCGCCGACCTTCGCAACACCTGGTTCGATGCGGGCACCGACCTCAACCTCGCCGGTCCCACGCTCACCACGTACATCCGCCTCCGCGATCCCTCCGGACGCTGGAACCAGGCGCTCTTCTCGAAGCACGGCGCGGGCGACAAAATGAGCTTCAGTCTTCGCGGCGAAAACCCTCCCCAGGGCTCCGGACCCCGCGTGGTCTTCGAGATCCGAACCACCGAGGGTTCCGCGCGCGCCAGTTTCCCGGTGTCACGCATCGCCGCCACCGGGTGGCATGACCTGCTGGCACGCTACGACGGGTCGGGCATCGACCTCTTCTGCGACGGTTCCCAACTCGCGCATCAACCCTGGAACGGCGGACTCCTGCTCGCCAACGATGCCCCCACCTTCATCGGTGGCGAAGGCGACGGCGGAAAAACCGTGCACGCGTTCACCGGGCAGATCGAGGAAGCCGCGATCTGGCAGAAGGCGCTGCCCGACTCCGAGATCGCGATTCTCATGCGCACCCGCGAGGTCAGGGGCGGTCCGCGCAACAGACGTTGAGCCACCTCGCGCAGGGCTACTCGCCCCACGTCCGGTTCACCCATTTCTCGTCGCGATCCAGACAGGCGCTCGCCTGCACCGTGGCCTTCGGGTTGAGCACCGTCACCGCCTCATCCGCCGCGTAGTTCCGCATCCGACATCCCGACATCGAGATCGTCAGCCGTTTGTCGCCACGCACCAGGAGGTAATCCTGCGACTTGTTCAACGTCGTGAGCGCGCTGTTCCCGCCCGAGAACGCCTCGACGTTCTGCAGCGCGGTATTCCCCTGCCCCTCGACGATGATCGGATGGATCTCGTCCACCGACTTCCCCGTGTTGGCGATGATCGAGCCCTGCGAAATCTGCCAGTTCCGGTTGAACGTCCCGTCGCCGAGCTTGTGGATGCCGATCGTGACGCAATCGAGGTTGAAGCTGGTCAACTGCCCGTACGTCGCCGCCCCAAGGTACACGCCCCCGTACGCCCCGAAGGTGAAGAGGTCCATCAGGACCGCGTTGTCCGTGTGGTTGATCGCATACGTGAACGTCTTCCGCGCCACCACCGAGTCGATGACCGCCCGGCTGTAGCCACCGCGGAAGTACCGGAGATTCGCAGGGTTCACATGGCAGTGCAGCACGCGCGGGATGTCGTAGCAGAGGTCGATCCGGATGAATTCCCCGCCCAACGGATAACCGTAGCAATGCTCGAAGAGGATCTGCTCACACGGCTTGCCCTTCGGTGAATTGAAGTCCATCGCCAGAAATTCACCGTAGAAAGTCAGGCAAGACAACGTGACCCCCTGGGCCGCCTTCGAGGGCGACAGACGGATCGTCGCCGGATACGCAATGACCTTGGCCGGGTCGTCTATCGTCTGGTTCGGATACCAGAACTGGATGCCGCGCACCTGCGTCGAACCTTCCACCGACAGGAACGATTCCTTGTCGTCCTCGATCCGGAACACACTGCCCACCGGTTGCGGCTTCGTCGGATGCCGCGTGCCCCGGCCCACGGGCCCGTGAACGCCGATCAGCGACACGTTCTGCTTCAGGACCACCCCGCTCTCGATCGGGTACGGTTCATCCGTGGGATCGACATACAACGCCGCCCCGCGGTCCGCGGCCCAGTCGATGCCACGTTGCAACGCCGCCCGATTGGCCGCCGCCGTGTTCGTGGAGGAGACCCCGAACTCCAGGATGCTCCGGGCCCCTCCCGGATTCTCGGCGAAGGTGGACACGGCGGAAACCGCCAGGGAAACGAGAAGGACGAAATGCTGATGCAGGTGGGGGATTCTCATGGAGAGGGAAGTTTTCCAAGATTTGGACACGCGTCGCGACCACGAACTGCGCGGAGATCTACCACGAAGGTCACGAAGGCCAGAGGATCTGTGTTCCTTCGTGTCCTTCGTGCACTTCGTGGTGCCACTCTCTTCACGGGAAGCGCACCCATCAGGTAGCCCCGACAGGGCG
>CAIMTB010000005.1 GCA_903844265.1 uncultured Verrucomicrobiota bacterium
ACATATTTGCGATTGCCGTCAGCTTCGGCCTGCTGCTTGAGGGTGGCACCATACGGCGTCCCGAGACCCGCGCCACCCGGCCCGAGCCAATGGCCGCCAATGATCCAGTCGTCACCCGACCCACCGTCGAGATAATCATTGCCCAGGCCGCCGTACATCGTGTCGTTGTAGAAGGCCAGTCCGTTTCCGATCGAGCTGTCGGGCTTGCCCTCGGTCGGTTTCACCACAAAGCCGATGTCGGCAAGCTTGAGAACGGAAGTGGTGAGCGTGGCCGACTGAGGGCTGTTACCCGTGGTGCATTCGCTGTCCACCGGCGTCGTGGTCTCGTCCACCGTGACGGTGACCCCGCCGAGTGCCACATTCACGGAGTATGTTCCGTCAAACCCGGTCGTGGTGGTCTGTGTGCTTGAGCCGTCGACCACCTGAACACTTACGCCGCCCAAACCATACTCTGTTGCCTGGTCGAAGAACCCGTTGCCGTTGAGATCCGCAAAGACCCGGCCCTGAGCGGCAGCGAGGTCGTCGTCGGCGATGGTAGCAGTGTCCTCGGCGACGCTGATGTCTACGTTCTGTGGATTGGAGATTCGACCGAGCACTGTCTCCCAGACCTCGGGGGTTGCGTCGTTGACGAGCAAGACGAAGACCTGCTTGGTCTCGGTGCCATTCACGGGGCCGAAGAACAGCGGAGCACCATTCGCGACGTAGTCCGGACCGGCGAGGGCGGTGCCATTTGCGGAGTTCCAGTCGATTGTGACCGGCACGAGCGACTTCCCAGTTACGCTGACATCGAAGAAGAGCTTCCCGCTGCCATCGTTCTCGAAGGCGCCCTGCGGCAGGTCGGGTCCGAGCAGGTTGTACGCGTAGATGATCGCGGTCGGCTTCGGATCCTTCTCCTGGATCGTAAGGATCGCAGTGTCATTTGGGGCGCGCACCGGGCCACCGGTGGGATTGAGCAGGTGCAAGACGACGGTCTCATCGCCCTCATAGCCGTCGCCGCCTACCGTCGGGATCGAGAAGGTCTTCGTGGTCTCGCCAGCGGCAAAGCTCACAATGCCACGCGCACCTGTCGAGCCGTTCTCCCAGACACCCGTGTAATCCAGGAACGGAGTCGCCGTACCGCCAAGGGTCCAGTAAACCGCCACCGGATCGGAACTGTTCTCTGCGCGGACAAGCGTAATGGTAGCCGTCGATCCCTCATCGACGGTGTAATTCTTCTTGCTGAAACCTACATACCAAGGACCGGAGTCGCCGGACTCGTCGTCGTGGATGACAACACGGGCATGGTTGAGTTGGTCGTCCGTGACATTTACCTGGGCGTTCACGGCCCTCAGAATGTTGACGAAGAAGTCCTCGTCGGCCTCGGTGCGGGTGTCGCCGATGATCTCTACCGTAACCTGCTTAACTGTTTCACCCTGGCGGAACTTGAGCGTACCCAAAGCCGACACGAAGTCGGGAAGCTCCCCGTCCGGTGCAGCGTTGACCGCGCTGCCGTGGGCGGTGCTCCAGTCGACCGAGACATCCCGACCGCTGACGGCGGTAAGGTGAAGGGTGAAGGTGACGTTGGTGTTGCCGGCCTGGCCTTCGTTGACCTTACGGGCAACATCCGGGGCAAAGATGGGATCCGCGATCGTCCACTCGATGAATGGCGTCGCGTCGTCATCCGCGATGGTTCCTGTGGCTGAGCTGATTCCGATGACAGCCAAATCCGAAGCGGTGCCGTCGTTCAGGCGGGTGAGCAGCTGGAACTTCTCGTCATACTCATCGAGAAAATCGCCCACGATGGCAATTGTGACCTTCTTCGAAGTCTCGCCCGGGTTAAAGGTGACGGTGCCCGGATTAAGCTCCCAGAGATTCGTGTAATCGACCCCCGCTCGGGCTGAGTCGTACAACAGAACGCCAGAGTCATCGACAATCTGCTGTGTCCTGTAATCGACCTGAATCGTGCGGGAGCTGGGGTGGGACAGCTGGATCGTAAAGGTCACGCCCGTCGATTCAGGAATCGGAAGGAGGGCGGTGACCTGTTTGCCATCGCTGACATCCACGACCGGCGCTGCGTCATCATCGATGATCGTGCCAGTGCCGATGAAGTGCGCCAGATCCATCGTGGCGTTGTATGGATCGAACAACGAGACAGCAAACTGCTCGTCAGTCTCGTCGATGTTGTCGCCATGAATCGGGATGGCGATCGATTTCACGGTCTCGCCTGGCTGAAAGACCAGCGTCCAGGACTGACTCGCATAGTCGAGGATGTTTAGGGCGGTGCCGGGGCTGGTTCGATAGCCAACCGTCACGATGTTGTCGGAGACGCTCGAGAGAGTGACGGTGAACGTGAGGTTGGTGTCTTTACCAGGAGCGCCTTCCTCGATGGACGGATTATCAATGACCAGAACGGGAGTGGTCCCTTTGACCCCGGCGTCAACGGTCTCGATGGTTTCCCCCGCCGCCAACGTGAAGATCGCGGTCTTGCCGGTCGCCGGGTTGACGTCACTGTCGACCGCATCGTCCGCACCACTATCCTGAGTCACGAACGCCAGGCCTGTGGGCACCGTGAACTTCAGGTAGTAGTCGCCGGCGCGCAGGCCTTGGAAGCGATAGGCGCCCGCGGTGTCGGTGGAGGTCGATCCGATGAATGTATTGGTCGAATCATAGAGATCCACCTTGATCCCAGCCACCCCCGCCTCCCCGGCGTCCTGGATGCTGTTGCGGACCCCGTGGAGATCAAGGGCGTCGAACCAAACAAGGTTCCCGATATTGGCTCCAGGGAAGGTCGTGGCCGAGGCGCTGAAGGCGTCGTCACCGTAAACGACATCATTGCCCATGCCTGCGTCGATGAAGTCCTCCTCGTCTGTGTCACCACCCGCGGTTGCCACACCGCTCACAAGAAGTGTACCGCCGAAAATCGAGTCGTCGCCGCCACCGCCGTAGATCACATCCGCTCCCGGGCCACCGGCGAGGAGATCCGAGCCGACGCCGTCGATGCCGGAGACCTGAAGATCGCCGAGGATATTACCCAGATCACCCAGGATGACGTCATTCCCCGCCCCGCCGTCGATGGTATCGTTGTCCTCACCACCGATCAGGTAGTCATTGCCACGGCCGCCGGTGATGGTGTCATCGCCGGCCTCGCCCTTGATAGAATCATTGCCGTCGTAGCCGTCCAAGATATCCGCCCCGGCACCGCCTATGATCACGTCGTTGTCGAGGTCACCATAGATCAGGTCATTCCCGTCTCCGCCCTCGAGGTGGTCGTCGCCGGCGTCGCCATAGAGGACATCCATTCCTTCGTCGCCGAACAGGCTGTCATTCCCGTCCAGACCCGTGAGCGTATCATCGCCGGAGCCGCCGTGGAACTCATCGGCCACTCCGGTGAATGTGCCATCGGAGACCTCCGCGGTGATGACGTCATTTCCATCATCGCCGTAGTAGGCGCCGATTCCACGACCGGCATAGAGGGTGTCGTCGCCCGGACCCCCGTGGATTCCGCGGCCTGCTGCGGCGTCGATGGGGGCCAGAACGCTCCGCAGATCCAGCGTATCGTTGCCAGCGCCACAGAGGGCCCAGATCTTTTTGACACCGTAGTATGTCTGCTTGATGCCGTTGTAGGACACCTCGACCGTTTCACCCTCCGCTGATGCCGGATCACCGTCGATATGGATCACGGAGAACTTCTCGTTTCCGTCCGTGACGTCGCATTCCTCGCGCTGGGCGGCGTAGTCACCGATGTTCAGGCGAAGACTGCCAGCGCCGTCGGCTGTCTCGAGCTCGGAGCCGCCCGCATCGACATAGTTGGCAAGGATCGGCTGTGGGCAGGTGATATCGAACTCGAGGATCGTGAGCTCGGCGAACCGGAACGTCTCGTCGATCTTGAAGAAGAAGAGGTTGATCTTGAGATAGGCTTCGAGGAACGCGGTAAACTTGCCGTGGATGTCGAAGATGCAGCGGATGTCCTGACGAGCGTTGGCGATGATCTCACTCACGCGGACGCGGCCGTCGCCGTCTGGGTCGTTGAGGTTGAAGTCAACTTCGACCTCGAGACCGCCGCGGACACCCGCCTCGGCGATGCCGATGTCGATGGCCCCAGCGGCGTAGAGGGATCCCTTGAGGACGAGCTCGGGAACATCCACGCCGTCTTCGTTGACGTCTTTGATGTAGAATCCGTCGAAGATGTCGGCGATGTCCTTTTCCTTGCTGCTGAGGAATTTGGCGATGCCGTAGGTATCATAGCCGATGGTCAGGTCGGCATAGGCTCCGATGCTGCCGCCGAACTTCACGCACAGCGGGCCAATGATTGGAATGGAGAGTTCGAACGACGCCTCGAAGTCGAGGATCGGGAGATGGTACTCGACCAGGCTGACCGGCTCTCCGAGGAACAGCTTGAAGACCTCTGAGATGTCAAGGAACGGGAACGTGATGCCGATGTCCTCGAGCTTCTTCAGGAAGCTGAAAGCGCCGCCATCCTGGACATTGGAGAGCTTGGCCGGGTCGCTGGCTGCCGGGTCCCCGGCAT
The DNA here is from genome assembly GCA_903844265.1 of uncultured Verrucomicrobiota bacterium. Lineage (GTDB taxonomy): Bacteria > Verrucomicrobiota > Verrucomicrobiia > Limisphaerales > CAIMTB01 > CAIMTB01. The sequence continues at coordinate 4,508 of CAIMTB010000005.1, forward strand.
CTCGGGACACACGCCCATACTTGTCGACATCGAGATTAAAGCCGCCGAGGGGAAGCAGGATACTGCCATCATTGCTCGTCGAGGTGTCATTCACCAACTCAACGATCACCTCGACCACCTCGACGAAGTCGCGCGTCGAGGGACTGATCAAGCCCCAGAGTTCGGCAAGATCCAGAAGCGTGAACGGCTTGCCCGCGATGTCGGAGATGATCGGAATCGGGGTCGTGAGGACGGTCACCACCGGTCCTAGCGGGACCGTGATGTCATGCAGCTTGTCCAGGATCGGCTTGATGAAGTCCGAAATGAACGAGCCGATGTCGAGCTGGAGGTTGTGGAAACCAAAGCTGAAATCGCCGTCGAGGCTGCCGCCGGGCGTCCAATTCCAGTCGAGGTCGAACTCGGTGAGCAGCCGCGGGAAGTGGGAATCACCGCCAAAGCTCACTGCAATGTCGAGGTTCAGCTCGGCTTTTGCTCCGATCTGGGCGTCTACCAGCTTTGCGACGGTCAAGCCGCTATTCGTAAGGTCCGAGAAGGTGAGGTGGTTGTTGCTACCAAAGGGATCCTTGAGATTGACGGAGAAGTAACCAGCAAAGGACGACGGCAGACGTTCATTGCCATTGGCATCCTTGCCGTCCGAATCGTCCGCGACATCAAGCTGCAGGAAGAACAGCTGGCCCTTGGCATGGAGCCCGGGAATCGTGACCTTGAATTCGACGCGTAGTTCCTCGCCGTCCGAAGTATCGAAATAGAAGCCCTCGCTCGCATTGATGCCGAACTTCAACTTGAAGTCATAGCCAACCTCTATCTTCACGTTCCCATCGACGGACAAGCCAAAGCCCGGTACCCCGAGGTTGAATGCGATAGGATCGGAGGTCGTGTCGATCAATGCGACCGACTGCTTCATCCGTAGATTGAAGTGAACCCCGGAAGCGTCGCAGACGATCTCGACATCCTCTGCGGCGGTGAGCGGTGAGCCGTCCGGTTTTACAAGAAGGTCGAGACCTCCAGCGCCGATGGAGTCGAAGACGGCCTTCTTCACCAGCTCGATGGGATCTCCTGCGGAGGCGAGTTCCGCACGGATTTGAGCGAGCAGACCCGAGCGGAATTCACCGATGAAGTTCGCTGCCTTGCCGAGCTGGTCGCCGACGAGCGGCAGGTTGCGGCTGAAGGTACTGCCGAGGGAGTCCTGAAGCGTGCCCAGCAACGCGTCCAATCCATCGAGCAACACCGGCGAATTCTTGATGAGATCGCACAGGTTGAGGTCGTTGAAGAGGCTCGCAAGGTCCGGCGCCCGCAGCACGACGGCGCTCACGTCACCGGACAACAGGTTCTGGAGCGGACCAGACTGGAAGACCAGCCAGTTGTCGGGCTCGGTTCCGGCATCGGGTCCGTCGGTGGTGCTCCCGATGGGGATGCTGCTGAGGGCGAACAGTGGCAGGTTGGCGCTGGCTGCCGCGGTGAGTGAAACGCCGATGCTGCTCGCATCGAAGAACGTCTCGTCGCCGCGGAAGTAGTGGCGTCCGTCACCGTTGTTATCCTTGAACCCGACGGTGAACTGAGCCTTGTCCGTGGTGGTTGCCGCATTGCCATCACCGTCGATGGTCACGGTGCCATTCTTGACCGCGACATTCAGCGCGCCGACCCCGGCCTTGAAGTTGAGGTTTGTCCCACGGATGGCAGCGCTCAGGACAAGGCCGGTGGTGTCGTAGAGAAACGGAACAAAGATGCAGTCCCGGCTGACATCCAGGCCGAAGTCGAGATTGAGCGCGGCGCTTGCGGCGACGTTGAGCGTCCCAGACCCCTCGACCTGGACCAGGTTGGTCACCCCAGCCAGGACGTCCTTGACCGGACCCGCGGGCAGCATCGCGACGAGATCCCCAAGGTTGAACGCGAACGGCAGGAGAGAACCGTAGGTGAGGCTGTACTCCAGGTGGAATTTGATCGCGGTCTCGGTGACCGTTCCCGACCCGTCGTTGGCGGCGCCGTCACCGGATCCGGAGGTGTCGAGGGTGGCGGTAAACGGGCAACTGGCAGCGGCGTTCACCCTGGCCCGGATCGTCTCGGCGGTGGTGTACGTGGCGTTGTACTTGATCCGGAGAACCTTGTTCGCGGCATCCACCACGATCGCTGCGTCATTGGTCGTGCCGGAGAAGGTGGCGTCATCAACGAGGTCGATCAGCCAATCATTCTGGGCGGCACCGTTGGCCTTGGCCGTGAAGGTCAGGGAGTTTTTCGCTCCGGGAGGATTCAGTTTAGCCACAGCAGGCGAGCCCGCTGTCCCTGCGCTGGTCTTGGAAATCGGGGTGTTGTCGACCGATAGCGAAAGTTGGTCTGCACTGACATGGAAGAAGTCCTCGAGATCCTTCTCAAGCTTCTCGATCGTCGCGCCATCACCGGAAGCCAATTGCTTGAAGGCGCGTCCGACGTCACCTGCAAAGTCGAGGACGTCGCCGATGCTCATGTTGATGAGCGGGAGCGGTTGATTGAGGAAGGAGAAGGTTTTCAGGCCCTCGAGCTGATCAGACAGTGAATCGAGCGTGCTGAGGACGTCGAGGAAGCTGACGCAGTTGAAGTCACCGAAGGAGCCAAGCTGCGGATAGGTGACAAACGTTCCGGCGTTGTTCGAAGCGGCATCGTAGGGGGCGCCGTTGTAATGGACGTCCTTGATGTTGGGTATGTAGACCCGGAACATGGAGCCGGCTGGGATGAGCGAGTCACCGCTGAGCGTGGGCAGGTTTGGGGAGACGGTGATGTTCTTGAGCTGGATGTCGAGGGAACCGGTGAGCGCCGTATCCAGCGACAAGTAGGAACCGATGCTGCTGAGGTTGCGCAGCAGGGTGTCGAGATCGAGGCGGTGCGGATGGACAGGGTCGGAGGGATTGGTGAAGGAGAGCGTGAGTGCGACCGCGCCGCTGGCGGTTCCACCCGTGGTACTGACCTCGAAGATGGCGAGCCGGGCCTTGGCGGTGAGATTGCTGGCCGAGACCGTCAGGGAACCCGAGAGCGAGACATCCTCGAGGAATAGGCCCTGAAGGATGGAGCGCGCGCTGGTCTGGTTGGTGAAACCGACCTGGGTGACGATGGGGTCCGCATTGTCCGCCTCGATCGCGATTGACGTGACGCGGTCGAGCCAACTGTCGAGCACGCCGTTGGCGTTTGTATCCTCGCCAGAGTCGAGAGTCCCGTTGGCGTTCAGATCCTCGTTGATGCCCTCGAGGATGATGGCATTGCCGGATGTGGCTTGGACGAAGCGGATCGCCTGGTTGAGCGGGGTGGATTGGAAGGTCCGACCTAGGAGGAGCGCGTTCAGGGCATCGACGAGGTCACTGAGCTGTATGTTGCCGGCGGTCGCTCCGGCCGGGAGGCTGAAGTTATAGCGGGTGCCGTCGTTGAGATTGATCGCAAAGGAGGACGCTCCACTGATGCGACCACTGGACGGGGGCGGCAGGGAAAGGGCTGTATAGAGGTGGGGCGTTCCCGAGGCCTTCAGATTGATTCCCAGCGTAAAGCCCACCGCGAGGTCGACCGTCAGGCCAAACTCTCCGCCGAAGGAGAGTTCGACCAGGTCGCCCAGGCCGATGCTCGGGTCATATTTGAAGCTGGTGTTCCAGGCATTGTGATATCCGAAACTCACCTTGAAGGAGATCGTCTTGCCCGCGATGTCGAGGGCAGGCATGACATCGAAGGACAGCGGCCCAGCGCCGTCCGGATCGAGGAGCTCCTCGAGTTTGGCCAGCAGTTTCTGGAGGCTGGGAAACTTGAGGATCTCGATGCCACCTGAGTCGCGTGAGAAACCGAGTTCCGTGAAGGCTGCGCTTGCGGCGTCGCCGCTGATGACGAGCCCGCTCCCGGCGAGCAGGCGGAGTGCGACTTGTCGTCCGTCGAGGATGGCTTTGACCTGGCTTGCGAGGCCGGCGGCAGCCAGACCCGAGTTGAGATCGGTAACGAGATCCTGAAGCGTCGAATTGTCGTTGGTGCTGGCCTGCGAGATCGTCACGGACACCGCGGTGGCGCCGCCGATGCTGACCGTGAAATTCCCGTTGGTGCTGAGCCGCCCCTGCGCCAGAGCACCGGTCGGGTTTCCGTTGCCCGAGCTTGAGGTGATTTCAGTGTCGACGAGATAGGAATAGATCTTGTCCAGGAAGGCCTCGGAGAAGTCGAAGGCTTTGCCGATGGTCAGGCCCGATCCGAACGGAAGCCGGACATTGAGCAGGTCTGTCTTGCCAAGCTGGCCGAGATAGTTCAGGAGGCGCCTGAGCTCGGCGAACATGTCATTGGCCGAGAAATTCAGCAGAGACTGGAGAATTTCCGCGGCACCGCCCGCGGGGCGTAAAGTGACCTGAAGGGGTTTGGTGATGTCGGGCCAAGCCAGCTGCAGGGAGATTTCCGGGATGTCGAACAGGGATTCGCCGTCGGCGTCCAGCGCGGCAATCTTGAGTCCAGCCGTCAGCACGACGTCATCGGCGGTCGGATTCCCGAGGAGATGGGTGGATACCAGATTGGCCGGGTTGGTGGCGAAGTCGTAGAAGCGCAGCTTGCCATCCGGCGCATGGCCATAGGCGTCGTTGCCGGCAGCCTCAATGACGTCGACTTGAAGGCCGACATTTGGATCGAGAGCAAGCGTGGCGTTGTCGAGGACAACCTCGAGGAATCCGAAATTGCCCGTCGCGCTGACGGTGCCATTGACACGGAGGTTGCGGATCGTGATTTCAGGCTGCGCGGTGGCCGAGGTCGAGAAGTAGAAGCCACGGGCATCGACACCCATGTCGAGGCGAAGGTCGATGTCGACGGCGAGCTTCAGCGTACCGTGCAGCTGGAGGACACCACCCAGGAGTTCGGCATTGATCGGAGCGTAAAACTCAAGGGTTCGCCGGAAGGGATCCGTTGCGTTGCCCAATGCGAAGTGCTTCGTGACAGCATCCACGATCACATTCCCCGGCGCTGCGTCCAACCCATCGAGGAGAGCCTGAAACGCGAGCGGGTCCGTGATCGACGTCCCAAGGTCCTTGAACGAGAACCCGGTCACAGACTCGAAAATGCGCTCGAGGAACGAGTTCGACCCGGATGGTTTGGAAGAGTCTTTGGCACCCGCCGCCACCGGGCCCAGACCGCCGTCGGGGTCACCCCGAGGAAGGAGATTAGCGAAGCTGAGGCCATTCAACGCGGAGCCCAGCGAGTCCCCGATGATGGGCAGCTCAGTGGTCAGGGAGTTCCCAATATCGCGGAAGAAATTGACGATGGCGTCCCAGGCATGACCCAGAGCGGCGAGGAAATCCTCGTAGAAGGTCGTATCGGTGAAGGTCTCCACCCTCAGCGCTCGGACAATTTGATGGCCCATCTGGCGGATGGCCACATCGCCGTCGGACGAGGTCTCGAGTCCGGAAGCCGTCGCCCCGGTGAAGCGCAAGGTGTCGTTCCCGTCGCCTGCGTAGAAAGCGATGTCATCGGGGACCGCAATTTCACCGTTGGTGCTGTCGACGATCAAGGTGTCATCGCCCGCACCGGTGCTGACCGTGATGCCACGGATCGCGCGCAACTCGAAGGAGCCGATGGAAACCCCGCCTAGCAGGACATCGAGCATCTTCGGGGTGGCGCCATTCGCGGGGGCGAGCCGAAGAGTGATTTCGTCATCCGTGCCGCCGGTGTCGATTCTCAGGACCCGACTGTCAAAGAGCGCCTGCGTTGCGGAGGCGATGCTCCAGGCTCCGCGACCGAGTGTGCCGGCGACGAGGACGTCATCCGTTGAGTTGAACTGGAGATCGGTGACGGCGACGTTTGGCAGCCCTGTCCCGAGTCGGACCCAAGACGCGGGAGGCGGATTTGCCGCACTGAAGCCGGCGAGATCATCGATTCCCAGGGTGTAGGCCCCATCCTTGGCGCCCACTACGATCACCAATCGACCCTCGCGACTCACCACCTGTACGGATTTGAAATCGGCCGTGGCCGTGCCCAGATTGCCGCTGACATCCTTCGCCGAAAACGTGCCGTCCGCGGCAACCGCCAGGAGCCATACGTGGGAACCATCGACGGCAACGGCGGTACGCCAGTTGCTCGGGTCCATCGCGATGTCGGAAATCCTACCCGCGCCCGCAGGAGTCACGGTGCTGAACGAGACGCCGTCGTCGGAGCTGACCCCGATCGTGGAGCCACGGGCGACGTACATCACTCCACGGACCGCCGTCGCGCCGTCGTGGCCGCCGTAGACGAGGGCCGACACTTCGGCGGTCTCAGCCAGGCTATTGATCCCGGAGACGGTATCGCCGCGGTCTGTGCTCTTGTAGAGACCGCCGCGACCGAGCAGCAGCCAGCCAGGTTCCACGGCGTTGACCGCAAAGGGAATCAGGACGTAATCGCTCCCGGTTGTGACGGAGGCGCCGTTGTCGGGCGTGGCCGAGGCGGCGGTGGAGGCACTGAGTCCGCTATAATTCGCGGCTCCCGCGGCACTCTTCAGAAGGATCTGGGCAAACGCTCCGGCGGTATCGGGACCTGTGAACGTCTGCCGGTAGAAGCTCCCGAAATTATTCCCCATGAAGTACCGATAGGTCGTCAGGCCGGAATACTCGACGCCGACATACGAACCGTCTCCGCCCAGCATGCTGACCCAGTTTGTCTCGGTCGCGGTCTGCCGGATCACCCCCGTGTCCTGGGTTCCAGCGAAGATCGAGTTGGTATTCTGGTCGTAAGACAGAGACTGGCCGATTTCCGTCACGCTCAGCCCCGTCCCGATGAAGATCCATTTCGGCGAACCGGACCCCGAGTTCTTCAGGCGATAGATGCCGCCGTCCGAGGCTGCGATGAGGTCGGTGCTGCTGATCGGCAGGACCAATTCCCGGAAGTCGCCATGGGGCGCTGTATTATATGCGCCGGGTCCGGCACCGGTGTCGGTCGTGATCTGGACCCAAGCACTTCCACCATCCCATCGATAGGCAATACCGAGATATGGTGAGATTCCGTTGACTGCTCCGGCGATGAACAGGTGATCCGTGGAATCGGCGACGATCCCGAAGTGGATCTCGCCCTGGCCCGTGGGGTTTGTCTGGGGCAGTGCAGCAAGGCGGGTGGATGTTCCGGCGGCGACCGTGTAGCGGAAGATGCTGGCGAGTTGGGCATCCGGCCCGATGACCGCGATGTAGAGGGGCTGGCCTGCGGCGGAGCTCACGGCCAGCCGGATCCTATAAGCGCTGTCGATTGTTTCCCCGGCCTCGGCGAACGTGCCGTTGTGATTGTAGTCGGGGGTGAGGTCTGCGTTGAGGGCCTGCCAGGCGAGCGTGGTCGCGTCGGCCTGAAGGCCGAGATCCGTGCGGAACACACCGCGCCTACCGAGCAGCGGAGTGGAGGCGTCGACGCTTCCGGCAAAAGCAACGTAGAGGCGACCTGGCGTGGTCGTGTCTTCGACAATCTGGGTCACCTTGTACTCAGGCAACCCGGCTTTGCCGGACAGTCGGGTCCAGGTCGTTCCGCCGTTGAGAGTTCGCCAGACACCGCCGGCTCCCTCGATGGCTCCCGCGGTGTCGGTGGAGGAGTCGGTACCGACAAACACGGCTCCGTCGGCGGACTGGGATGCGACCAGGGTGGTGATCTTCTGGCCGGCGAAGTTTCCGATCCGGGCCCAGTTCGTCCCACCGTCGACGGACTTGAACATTCCGGCTGCGGGGCCGCCTTCGCCGCCGGCGCTGCTGAAGGAGCCGGTGCCGAGGTAAAGAACCAGCTGGTTGACGGGGGTCGAGGCATCCACCCGGCTACCCGAAGCGGAGAAGGGGCTGATCACCAAGGCGCCAACCGACAGGGAGGGAAGCCGGTCGGTGAGAGCAGTCCAGGTCGGGACATCCGTATCGAGGTTTGAGCTGACCCAGACGCCCCCGTTGACGGTGCCGGCAAAACCGATTGCGGGATTGAAAGGATGGAGGGCGATCGTCCGGACGGCGCCGATGACCGGGTTATCCGGAGACACCAGAGTGTTGCCATTGCCGGTGGACTGGAAGGGGCCTTCGGTTACCCAGGTCGCGGGGGCTACTTCCAACTGGGCGGACGGCTGATTCGGAACGAAGCGGAGATAGAGATCCTTGGCGTCGGTCGAGCGATCCAGGAGGAAGGTTCCCGAGGCCAGGGCATTGGAGAAGCCGGCCGTCGTGACATCGATGGTCGTCGGGTCGAAGCCCGAGATACCCCCGGTCGCTGAAAGGATCCGCCACGAATAGGTGTGAGTGGCGTCGAAATCGTGAACATCGCCCGCGGCATTGGCCAGAGTAAGCGACGTAACCCTCAGTTGGAACCTGCTGGACGGCGTGGACTGGATCTTCAGGTCGCCATTGACCTGTATAAAGTCCCAACCTGGGCTGCCCCCTTCGTGGGCATCCACATCATTGACTTCCCAGACATAGCTTTCACCACTGCTCCATATCTCCGGGCCACTGAGAGTCATCAACCCGGGGCTGTGTCCCGGCGAGAAAACGCGGGGGGACGCCTGCAGCAGGAGCTCGGCCGGAGACAGGGTTGGAGGGCCGTTGGGAGCGTTCAGCGTTTCCGTCAACTGCCCGGCGGTGGAATCCACGGCATCGGCCGAGGAGTTCGCCTTGGAAAGGATCGACTGCGTTTGCGCGTCGGCCGTGGCTTCGGCCGGCACCGTCACAACCGCAAGAAGGGAGACTGTCCCGGAATCCGCCGAGGTCACCGTGCCCGACTCGAAATTCCCTGCCCCGACCAGGGCATCGGTTGAGGCTGCTCCTGGGGAAGCGGCGGGGTCTGCGACAACCCCTGCGGCGGTCAACGCGACCGTCGCCAATTCACTGGCCGGTGCGGGCGTCTGGTTGGTCGCCGCCGACAGTGTGGAAGGTGGAGCCTCCACCTCAGGGGCAGAGGGTGACAGGGGGGAGAAAGCCAGCGGCTCAGCAAGAGGCGTCAGCCCGCCGGAAAGGGCCTCCGAAAAGATGCCCTCGGGGCGAGTCTCTGAACTCACCTGAGAGTGCTCAGCAAACGCATCGGCCCGGAGAGCCTCCCAGGTGCGGGGTTGAGGAGCATCGCCCCCGGAGGCGGCGGAGCCAATGGCGACCGGCGTTGCCGACAAAAGCACACGCGGCTCGAGTTGTTCCAACTCGAACAGCGAACTGCTTTTCCTATTTATTCGGCCGAACGGCATGATCTCACCACAGACTGGAGCCCAGCCTGACTGGATGCCTTCATTTCCAACTCCCGGTTCCGGCTATTGCCGGACCCACAACATTCCCTCCGGGGCAAACGACAAGCCGCCGCCGAGGGAGCTACTTCATTGCGAGAGTGCCGAGGACATAAGTAATCCTCGTGTCCAAGTCAAGAAAAGATGACTCAGAGGTAGCAATCGGTCATGGGATCGTCGCGGGGGCCGGGATTTCTGGTATGCATCCAAGACTGCCCTTGAACCAACGGAGTTCCCGGCCTACAACGCCTTCCGTCCTCAACTGATGATCGCCCAGGAAAGCCAAGCCCGAAACACCCGGTTGACCGAGCTCAGGCACTTCACGGGGCCGACGCGGGACCTTTGGCCCCCGTTGGCGGAATGTTTGGGGGAAGTCGCTCGGGCGGACCGTTGCCTTCTCGCACTGGGAGCTCTTCCGCCTGCCAAGCCTGAGCCTGACGCGGAGGTTCCCGTGCGCCAGTGGGGACGTCTTCACGACTGGTCCCGCGGGCCGTTGCAGGGTCCGGCCAACGGACTTCTCAACGGCCAACTCATCGAGCTCGCGGAGCGGGGAGGCCGGGAGGGCTCGGCGGTTGTACCTCTCGCCGTCGCGGGTGCCTATGCGATCATCCTGCAGCTTTCGACCCTCACTCCGGCCGAGGTGTGTGTCGCGATACTGCTGGTCACGGCTCGATCGGAGCCGGTGGCGCGCGAGGATCTGAGCCGCGTGGAATTGGCAGCCGACACCCTTCAGCTGGCCCAGGAATACCGACGGCTTCGTGACACGGCGGAGGGCCATCAGGGGCTCACTGAGACCTTGGAACTGCTTGGACAGGTCCAGAACCAGACCCGCTTCTACGCGGCCGTCATGGCGCTCTGCAACGGCTTGGCGGACAAGCTGGGCGCGGAACGGGTCAGCCTCGGATGGTTTCGTGGGGGCGTCATCCGCCTTCGGGCCGTGAGCCGCACCGAGCGCATCAACCGGCAGATGGAAGTGGCCCAAGCCTTGGAATCGGTGATGGAAGAGGCGGCCGATCAGGACGCCGACCTCTCCCATCCGCCGGCGGCAGACGGGTGGATCACGCGCGAGCACGCCCGTTTCAGCCAGGCTCATTCCTCTCCGCACCCGGCCACGCAACTCCTCCGTGCCGGGACCAGGATCGTGGGTGCCGTGACTCTGGAACGCGCCGCGCGTCCCTGGGAGCCTTCCGAGCACCAGCAAGTCCGGGTCGCCCTCGACCTGCTCGGCCAACGGTTGGAGGACCTGCAGCGACAGGACCGGTGGTTCGGCGCGCGGTGGGCCACCCGGGCGCGGGACGCCGCGGCGTTTCTGATCGGGCCGCGCCACACCTGGGCCAAGCTCATCGGAGTCGGAGTCACCGCCGCACTCCTTGCCCTCATATTCATCCGTTTACCCTATCGAGTTGAGGGGAATTTCAATTTGCGAGCGGAACATGTCGCGCAGATCGGGGTTCCATTCGACGGTTACATTGGTCGGGTTCATGTCCGGCCAGGTGATGCGGTGACGAACGGGGAGCCGCTGCTTCAGCTGGATATTCGGGACCTGGTCCTTGAGGAGGCGGCGGCGGCGGCTGAGTTGCAGCGTTACCAACGGGAGATGGAGAAGTCGCGGGCGACGGCGTCCCTGGGCGAGATGCGGGTGGCGGAGGCTTTGGCGCGTCAGAGTGCGGCGCGGTTGGCGCAATTGAGCAACCGTGTGGAGCAGGCGACGTTGCGGAGCCCGTTTTTGGGTGCGGTCATCGAGGGGGATTTCCATGAGCGCCTGGGCCAATCGGTACGGCAGGGCGACCCGCTTTTTCGAATCGCGCAGCTTGGGAAGTTGTTTGTCGAGGCGGAGGTACCGGAGCGTGATGTGCATGAGCTGGGAGGTGGGGAGTCTGGGGAGATTGCGTTTCTGACGCAGCCGGCCTTCAAGTTTGGGATGTCGGGTCGGACGCTTGAGCCGGCGGCGGTGGCGCGGGAGGGGGGGAACGTTTTCCTGTTCCGTTGCGAGCTCGCGCAGGCTCCCGAGGCGTGGTTCAAGCCGGGGATGCAGGGGGTTGCGAAGATCGACGTTGGGCGGCGGCGTCTGATCTGGATTCTGACCCATCGCACCATTGATTTCCTGAGGCTTCATCTCTGGTGGTGAACGACGCGACCTGCCGAGGCCATGGCGAACGCCCAAGAGACTTTTTCAGAATCCTGGCACCGGGTTTCAGGCCAGCGGATTGCGCTGCATCCCGGAGTCCGGGTGCGGCGGCAGAATTTCCGTGGGGAACGGTTCTATGTCCTGGAGGATCCGCTTTCGAACCAGTTCTTCCGGCTGAGGCCGGCGGCCTATGAATTCATCGCTCGTCTGCGGCGGGACCGGACGGTGGACGACGCGTGGCAGGAGTGTCTGCAGCGGTTTCCTGACGAGGCCCCGGGGCAGGAGGCGGCGCTGCGCCTGATCGGTCAGCTTTATCAGGCGAACCTGCTGCATTACGACAAGGGGGCGGATACGGCGACCCTCTTCGAGCGCTACCACAAGCGGACCCAGCGCGAATTGCAGGCGCGTCTGGCGAACATCATGTTTTTCCGGGTTCCCCTGGTGGATCCGGATCGTTTCCTCAAGTGGGCGCTTCCCGTGGTTCGGCCGTTGTTCGGCCCGATCGGCATTGCCCTGTGGCTTGTGGTGGTGATGTTTGGTCTCAAGACCCTGGCCGACCACTGGTCCGCGGCCATGGACCAGTACCAGGGCGTGCTGGCCCCCGGGAATCTGCCGTACCTCTTCATTTCGCTGGTGGTCCTGAAGACGCTGCATGAGCTCGGGCACGCGTTCGCCTGCCGGCGGTACGGCGGCGAGGTCCACACGCTGGGTGTGCTCTTCATGATTTTCACGCCGGTGCCGTACGTCGACGTGACCTCGAGCTGGAGTTTCCGTGAACGATGGCAGCGGGTCGTCGTGGGCCTTGGGGGAATGCTGGTCGAACTGTTCGTCGCGGCGATCGCCACGGTGGTCTGGGCGCACACCCGGTCCGGCATCATCCACGGCGTTGCCTACAACGTCATGTTCATCGCGAGCGTCAGCACGCTCCTGTTCAATCTCAATCCCCTGCTCCGCTTCGACGGTTACTACATCCTCAGCGATCTTCTCGGGATCCCGAACCTCGCCCAGCTGGCAAACCGCCAGCTCCGGCACTTTTTCGAATACCACCTTTTCGGCGTCCGGCCCGGCAACTCCCCTTCCCGAAGCCGCGCCGAAGCGTCGTGGCTCTGGGCCTACGGCTCCACGAGCGGCGTCTACCGGGTCTTCGTTTTCAGCGGGGTCCTGCTGGCCGTCGCCGACCGCTATCTTCTTCTCGGCCTGATCATGCTCACGACCTGTGCCATTGCCTGGGTCGTGGTGCCGTCCGTTCAATTTACCCGCTACCTCTGGGCCAGCCCGCGACTGGACCGCGTCCGGGCGCGCACGGTGGCCGTGGTCGCGGCGCTCGCGGCATTCGTCGTGTTGCTGTTCGCGGTGATCCCCTTCCCGCACCAGTTTGCGGCGACCGGCGTCGTCCAAGCCGCCCACCGCAACCTGGTCGTGACCGAAACCCCGGGCCGGGTGAAGCGTCTCGTCGCTCGGGCAGGGGAACCCGTGAAGCCCGGGGACGTCCTGATTGAGCTTTCGAACACGGAGCTTGGGCTGGCCCTCGAGGCGACCGACGGGGCGATCGAGGAAATCGAGGTCCGACTTCGACAAACCCTCAGCAGCCAACTCGCCAACCGCCAACCCCTCGGGGCGCGGTTGCACGTGCTCAACGACCAGAGGGCGCGTCTTCGTCAACAGGTCGAGTCGCTGCGCATCGAGGCGCGGCTGGCTGGGCGCTGGACCGCCCCGGGCGTCCATGAACTTGTCGGCCGATGGCTTCCCCGCGGCGCACCCCTCGGCGTCGAGCTTGCACCCGATGACTTCGAGTTCGTCGCCATCGTGCAACAGGCCGATGCCGACCCCCTTTTCCGCCACGAAGTGACGGCCACGCACGTCCGGCTTGCCGGCCAGACCCACGCCACCATCGAGGTGGGCGGAGTCCGGATTGTTCCGGGCGAGAATCGGACGTTGCCCAGCCCGAGCCTTGGCTGGCTGGCCGGTGGGGATATTCCCACGGAGAAGCGGGATCCGGATGGCCGCCGCGCGGCGGAGCCGTTTTTCGAGGTTCGCGGCTCGCTTGCGCAGACTGCCGGGGTACATTTCGCGGACGGTCAGACGGGCCGGATGCGGTTTCGGCTGCCGCCCAAACCTCTGCTTCAGCAGGGATGGCGGAGGCTCCAACAACTTCTGCAACGACGGTACCAATGGTGACAGCGGCTCCCATGGACTGGCAGTGGAAGGAACCGGAGCCTCTCCCCGAGGGTCTCGATCTCGCGGTCGACAGCCTCGTGGGTCGTTGGCGCAGGCGACCCCGGTCCGCGCGTCCGCTCGAAGCCATCGCCGATGCCGCCGTGGCGATGGCGACATCGATGGAATGCCTGAGCGACCATGAGTTGCAGGGCAAACTTCTTGAGTTTCGAGAGCATTTCCCCAGGGGCGACAAGAGTGCTGAATCCGTGTTGATCCCGGCACTCGCGGCGTTGCGTGAAGCTGCGTTGAGAACGGTCCACCTGCATCCCTTCCCGGTCCAAATCCTCGGGGCAATCGCGCTGCATCGCGGCTGGCTCGCCGAGATGGCGACCGGCGAGGGAAAGACGCTGACCGCGGGGCTCGCGGCCGTCCTTGCCGGTTGGGCCCGCCGACCGGTTCATGTCGTCACCGCCAACGATTACCTCGTCCAGCGCGACGCCGAGTGGCTGCAACCACTCTATACTTTCGCAGGCATCCGGGTGGGAGTTGTCACGGGCGGAATGTCTCCCGACGAGCGACGGCGCGGGTACGCCGCCGACGTCACCTATGTCACCGCGCGCGAGTTGCTCGCCGATTTTCTCCGCGATCGACTGGCGCTCGGGCCGCTCTCGGACCTGAACCGACGAAGGTTGCGGATGTTCGCGCAACCCGCCGTGACATCGCGCCAGCTGTCGAACCTCGTCCTGCGTGGACTTCACACCGCGATCATCGACGAGGCGGACAGCCTTCTCATCGACGAGGCCGTCACCCCGTTGATCATCTCACGCCTTGTTCCCAACCCACAACTTCACGCCGCCACCCTGCAGGCGCGGAAGCTTGGCGACCTCCTCCGGCCCGACATCCACTACCGCGTCAACCCCCGCTACCGCGAAATCGAACTGACCGGGGACGGGGAGGGCGCCATCGCCGAGGCCTGCCGCGACCTGCCCGCGCTCTGGCAGGGGCGCGATCGCCGCGTCGAGCTCGTCCGGCAGGCGCTTTCCGCGCGTGAA
>CAIMTB010000006.1 GCA_903844265.1 uncultured Verrucomicrobiota bacterium
CCCTCTGGACACTCCCCGCCCTCTTGGCGCCCCGTAGTGACTATGTCATCCCCATAACGGCCCGTAGTGACTATGTAAGTGCCAGGCGACCCGTGACGATGGCCGGGATCGTTCCGGGCAATGTCACGAGTTCGGCTCCATCCGACAGTCGGCCATCCGGGAACCGGTGATGCGGTAGCCGAACGGAACCGATCCAACCGGCCCACCGCCAGTACCGGGGACGCGGGCACTCCCCACCCTCTGGACACTCCCCGCCCTCTTGGCGCCCCGTAGTGACTATGCAATTACTAAGACGGGATAGTGACTATGTAAGTGCCAGGCGACCCGTGACGATGGCCGGGATCGTTCCGGGCAATGTCACGAGTTCGGCTCCATCCGACAGTCGGCCATCCGGGAGACGACGGACGGTTCCCCAGTGGAAAGTGCCCGAGTAGGCCGTGTTGATCGCGATCTTTCCTACCGTGGATTGTCGCCAGATGCCACCGCGCGGGGCTGGGATGCCCTCGTCGTTGAGGATCGCCGTGATCGCTTGCATGGTGTGACCGGAAACCCGCAAGGCATGGATGCGCCGGACGATCACCGCCTCGGGTTCATGGATCTCCACCCGGGCCGCCCGGCGGGAGCCGACAAGGCGGTAGCCGAACGGAACCGATCCAACCGGCCCACCCTGGGCGATTTTCTGGAGCCGTCCCTCCCGTGTCCGCTCGAGGATGCGACGCCGTTCGTCCGAGGCCATTCCGGCAAACAATCCCCGGAGCAAGTCACTCGAGAGGGCAGGTTCGGTGATGCTGGCGAACGTCGCCCGGGCCCGATCAATGCGGCTGAACACGTCGGCGCATACCGCCGGAGCTCTCCCGATCCTGTCGAGTGCCCGGACGACCAGGGCGTCGGCTTGCCCGGTTTCCAAAGCGTCGAGGACGGCAACCAAGCCCGGACGCCGTGGGGTCCCGTCCCGGTTGGTGTCGGCTACGCCGTAGGTGCCGGATATCCCCTGGTCCTCTTCGATACCGACGATCTCCCAGCCCTGGGCGGTGGCGTATGCCGTGATGGCTTGGCGTTGGGCGTCGAGGCCGAACCCGTTCGCTACCTGATCGGCACTGGACACCCGGAGGTACCCAATGGCACGCCGGACAGGGCGTAGTCCCGGGGACGATGCGGGCTGATGGATAACTCGGGGACGCCCGGCATGGCGTCGTGTCGTGGCTGTTTCGGGTACCGAAAGCATGTGCCATTCCTCTTATATCCACGAGAGTCCCACAGCGTGGACACAGCAACGCCCAGCCATCGCGAGGATGCACCGGGAGTCACCACTAGGAGGGACAAGTTCGTCCTTGACGCCAAACCTCACAAGGAGCGAGTTGGTGGCGAAGGCGCAGGAACTGGGACGGCAACTTGCCGCATGACGGCGTGGACGTCCCCGAGGATCTCGCCCAAGCTCACCGATCGGCAGTAGGGCATCGGACGTCGATCCGCACGGGCAACGATGGCTGCGAGCAACACCCGGGTGGTGGCGATGTCAAACCGCTGCCTGGGCGACGTGGTGAACCAGTCGGGAACCGCTCTTGCCGGGGTAAGCGTTGCCGTCACGAGGATGCCCTCCAAGTTGACGGAACGTTCGTGTGAGGCGTCGAGTTACTCGTCGATCACCAGAGGCGCCACCAGGGACGCGGAGCGGTTGACTGACTGTCCGCCAACCTTGGAACCGACAGCCTTTCGAGGATCACGTATTGATCCCGGTTCACGTCCCGGAGCGTCGCCACCTCACGTGCGTGGGCGTCAATAAGTCGGGCGAGCTCTGCCGTGTGGGCTTCCCTGAGCTGGGCGATGGCATCGGCGTGGGCCGTCGACTGGGCAGCTAGTTGCCCGCGGAGATCATCAATGTGGGCCGTGAGAGCCTCGACGATGCCGTCGCTTACAGGGGCAACGGCGGGCGCGTCATTGACGATGACTGGGGCATTCTCCGGCACGGATTGGGCCGGGAGGGCGGACACGTCAACAAACCAAGCGGGGCCGTACGGAGTGTTCCGACGCTCGGCGGGGTAGGTGCCAGTCCGGCAGTGCTTGCGGACTGTTTCTGCGCTCACGCCAAGACGCAACGCGGCTTCGGTTGCGGAGATGAATGATGGCGCGTCTGTACTTCTCAGCATGACGGTACGACGGACATCACCGTCGCCGTGCTGCGCCGGAACCTCTGCGGGTTTACCCAGTAACGCTCTGTGGGCTACCCCGTAACGGCGTTACAGGTGGCTCTGCGTCCCACCTTCACCGATGAAAGTGCAGGAAGCACTTGATAGCCGCAGACTCACCGGCCGCAGGTTTGAGGGATGGATTGAGGGCTAGCACGTAACGCTCTGCGGGGTGCTCTGTGGCATCTGTGGGGTAGTCACCTGGTCGGAGTTCGGCTAACTCAAAGGCGCGGCTCAGCCAGCCAGTTCAGGCGGAGGATTCCACCGTTCAATCGATTTCGCATCCACAACAGTGATGGGTTGATTGCGAACCCACGCGGACGCCTGAGGAGTGAGCGAACCTCCAGGAGGCACGGAAAGGCACCTGACGGCCTCGCGGATCAGTGCGCCTGACCTCCCACGCCGAGCGTGCCAAGCACCTCCCGAAGCGACCCCACCGGCCGACCCCGGTACTCCGAAGTTGTGGCCGGAATCGACGCCACCGGGCGGCCCGTCGCCTCGGCCGCCTTGGCCTTCCGCTCGGCGTCCCACGCCTCCACCAGGGCGATGGGGACACTCTCGAACGGTCCGATTCCGTGGATTCGCCGGTACTCCTGCTGGGCCTTCCTGCGAGCCTTTTCTTCCTTGGGACTCGGTACCTTCCACTCTCTTGCAGGTGGCAATGTCGCCGGTGCCGAATCGCCACCGGTGGCGCATGAAATCTCGGTGTTTTCGGGTGCAGTCTCCGCCGGTGCGGAACCTTGAAAATCGGCCGAATGCAAACATACATTTCTAAGTTTGCATTCGTTTTCGGCCCTCTCCCCATCTGTTAAATGCCGTTTTGGGGCCGGTTTTTGCCCGAGTTTCAGACGTTCAAAACGCTTGAACATCCAATCAATCGCGCCGGGATTATGGCCGTTCCGCAAGGCGTATCGGCACACGTTTTCCCAGAGGGTGAGCGAGGCGGAATCCTCGCCGATGTTTCCGGCGATCGCGGTGGCCTGGGCCTCACGAGGCTGTGGTATTCCGCAAACTTCAAGCCACAAGACGACCGCCGGATGCGACCACGCCGGATGCGACCACGCCGGATGCATCGCCCTGGCGGGGCGCGTCTCCGCTCCCTCGCGCGTGAGCGCATACGCGTGAGAAAGTTCTTTTTCTTTTTCTACCTCTAGGAGGGCGGGCGCTAACAGATCACGCGTCAGCGAACTTTTGCCAAGTTCGCTGACGGTTCGCTGACGGTTCGCTGACGGTTCGCTGACGGTTCGCTGACGCCTCCGGGCGTTCGCCGAGGCGTTGGCGTTCTGCCTCTGGCGCCGTGCCTTGCGGTCATCCGGGCCGAGGCCGAGGCGTCTTCCACGTTGCGAGGGTCCGAATACCGGGGTAGTGACCTCGGGCCGGGCCGGTAGCGCCATTGCCGACATGCGGGCGCCTCTCCGGCCTCCGGTCGATGCCCAGCCGGTGATGGCGCCGAACACATCCACGATGCCCGAGCGGGTCAGCGAGGCCCAGAGCGCGCCGGGGTCACCTTCCCAGCCGACCGCCCCGGCAATGACCACCGGAGCAACACCGGCGAGCGTGCCATCCGGTTCATGCCTGGTGGCCCACGCCCAGAGGGCGAACGTCACATCCACGGCGAGGGCAAGGGCCAAGCGGTGCGAGGGTGCAAGGCCGGAAATCTGAACCTCGGCCGTGAACGCAAGTACACGCGGGTCCTGCCGGAGGTCTAGTGGGGTGGCAATCCAGGGTGCCTCAGAGGGCCGAGGTGCCGGGGTCGGTGCTACGAATGTTGCGGGCGGTGACACGAAATGTGTCATGCCCGGGTGGTACGATTCCACTCGGTTACTTTCTCGGTGTCGGCCTTTCCTTGATGGGGATCGGGGTCGGCACCATTTTTTTATTCGGCGTCGCTCTTGGCGACGGTCTGGTCAGTCTACAGAACCCGGCACCCACCGTGTCGCCGCTCCTCCTGGGCGATTGCGACCGGACCCAATGACGTCCGGTCACCACCTGAGCGAACCCGGCTGATCAAAGACGCTGGGACCCTCTTGTCACGGCACCTCGACGTCGTAGAAGTCTGGCCCACAATGCGTAGACCGGAAGGCGTAATCTGGCTGCTCATCTCGTTGATCAGGTCGTGGGATTGTCTCCGGGCTGGGTGTACTTTGGGGTGATCGGCTAGTGGGAATGACTGGCTCCCTCACCCCTGCGGAAGAGGCAGTCTCCAGCGCTTGCCGTCCCACGACGCAACGGTGTCATCGCTGATCACCGGGATAGCCCCCGGCACCGAGATTTCCCGGGCACCCTCCCGCCATCTGAGGACACCCCGGTAGGCAGGGTTCGTGGCGATCCCGGAAACCCTGGAGGCGGTCCAGCGACCCATTCCCGATGGTGACGGCACCGTGTCCGCTTGCAGGCGTGCAGCGACCACGTGGCACGCCGTCCCGGCTGCCCGCTCCGTGATGATCCGGCGGACCACCACGGCCTCGGCCTCCACGATGACGAACCGTGCCTCGGGCGTCCGCGCGTCCGCAACGCGGTACCCGAACGGGGGGCGTCCGACGACACCGCCCCGTTCGGCCTTGGAGATGCGTCCGCCGGCGGTCCGCTTGAGCAACCGCAGACGCTCATGCTGCGCCATCGCGATCGCGATCCCGATCG
The DNA here is from genome assembly GCA_903844265.1 of uncultured Verrucomicrobiota bacterium. Classification (GTDB taxonomy): domain Bacteria; phylum Verrucomicrobiota; class Verrucomicrobiia; order Limisphaerales; family CAIMTB01; genus CAIMTB01. The sequence continues at coordinate 4,827 of CAIMTB010000006.1, forward strand.
TGAGTGGGTCGTTCCCGATCCACGGTTCGGTGACCGACACGAACGAGGCCCCGGAGGATTTCAGCGTCTCGAGGAACTTGTGCAAGGTCGATGCCTCGGCGGGACGGCCGACACGAGAGAGCTCATTGGCGACCAGGGCATCGGCCCGGCCGGACTGCACGTCGGCAAGGGCGTCGGTGAGGCCCGGCCGTTCGGCCTTGGTGCCGGAGATGCCTGCGTCCACGTGGATGGCAAGGAGGGCCCAGCCCCGACGCGTCACCTCGGCTGTGATGGCGTCGCGTTGGGCATCGAGGCCAAAGCCGTCGCGGGCCTGGTCGGCGGTGGAAACACGGATGTAGCCGACGGCGCTGCGGATCTCGCGGGGCTGGCCGGTTGCCTTGGGCAGCCAGGCCTTTTGCGGACGTCCCATGGTGGCGTTGGCACCCTTCAAGGGGCAGTATACCGTGTAGTTGAGACTACAAGGTATATAGCCGAATGCGGGAGGTGAGATAAGAGACACCGTCTCTTCCCGTAACCACGACCGGATGCAGCGAATGCAAACTTAGTGTCCGCAGCGGATGCAGGACATTCCGGGTGGCCTGGAACGACCTGATCGGGACCCTGTGGTGGGAGTGCCCCGGAGCCGTCCCGGGGCACTCCCGGGGCCCGAGTCGCAGTAACGAGACTATGTGCTTCCTATAAGTCCCGCAGCGGATGCAGGGTATTCCGGGTGGCCTGGAACGACCTGATCGGGACCCTGTGGTGGGAGTGCCCCGGGGCCGTCCCGAGGCCGAGCCGCAGTAACGAGACTATGTGATTCCTATAAGTCCCGCAGCGGATGCGGGGTATTC
>CAIMTB010000007.1 GCA_903844265.1 uncultured Verrucomicrobiota bacterium
CGACCAGGAGACACGTCAGGATGGATTGGGTTCGCATACGAGATTCCGAGCGGCTGCCTACGGGGAAACGAACCGCGGGTCAAGCCCACGGGGTTCTCATCTGTCCGAACCGAGCAGCGATTTCAATGCCGCCGCCATCGCGTCCGCCTGCCGCACAAACCCGAGATCCGTCAAAACCCGCGATCGCGGTGAAAACATTGCGGGAGGGTAGAGATGACCTGGGGTCAAGAAAAGCACGCCGATACAGCAGGGACCCACATGAAAGACCTGTCCCCTGATTGCCGTCGTTGCAGATCGGGGCATTCAGACCCACCCACATTACGCTTCCGGTCCGCGGCCCAACCCACAAGCATCCCGCCTTCCGCGGTTATCCCCGCGCAGCGCACCGAAATCATCCATCCGATTTGACCCGAATCGCCATGCCCACCCCAGCCCGTCCTTTCCGTTCCATGCTCGCCGGACTGCTCCTCGCGTTCGCCCTCCTCGCCACCCCTCCGGCCGGCGCCCAGTCGAAATCCGAGTCATCCGCGCCGGCGAAAAAGCCGGCGAAAGCCAGCCCCACGACCAAGTCCGCCCCGCCAGCCCGCGCAGCGGCCAAGAATGCCAATGTGATCTCGAAGGATCCCTACATCGGCGCGGTCGCCATCGACGCCGCATCCGGGCGCATCCTGGTCGACGACCACAGCGAGGCCCGCGGTTACCCGGCCAGCGTGCTGAAACTCATGGACCTTCTGCTGGTGCTCGAGAAAATCGACGCCCACCAATTGACCTTCCAGGACACGGTCAAGGTGAGCGCCAAGTCCGCGAAAACCGGGGGCTCGCAGGTCTGGCTGGCCGAGAAGGAATCCTTCAGCGTCGAGGAACTGCTCTACGCGCTGATGGTCCAGTCCGCCAACGACGCCGCGGTCGCACTCGCGGAGAAGGTCGCCGGCTCGACCGAGGGATTCGTCGAACTGATGAATCGCCGGGCGCGCGACCTGGGGATGAACAACACCCTGTTCCATTCGGTCCACGGACTTCCCCCTTCCGCCGGCCAGCAACCAGACGTCACCACCCCGCGCGATTTCGCGATCCTCTGCCGTGAACTCGTGAAACGCCCGGAAGTTCTGACGCTGACCTCCACGCGCGAACGGCCGTTCCGACCCGACGGCGGCACGAAGATGGTGCTCATGCGCACCCACAACCACCTGCTCGGCGCGGTCGACGGATGCGACGGACTCAAGACCGGCTACTTCGTGAACGCCGGTTTTTCGATCGCCGCCACCGCCGTACGGAACGGGCAACGGGTCATCGTCGTGATCCTCGGAAGCTCGGATCGCAAGGTGCGCGACGCGAAGGCTGCCGAACTCATCGCCAAGGCGTTCAACGCCCAGGCTTCCCAAGCCGCAGCCCCCGCCGCCAATCCGGCGCCGAAACAGAAGCCCTGAACGCCGCCCGACGGCGTGGCGCAAATCCAACCGCGGCGCCGCCCGTCGCCCCACCCGCCTGGAGCCCCAGCGTCGAGCGGTGGAGGCGGGCCCCGCATCCTCCACGAATCCAGATGTCCGCCATTGCCACGGAGGTCGGGCTTGGTTAGTCCATTCGGCATGCACCGGCGTCGCCCCCTTGTCACGCGTCGGGCCTGGCACACTCAAGCCCAGGCCATCGCCTGCGCTTGCGTCGCCCTCGTCACCGGTCTCACCGGATGCGATTCGCGCGACACTTCGCGGCTCACCATCCTCTCCGAACCGATCGCTGTGACAGCCTCCGCCTCGATCGAGACGGGCGAGGAGGGTGCGTACCAGTTCGAGATCGAGAAGGGACAGGACCGTTGGACCGTGCCGACACACCTCGGAGCCCTGTGGGATGCACGTCGGCAATCCTCTGATCGGGTCAGCGACCGGCTCAAGCAGCTCACGGCCTGGAAGCCCCCCTACCTTTTCCTTCGCGAGGAAAACGGCGGCGGCAACGGATGGCGCGCAGACGTCGATCACGTGTTCAAGGTCACCTCCAACAACGTGACCCGGGTCGGCACCGTCTCGGCACATTTCGGACCGCCCGGATCCCAATTCGAATCGGGCCGGTTCGCCGACTTCTACGACCGCCTCGAATTCACGCTGCTCACTTCGCACGCGAGCGCGCCGGGCTTCACGCTGGTGATGGACGAGCGGGAGGGCCAATTCATCGTGGACTCCCCGGCCACCTGGTTGCGCGGCGAGACACGCTACAAGGAGGCCCGCGAGCAACTCCGGAAACTCGCCGAATCCGGGCACCCCACGGACAGCCCGGCAGCCCGCCGTGAAGCGAGCGCCCCGGCCCTTCTCTGCCTCGCCTTCACGGCCTACTGCGGCCGCGAGACCGAGTACCAGTCGTGCCTCGAGTTGGCGAAGTCAGCCCTCGGAGACATCGACGACCTCCGCAACGAAATCGAGAGCATCGTCCCGGGCGAACTCGCCCCCAGTGCCGACCAGGTGCTTCGCGCCAATCCGGCCCTCGTCAATTTCTTCAAGGAATCCTCGGCCGTCGACGCCCCCGCTCCCGCCATCGCTCCGCCACCCTCCGTGCGGGTACCGGTCCCGGCAGAGTAGACCCAGGCTGTCTACTTCGGCGCAGGCGACCCGACAGGCGCAGGCGGCAGAAGCGTGAGGAGCATCGAGAACTCCGTCGTCGCCTTGAGGCTGTGAGGAGCGTTGGGCGGCATCGACAACAGATCGCCGGGACGCAGGATATAGGGCCGGCCCGAGATGCGAAACTCGCACTCGCCCGACAATGCCTGCACCAGAGCCTGATAGGGCGATGTGTGCTCGGTCAGTTCCTGCCCCGCCGAAAAGCCAAACAGAACCAACCGGCTCGAACCGGTCCTCATGAGCGTCCGACTCACGATCCCGTTGGGCGCGTACTGCGTCTCGGCAGAGAGCGCGATCTGTTTCGGTTCGGCGGGATCGATGAGCGGTAGTTCAGCCATGGACGACACCTTCGCCCATCCTCGCGCACACGACCTTGATTCCCATCAAGGCTCCGAGCCTGTCTGAGCATTCGGCGGGGCCCTGCCTCCAGACTGGCTCAGATCACGAACGGATTGTTCGCCTTCTGCTCGGCCACAGTCGTGAGCGGCCCATGCCCCGGGCAGATGAGCGTCACCCCGGGAAGACTCAGGATCTGCTCGCAAATCTTGGACCTCGCGAGAGCGCCCTGCCCCGGAGCCCCGCCCATCGAACCCGCAAACATCGCGTCCCCCACCACCACCACGTTCGGTGAATCCTCCGGGAACGTGCCGATGATGTACGCGACACCCTCCTCGGCGTGTCCCGGTGTGTCGCGGTTGGTGATCCGCAGGCTGCCGAGATGCACGAAATCATTGGCCCGATTGCGATGCTGCGGCGGCGCGGACTTCGCATTCGTGTGAAGTCGGATCTTCGGGAAACGCTCGCGGATCACCTCCAGCGCCGCGACATGGTCGAAGTGGGTGTGCGTGATGAAGATGTGCTGCAGGTTCAGCTGTTCCCCATCGATCAACGCGAAGATCGGGGCCGCGTCGAATCCGGTGTCGAACAGCGCCGCCTCGCGCGTGACCTCGTCCCAAAGCAGGTAGGCATTGACCGAAATACCATCCCCGCTCGTCGTGACCACCCGCAGCTCACGCCATGCCGAAAGGTCCACCGCGGCCGGCGACCAACCCGCGGCCAACTGCCTCAATTTGGGCCCCGACAATTCAAGCCGCCGTGCGATTCCGTCCCAGTCGATCCCGGCCGGCGCAATCCCGTCGCCCTCGAATCGCGCCAACTGGTCGGGAGTGATCCCGCCAGCGGCTGCGGAATCGGCGGCTGGAACATCGATCATCAGCCGGGCTTTGCGGACGACATCGCCCGCGTGGTCTTCAAGCGTCATGGCACGGACGCTAGCGGCCGACCGGCCCGGAGCATCAAGGAAGAACTTCCCATGAACCGCAAAGGTAGGGCGGGCAGTCCCTTGCCCGCCGCCCTGTCGAGGCTACACGAAAGTGAGCCTTACAAGGACGGCGCGCAGCGGAGTGCGCGCCCTACCTGCACCGGTTCAGGGACCCAATGCTTGTGCCTACTTTGGAAAAGGCGGCTCCATGAACGGAGTCGAACCACGAAG
>CAIMTB010000008.1 GCA_903844265.1 uncultured Verrucomicrobiota bacterium
CTCGTCCGAGTGCCATAGCGATAGCGTGAAGCCGTCACGTCCCTCGAAGCTACCACGAAACGCCGCCCGGCGTAGGTTTGACGGATGTGCCCCGAAGGCGTCCAGTACCTCGACAACACCCGCCACGAACCGCTTTATCCGCGGAAGTGTCGCCGCGTCGCGCGACACGAATCCCGCTGAGGTGAGGACGATCAACGGCCCGCCCGGATCGACAGGCGTCGCGCGGACGGCATCGCCATTCTGGAGATACCCGCGCCAGTTGACCGCGCCGCGATGGGAGACCGGAACGCTCAGGCAATGCCAGGCGGCCACGGTCTCTCCCAACCAGGGCATGTGGTCACCGGGCGCGGCGACCATCGCCTCCGCGGCGTCGCGCGTCCGCCAGATGCCCACGCCGCCCCAGGTATCGCTCACGCCGGTGAGCATTCCGTCCGGCCCAACGTCGTAATGCGGGCCGAACAGCCAGCAGTCAGTCCCCGCAACCGGCGGAAAGGTCCGCTTGAGGGCCGAGACCGGCTCGGGAAACCGCAGCCGATGAAAGGTGATCCAGTCGTGTCCGGTTGTATCTGTCATTGTGTCAAACCTTGAACGGGACGGCCAGCGGCTGTTGCGTCGACTCGATGTTAGGCGGCATGTGTGATCTGTCTCTCGTGTCGAAATAGTGAAGCCGCGCCTATCAGTGCGAACACGGCCAACACCGCGAACAGGCTGGCCGCCACAGGAAGAAGTAGCGGCGAGAAACTCGCAGTGCCAGCGTGGCCTGCCAAAACCTCAAGTGCTCGACCATCCACGCGCAAGCTCGCGCCATCGGCAGCGGTGATGACGATGGCATCGCTCGGAAGGACCGTGGAGAAAACCTCGTAGCCAATGAACGCCAGCAGCGCGGCGAAGAGCGCCACGACGCTGACCGTGAGCCATCTGAGAACGTGTCGTTCTTTCATAGAGGGTGCGGATGCCGCCGAACTTTGGAACGGAGCGATGCGGGCGGCCCAGCGAGTCCGAATTGCCAACTGGCTTGGCCCGCCCGCGCTCGCTCCAGTGATCTGGTTCGGCGATGTTAGTCCTCTCGTCACTATGCCTCCTTCATGAATCAGCGGCGCAAAGACGGGAGGAGCAAGCAAACGATGCCGATGGCTATGCCAAGCACTATGGTACCGTAAGCACGTATGGTGCTCTGACGTTTCGTGAGGCGCTCCGCCCCCTTCATGAGCCATTTTGGCCACCACTGGCCCGAAAGAAGGTAGATGAGCCCGACAGTGCTCATCCCGAGCGCAAAAGCCAGAAGGACAAAAATACGCGGGTGCATGATAATTTGGTTATGCCTAACTCTGATTCTGCAACGGCCAGTCGTTTATTCCGGCCGGAATTCCTCCGGTCCCATTTTTTGTAAGTTGTTCATTTCCAGCCACAACTGAATTTGAATAAACGACGGCCGGTTCGTTTATTCTCCGACGGCCAGTCGCAAGCAGGCTACTGCAAAGCGAGCGTGTTGCGGATGGTTCGGTTGATCGTGTCGGAGTCGTCTGCGGCGGAGGCCATGTAGTTGACCACCAC
>CAIMTB010000009.1 GCA_903844265.1 uncultured Verrucomicrobiota bacterium
CCAAGGCGAGGACCATCACGAGCAGAATCCAGAGGTGGAAGGGTTTCCTGCGCGGCATTGTGGCAGGGTCGGGGACCAGCTCGATGAAGGCAAATGCGAAGGAGCCTACTGCCGGCAGGCCGTGCCTCGCCGGGGGTGGGTGGCAGGGCGACCTCCATGAAGGGAGTCGAACCACGAAGGACACGAAGGACACGAAGGAACACAAATCCTCTGGCCTTCGTGATCTTCGTGACCTTCGTGGTTCGACTCCGTTCATGGAGGTCGCCCTGCCACCCACCCCCGGCGAGGCACGACCTGCCGGCAGTAGGCTCCTTCGCATTTGCCTTCATCGAGCTGGTCCCCGACCCTGCCACAATGCCGCGCAGGAAACCCTTCCACCTCTGGATTCTGCTCGTGATGGTCCTCGCCTTGGACCTGCCCGTCCGAGCCTCGGGCCGTGCGGCCGCCGCGCAGCGCCCGCCCAACATCGTCTTCATCGTGGCCGACGACCTCGGCTACGGCGACATCGGGGCCTATGGGCAGAAGCGCATCCGCACGCCCAACCTGGATCGCATGGCCGCCGAAGGGATGCGTTTCACCCAGCACTACAGCGGCAACGCGGTCTGCGCGCCGTCACGATGTGTCCTCATGACCGGTCGCCACCCCGGCCACGCCTTCATCCGCGACAACCGCGAGCTGAAGCCGGAGGGTCAATGGCCGCTCCCGGAGGACACCGCGACCCTGCCGCGACTGCTGCAGTCGGCCGGGTACGCCACCGGTGCCTTCGGTAAATGGGGGCTCGGCGGTCCCGGCTCCAGCGGCGCCCCTCGGCGGCAGGGCATCGATCGCTTCTTCGGCTACAACTGCCAGCGACTCGCGCACAACTATTACCCCACCCATCTCTGGGATGACGACCGGAAGGTGCCGCTCGACAACCCCGATTTCTCGCCCTACCAGCGATTTCCAACGAACGGCAATCCTTCCGAGGCGGCCGCGTATATTCCCTATTCCGGCCGTGAATATGCCCCCGATCGCATCGCCTCGGAGGCGCTGCGTTTCGTGGATGCCCACAAGGACCAGCCTTTCCTTCTCTTCTTTCCGACCACCGTACCGCACCTCGCGCTCCAGGTGCCGGAGGACTCGCTGGCCGAATATGCAGGCAGGTTCCCTGAGCAACCCTATCTCGGTCAGTCAGGCTACCTTCCTCATCGCGCCCCGCGCGCCGCCTATGCCGCCATGGTCACGCGCCTGGATCGGGAGATAGGTCGAATCATGTCGCGCATCACCGAGCTCGGCCTCGACGACCAGACCCTCTTCGTCTTCACCTCCGACAACGGTCCGCTCTACGACCAACTGGGCGGCACCGACACCGATTTCTTTGACTCGGCGGGCGGGTTGCGAGGTCGTAAAGGCGCCCTGCACGAGGGCGGAATAAGGGTGCCCTGCATCGTTCGTTGGAAGGGCCATGTCCCCGCCGGGAAGACCTCGGACCGCGTCACCGCGTTCGAGGACTGGATGCCTACTCTGCTCGACCTGGCCGGACTGGGCCATCTGACTCCCGCGACCCTCGATGGAGTGAGTTTCAAGAAGACCCTACTCGGAGAGAAGCAAAAGCCCCGGGACTTCCTCTACCGTGAGTTTCCAGGCTACGAGGGCTGGCAGATGATACGCACGGGCGATTGGAAGCTGGTCCGCCACCAACTCAACACGCCCAAGGACAAGCCCAAGCCACAAGTTCTCGAACTCTTCAATCTCAGACGGGATCCAACGGAGTCGCAGGATGTCTCCGGATCGGAGCCCGCCCGGGTCCGGCGCCTCCTGAAACTCATGGGCCGGCAACACACGGCATCCAAGGATTTCCCTTTCCCAGTGCTCGATGCCGGGGAACCGGCATCAGGCCGTCATTCGACCGCAGGAATCGACGTCAGGAGACCCTAAACTGATTCAAGCTCGAGTGAATGGAGCCTTCTTACGGCGGCTGCTACGACGAACAGGTCCTTTTTCGGCGGGCTGCCAGCAGCCCCACGCCCCGCCGTGCGCCCCTTCGAGCCCTCCCTCTCGCCTTGCCGAGTGACTTCAAGCACGGGGAGACTCAGCCCGTGACCCCATCCGACAACACCGTCCGGGGGACCGGGCATGAATCCCGGACCCAACCCTCCGTTTCGGCCATCCCGCAGTTGCCGGCTGACGCCACGCCCGAGGAGAAGGACGAACACTGGTTCAAGTACGTCTACCAGGGCGACCGCATGCCGCAGCTGACGTTCCGGGCCATCCTGATGGGGAGTTTCCTCGGTTTCTTCATGGCGGCATCGAACCTCTACACCACGCTCAAGCTGGGCTGGGCCTTCGGCGTGGTCGTCACCGCCGTGGTCCTTTCGTTTGTCCTCTGGAACGGACTGCGGTTTCTCACGGGCGGAAGGCTTGGCCCGATGAGCATGCTCGAGAACAACTGCATGGCTTCCTGCGCCTCCGCGGCCGGGTATTCCACCGGCGCCACCGTGGGCACGGCCGTCGCGGCGTTGCTCCTGGTCCAGGGGCATCATCTCCCGTGGCACGTCCTCTCCGCCTTCGTGTTCGTCTCCGCCGCTCTCGGGGTCTTCATCGCCATCCCGATGAAGCGGCAGATGATCAACTACGAGCAGCTCGCCTTTCCCACGGGCACCGCCGCCGCCGAGACGCTCCGAAGTCTCTACACCTCGGGACAGGAGGCCTTGTGCAAGGCCTACGGGCTGCTCTGGGCCCTCGTCGCAAGCGTGATCATCGGGATCCTCAGAACCTACGGCACCCTCGTGGACATCCTCGCCGGCACCGGCCACAACGTCGCCTGGCTTCAACGACTGCAGAAGGTCGTGAACATCCCCGAGGAAATCGCGCTCGGCGGATTCCTGAATCCGCTCAGCCGCGGCCAGATGACCGGTCTCGCCCTCGAGCCGAGCGTCCTCTTGATCGGGGCGGGCATGCTGATGGGCGTGCGTGTCTGCTTCTCGATGCTTGGAGGCGCCGCGCTGCTCTATTATGTCATCGCCCCGTGGGCCCTCGCCCACGACGCCGCCAACGCCGGGATCGCCGGCTACATACCCTCGTTCGTCCTGCGTCCCGACGGGAGTTTCAATCCCATCCGCTGGGCACTCTGGGGCGGCACGTCCCTCATGGTTTTCGCCAGCCTCACGACACTCGCGATCGACTGGCGCACCGTCGCCCGGGCGTTCTCGGTCTTCCGCGGCGGCGCCGGCGCACGCCGCAATCCCGAGCTTGCGGCCATCGAGGTCCCGGGCAGCTGGCTGCTGGCGGGGCTCATCCCGTTCGGGATCGCGATGGTCGCGGTGCTCTGGCTCGCATTCCATGTCGCGATCCCGCTGGGCATCATCGCGGTGTTGCTGACCGTGGTGGTCTCGCTGGTCTGCTGCCGGGCCACCGGCGAGACCGACACCACGCCGGTCGGGGCGATGGGCAAGGTCACGCAACTGCTCTTCGCCACCCTCCCGGGTGCGGCAGGCAACACCGTCATCAACCTCATGAGCGCCGGCGCCACCGCCGCCGCAGGCATGGGCTCGGCCGATCTCCTCACCGATCTCAAGGGCGGCTACCTGCTCGGCGCCAATCCACGGAAACAATTCCTCGCCCAGTTCATCGGCGTCTTCGTCGGCACCGCCGCCATCGTCCCCGCGTGGTACCTGATGGTCCCCACCAAGGAACGCCTCGAAGCCTTCAATCCGCCCGCCACCAATATGTGGAAGGCCGTCGCGGACCTCCTGACCCAGGGTGTCCACATGCTCCCCGCAACCGCCGTCTGGCTCATCGTCTGCGGCGCACTCGTCGGCATCCTGCTTCCCGTCCTCGAACGCCTTTTCCCCAGGGCCCGACCCTACATGCCGTCCGCGATGGGCCTCGGACTTTCCTGGGTGGTCGTGTTCCAGAACTCCCTCTCGTTCGCCATCGGCGCAAGCCTCGTCGCACTGTGGGCCCATTGGGACAAGCGCCGTTCGGACACCTACTCCGTTGCAATCGCATCCGGATTCATCGCCGGTGAATCCATGATCGCCGCCGCCATCGCCATCGCCTGCACCCTGGTCGGCCTGATGGCGTCCAAGTAACGCAATCCTTTGGGGCCGGAATCTTCGCTGAAGGCTTGCACCCGGGCCTCCAACTTTGTGAGGTACTGCACGTCATGCATCCCCTCGCTCGTGTCGTACCACGACCCTTCGTTGCCGTCGCGTCCATCGCGGCCGTCCTGCTCCTGGGCGCCACATCGTCCGTCCACGCCGAATGGGACTGGATATGGGCCCAGAAAAAGGACGCCGCCACAGTCAGCGTCCGCCGCGACTTCACCCTCCCCGCCGAGGTCAAGAACGCCAAACTCCAGGTCAGCTGCGACAACGGAGCACGCGTCCTCATCAACGACAATTTCATCCTCGCCAACAAGGACTGGAACGAACCCTCCACGGCCGACGTCGCGAAACACCTCAAGGCCGGCAAAAATTCCATCCGCGCCGAGGCCAAGAACGATGGCGGTTCGGCGGGGTTCGTCGCGAAGCTCAGCATCGAGTTCGCAGACAGCACCAAGCTGGTCATCGTGACCGACACCAACTGGCAGGCGAAGGCCGAGGGGGAAGGCGCCTGGGTCACCGCGCGCAATGTAGGGAAGTACGGAGCCGAGCCCTGGGGGGATGTGTTCGGTGCCAAGCCCGTTGAGACTTCATCGGTAGTCCAACCCGCCGACATCCAGGTTCTCCCCGGCTTCAAGGTCGAACTCCTGCACGTCGTGCCGAAGGACCAGGAGGGATCGTGGGTCAGCATGACGGTCGACCCGCGCGGCCGGATCATCGCCTGCGACCAGTACGGCAGCCTCTACCGCATGACGCCGTCCCCGGTCGGGTCAGGCCAGCCGGCGAATGTCGAAAAGCTCAAGACCTCCGCCGGCGGAGCGCACGGGCTGCTCTACGCCTTCGACAGCCTCTACGTGATGGTGAACGAACAGGGTGGCCGCCAGGGGTTGTGGCGCCTGCGCGACACGGACAACGACGGACAGTTCGACGAGGAGAAGCAGCTCCGGAAGATCGACGGCGGTGGCGAGCACGGCCCCCATGCGATTCGTCTCAGCCCCGACGGCAAGTCGCTCTACATCGTCAACGGCAACCACACCAAGCTTCCCGATCACATGGAGCTCAGCCGCGCCGCGCGGATCTGGGATGAGGACCAGATCGTGCCGCGCATGTGGGACGCCAACGGCCATGCCCGCGGCATCCTCGCGCCGGGCGGTGCCATCTTCAAAACCGACCCCAATGGCGAGACGTTCGAGCTGATCAGCTACGGCTATCGCAACGCCTACGACATCGCCTTCAACGGCCAGGGCGACATCATCACGTACGATTCGGACATGGAATGGGACGCCGGCTCCCCGTGGTATCGTCCTACACGCATCTGTCTCGCCAGCAGCGGCAGCGACCTCGGCTGGCGGTCCGGCTCCGGCAAATGGCCGGCCTACTACCCCGACAGCGTGCCTGCGCTCAACGATGTCGGCCCCGGCAGCCCCACGGGCGTCGAGTCCGGAGCCGGCGCGAAATTCCCGGCCCGCTACCAGCGCGCGATCTTCGCCAACGACTGGACCTACGGAACGTTGTACGCCATCCACCTGACCCCGAGCGGCGGCGCCTATCAGGCCGAGCGCGAAGAATTCCTGAGCGGCAAGCCACTGCCCCTGACCGATCTCACCGTGAACCCGATGGATGGCGCGATCTACTTCGCCATCGGCGGGCGTCGCACCCAATCCGCGGTCTACCGCGTCAGCTACACCGGCCCTGAGAGCACGGCCACCGCGCAACCGCTCCCTGCCACGTTCGAGATCACCCTCCGTCACGAACTCGAGCAACTCCACGTCGGTGGCCAGGACCCCCGCAACGTCGCGAAGGCCTGGAACTACCTGGATCATCCCGACCGCTGGGTCCGCTATGCCGCCCGTGTCGCGATCGAACGCCAGCACCCCCAGTCCTGGGCTGAGTTCGTGAAGACCGAGGTCCGCCCGCGGGCGGTGATCGAGACCACCATTGCGGCTGCCCACGCGGGCCTGAAGAACATGCGCGACGTGCTCCTCGACCGCCTGCACGCCCTCGACTTCGCCGGGTTTGACGAAGCCGGCCAACTCGCCGTCGTGCGCGCCTATCAACTCGTGATCATCCGCCTCGGTCTCCCGGAGGGCGATTCCTTCCAGAGAACCGTCGGCCGGCTCGATGCCCTGTTCCCGGCCAAGAGCCGCGACCTGAACAAGGAACTCGCCAGCACCCTCATCACGCTCGGTTCGCCCTCCGCCGTGGCGAAGACGATGCAACTCATGTCGACCGCGCGTGACACGGACATCACCTATGCGAGCGACGCATTGCTGGCGCGAAATTCCGGCTACGCCGACCCCTTCAACAAAGCCGCGTCGAGCCGCCCCAACCAGCAGCAGATCGGTTATGCCTATTCCCTCCGCGCCGCGAAGGTGGGCTGGACCCCTGCCCTGCGCCGCGCCTACTTCAGCTGGTTCCCGCGCACCGCCCCGTGGCAGGGCGGCAACAGCTTCCGCGGTTTCCTCGAAATCATCCGCAAGGACGCCCTCGCCGCCACCGTCACCGACGAGACGGAGCGCAGGGCCCTCGACGAACTCTCGAGCAAGAAGCTGATCACCGACCCATCGCCCGAGTTCGCCCTGCCCAAGGGACCCGCCCAAGACTACACCGTCGACAAGGTCATCGCGCGCATCGGTGATAAATTGCAGGGCCGCGACTTCAACGACGGCATGCGCCTGTTCCATTCGGGGACCTGCTTCTCCTGCCACCGCTTCAACGGAACCGGCGGCGGCGTCGGCCCCGATCTCACCGAGTCCGCCTCCCGCTACAATCTCCGCGACCTGCTCGAGAACATCGTCGAACCATCGAAGGTGATCAGCGACCAATACGGCTCGGAACAAATCGAACTCAAGGACGGCACCACGCTCATCGGCCGTCCCTACGTCGAGAACGGCAAGATCTATGTCGTGTTCGACCCGCGGAATCCCGACGAGAAGGAGAGCGCGAGCCTGGACCAGGTGAAGAGCCGCAAGCCCTCGCCGATCTCACTCATGCCGGCCGGCCTCCTCAACCCGCTCAATCCCGACGAGGTCCTGAACCTCCTCGCGTATATCCAGTCGGCCGGCAATCCGAACCACGCCGTGTTCAAGAAATAACCCCCCGGGGTCAGATCTTCACTTTGTACATGTGCGCCGGACGCCTCGGGTGGGTTCACCCGCGTCCGGGAGAATCCCCGCCCTCCGGAGCTGCTTCTACTCCAGTTCCAGGACCACCACCGACTTGGCAGGCAACGTGGCCGTAAAGCCGCGCTCGCCCGCCTTGGCGTCTCCAAACTCCACCGGCTTCACCGTCTCCGGTTGCTCGAACGTATTGTGCGCCTGCATCGCCGGGGCCGTGAGCACACGGCCCCGGACCGTCTTCACGGTCGCGCCCGCGATGTCGCCAACCACATCCACCGGATGGTTCGGGTCGAGATTGCACAGGGTGACATGGACGCGACCCGCCTTGTCGCGCGAGGCCGAGGCGCTCACCGAGGGGATCTTCTCATTGCCGAAGGCGTAGTCCGGCGTGAGCAACGTGAGCGGGAGCAGCGTCGCGTCATGATGCACGGTGTACATCTCGTAGACGTGGTAGGTCGGCGTCAGCAGCATCTTCTCCTTGTCGGTGAGGATCACGGCCTGCAGGACATTGACGAGCTGCGCGATGTTCGCCATGCGCACGCGATCGGCGTGGCGGTTGAAGATGTTCAGCGTCAACCCCGCCACCAGCGCGTCGCGCAGGGTGTTCTGCTGGTAGAGGAAACCGGGGTTCGTCCCGGGCTCGACCTCGTGCCAGGTGCCCCACTCGTCGACCATCATCCCGACGCGCTTCTCGCGGTCGAAGCGATCCATGATATCCCCCGTGCGGGTCACCAACTCCTCCATGCGCAGCGCACTGCGAAGGAGATGGAACCAGTCGTCTTCCTCGAACTTCGTCGCCGAACGGCTCTTGCGCCCGGTGCCGCAGTAGTAATGCAGCGACAATCCCTGCATCTGGCGCCCGGCACGTTCCATCAGCACCTCGGTCCAGCGGTAGTCGAAGCCGTTCGAGCCACAGGCGATCCGGTAGACATGATTGCCGCCAAAATCACGGACGAACGTCGCATAACGCCGGTATTGGTCGGCGTAAAACTCGGGCGTCATGTTGCCTCCACAACCCCAGTTCTCGTTGCCCACCCCGAAGAACGGGACCTTCCACGCCTTGTCCCGGCCATTCATCCGACGCAGGTCGGCCATCGGACTGACGCCGTCCATGGTCATGTACTCGACCCAGTCGCGCATCTCACGGACCTCGCCCGAACCCACGTTGCCGCAGATGTAGGGATCGGTGCCAAGCTGCTCGCAGAGCTCCAGGAACTCGTGCGTCCCGAAGTGATTGTTCTCCGTCACGCCGCCCCAGTGGACATTGACGATCGAGGGTCGCTTCTCCTGCGGGCCGATGCCGTCCATCCAATGGTATTCATCGGCGAAACAGCCCCCGGGCCAGCGGAGGTTCGGGATTCGGATCTTCTTGAGGGCGGCGACGACATCGTTGCGCATGCCGCGGGTGTTGGGGATCGGGCTGTCCGGCCCGACCCAGAGCCCCTCGTAGATGCAGCGGCCAAGGTGCTCCGAGAAGTGCCCGTAGATGTGGCGCGAGATGGTCGGGCCTGGTTTGTCCGCCTCAATCGCAAGCCGCACCGTGCCGGCACCGGACACGCTCCTTCCCGCCGGCAACAGGACACACGCGACGATCCAGACGGGGAGGGAAAACCAGGATCGGAGTTTCATGAGGGATTGATCTGGGAAATCCGCGCGCGCTGCAAGCGCTCTGGGACATCCCAGCCGGCAACGAGGAGCCCCTCGAACAGCGACGACGCTCGAAAGGTTGCCCAACCTTCCCTACGCCCCGGCGGGTTCATCGCCTCCATGCCCGCCGGCGCATGCCCCGACCACCCGCGGCTCCGTGTGCTGGCCGTGGTTCATCCGCTCCAACCGGGCCCTTCGCGGCGCGAGGCATTCAGGGCACGACGCAAACTGGCCGAGATCCCACAGGTCCGCGAACACGCGACATCGCCCGGCCGCGACTCCGAGGGACGCGTCGAATGCCTGCTCCAACGTCAACAGCGTCGGCGGTGAGAAAATACCGGCCTCGGCAAGCGCCTCCAATTCAGGGGTTCCGGGCCGCACGGGGATGAGCGTCACCGCGGTGGCTCCGCACCCGATGGCGAACTCCGTCGATCGCCGCGCCCACTCCACGGCCTCGCCAGGCGCTTCGAACGGGGGTTGGACCAGCACAAACGAACGCAAGGCCACGCCGTGCCGCGCGAGCAACTCCGACGCCCGCGAGAATCCATCGAGCGTCACACGCTTCCCAAGCCGCGGGAGGACGCCCGGGTTCACCGTCTCCAGACCCATCGCCACCTCGAGTTCGGGCGCGCGCTCGCTCCCCTGGATCCGCGCGGCTTCAGCCAATGATTCCTGGAACCGCCACACCCGGTCGCCAATCAGGGCCGGATGACACTCGACGATGACCCGTTGGAAGCGCGCCACCTTCGCGGCGATGAGCGGATGGTCCACCACGGGTATGGCCCGCGGATCGAAGAAGCTCCCGGCGTTGTAGAGCTTGGCCTGGATCGGACCCGCGCCCGCGACGGGCCCGGACGACAACGCGACGTCGAGTTGCGCCGGGATATCCCCAGGCGCCACGCCATCCTCCAGTGCATGCTTCCAGAGGTCGCAGAAGACGCACTTCCACGGGCAGCGCCGATTGGCGAGGAACACGGTCAGCACCGACACCACCTCGCCCGAGGCCGCCCGCTCGAACTCGACATGCCATCCGCCCGGCAGTCGTGCCACAGCCATGGCAACCGCTCAGATGAACTCGTTGTAGATCGCCTCGAGCAATTCCTGCCGGCCCGACTCGAGGTCGTTCACCTCGCCCAGCTTCAACGCGTGCTTCTCGCAGTCCGAAAAACTCGCCTTCCCCGACTCTATCTTCGCGCCAATGCCGGAATCCCAGCTGCGATACCGGTTCTTCACAAACCCCGCCAGACGCCCATCCTTCCGGATCGCGGCCGCGATCTTCAGGCCGCGTGCGAACGTGTCCATGCCGGCGATGTGCGCGTGGAACAGGTCCTCGAGCTTGAAGCTCTCGCGCCGTACCTTCGCGTCGAAATTCGTCCCCCCGGTCGTGAACCCGCCGGAATTCAGGATGCTCAGCATGATCTGGCTGGTGAGGTACAGGTCCGTCGGAAACTGGTCCGTGTCCCAGCCCAGCAGCAGGTCGCCCGTGTTCGCGTCGATGCTTCCCAGCGCCCCGGCGGCACCCGCCACCTCGAGCTCATGCTGCATCGTGTGGCCAGCCAGCGTGGCATGATTCGTCTCGATGTTCAGCTTGAAGTGCTCGAGCAATCCGTATTCCCGCAGGAAATTCAGACACGCCGCGGCGTCGGAATCGTACTGGTGCTTGGTCGGCTCCTTCGGCTTCGGCTCGATGTAGAACGGCCCCTTGAACCCGAGCTTGCGCTTGTAGTCCACGGCCATGTGCATGAAGCGACCCAGGTGGTCCATCTCACGCTTCAGGTCCGTGTTCAACAGCGTGCTGTACCCCTCCCGCCCACCCCAGAAGACGTACCCCTCGCCATCCAGCTCGTGCGTCCACTCGAGCGCCTTCTTCACCTGCGCAGCGGCAAAGCAGAACACATCCGCACTGCAGCTCGTCGCCGCACCGTGCATGTACCGCGGATGGACGAAATTCTGCGCGGTCCCCCACAGCAGCCGGATCCCCGTGTCGGCCTGAAGCTTCTTCAACTCCGCACCCACCGCGTCGAAGTTCTTGTTCGACTCGGCCAGCGTCTTGCCGTGCGGCGCAACATCGCGGTCGTGCCAGCAGTAGAACGGCGCGCCCAGCTTCCCGACAAACTCGAACATCGCTCGCGCCCGCTGGATCGCGTCCTTCACCGTGCCCTCGCCCGTCTGCCACGGACGCTCCGCCGTGCCCCAGCCGAACATGTCGCCGCCCGCCCCACGCATGGTGTGCCAGTAGACCACCGCGAACCGCAGATGGTCGCGCATCGCCTTGCCCTCAACGACCTCGTCGGCGTTGTAGTGCTTGAAAGCCAGCGGATTCTTGGAATCGCGGCCCTCGAACTCGATGCTGGAAATCCCGGGGAAGAACTGCTTCGACATGCGTGTTTTTGTTTCCGCGAATCTACGGATCCGAAACCCGGTGTCGAGGCTGACCCTCTCAGATCAAGGCCGACTTCCGATCCCCCTTCACCACCGTGGTCCCCGCAATCCGATCATGCCAGGACTGGCATTCAGGATCCCAGGCCACCCACAGGAATCCCAACCCCATCGGCAGCAGCGAAACGATCGCGCCCATCACGCGATAGGCGCAGGTCTGCCAATCGAGCGCGCGACCATCCAGCCGGATCAGCCGCAGACCCAGCACCGAACCGCCCAGCGTCGTGCCCTTCCACGCCCACATCCCCAGATGATACGCCGCCAGAAGGAACCAGAACGACCTCGTCGCATCGAAGGTCATCACGTTCACGAACGCCACCACGGTGATATCAATCAGCAGCGCCCCGGTCCTCGGCCAGAAACCCGCCCGCGGCATGGCCGCCCACTCGATGGAACTTACCGACGCCACCAGCGGCGGAACCGCAGCGCGCGGTGGCACACCCCACGAGGACGCCGCCGCCCCGCCTGGAAGCGGAGGAACAGGTCCCGCCTCGAATCCCGCCGATGCCGGAGCCGAGGGAGGTTCGACGGACGAATGCGCGGCCGCCCCGGGCTCACCAGCCACGATGGCACTCGCCATCGCCGCAGCCTGAACCGTCGGGCCCGGACCCTGCGCCGGGCTCCCCGGATCCACCCTCCGTTCGCGCCGCATCGCATCGACGACACGGATCAAGGTCGCGCCGACACCCCACGGCAGGACGACCCAGTAGAGCAGGAACCCGAGCACCGGAACCATGTAGCCCGCGTAGAAAAGCAGCGAACCGACGAGCACCGAGGTGAACGGCTCGATGGCGTCCCCGCGCTTCCTCATAAGTCCCGCCCCCGCCGCACCGTAGACAGCCACTCGCCCGAACACGCAGAGGACCAGGTAGCCCAGCCAAATGAGGGGAATCGCAACCACCGTGAAACTCAGGAGGATCGAGACCGGCCCCACGAGGATGCAGGTCAACAACCCCACGAGAAACGACCTCGCCGGACGCTCCGCCACGGTCTGGATGCAGCCCCGCAGCGCAGACCCGAACAGGATCGAGATCAGCAGGTGGATTCCCAGAAAAACCGCGGCAGCAACCCACACCCACGGCAATCCCGGCGGAAACGGACGCAGCCAGAACACGCCGTGGAACAGGTAGTCCTTGACCCAGTCGAGGTACTTCGCAATCGGCCCCAGGTCGACCACCTCCGGCCGCCCCTCGATCGTCGCCAGCGGATCGATCACGGGCACCACCCCGATCGCCTCCATCTGCCCATGGACATTGGCTTTCGGCCCGAGATGACCCCGCGTGAACACCATCACCAAATCCCCCTGGATGTCCCCGTCCACCTCCGCATCCCCCATCACGACCACAACGTCGCCCGTGACCTTCCCCGTGACCTTCAGGCGTCCAAGGATCACCACCACGTCACCGTTCACGTCACCGTCGATCTGTGCGTCGCCGCGAATCACGACCGCGCCATCCACCACCTGGTCCCGGGCCACATCCACCCGCCCGCCGATCGAGACCGCCGGTTCGCCGTGGGACCGCGCCTTGCCCCGACCCGGCCTGGGCGTGGCGACCTCCGGTTCGGGAGCCTGCGCGGCCGACGCCTTCACCTCCGCACCCGCCCCCCCGAAGTTCACGGGCGCTTCCGTCGCCTGCGGTTCCGCCGCAGCCCGCGCCCATGCGGGTGACCCGTCGAAACAGGATGTCGCGAGCACCACCGCCAGAATTGCAGCCCGCCAATTCCCCGGGTTTTGAAATCTTGTGTTCATCGCTTTTCTCTCCATTTCAGACGCGCCCAGAAATCAACCGATAGCAGCAGGTCCCCAGACCCACGGTCGTGAGGTACGACATGACAACGACCGCCGCGGCGGACCAGGGCAGCCAGGGCCCCACGGACCTCGCGACCATCACCGCCGCCCCGCCCAGCGATCCCATCGTCGAGCGCGCGAGTTCAACCCGGCCCGTGAATTGGGCGATCTCGTCGCCGAATGACCCGACGGGGACCCCCACGCTGATGCCCCACGTGAAGTAGAAAAGGACACCCGCAAGCCCTGCGGTCACGATGAGGAAAAGGAACCGCGCCACGGGCGGCCACTGCACCACGGGCTTGCGCCACCAGGGCCGCTTCATCCGCTCGCCCGCGATCTGCAACACGCGCGGCAGAAGGTCGGCCGGGGCACGAAGATCCGGCAGCCGCCGCAACTCGCGATCGATCGCCTGCTCCAATTCCGATTCAGGTGTGGGCCTCATGAAGAGTGGGTGACGAATGATTTTCATGACGCGGCGACGGTCCGGGACTCGTCCGCGAACTCATCCCGATTCACGCCGATCTGCAACCTGCGCCGCAGCGCTTCCCGACCGCGGTGGATGTCGGTCTTGAGCTTGCTGAGGGAGACCTTGAGCTGCGCCGCAATCTCTTCGTAGCTCAGGTCCTCGAAATGATAGAGCACCAAGGGCACCCTCTGGTTTGACGGCAGTTTCTGCAGCGCCTGTTCCAACAACTCCCGCCGGTCGCACGCAGCCGCCTCATCCACCGCCCGATCCTCGATCGGCACATCCCACGCCCGATCATCCCGGTCATCGTCATCGCGGCGCATCTCCGAGAAAAACTTCCACCGCGCCTTGTACCGGGTCAGATGATTCAGGCAGAGGTTCCGGGCCACGGTCTTCAACCATCCCCCAGCCGTCGGACTGCCTTCCAATTCCGCGAAACGCGCATACGCCCTCAGGAAAACCTCCTGCACCACGTCCTTGGCCTCGGCGTCGCTCGCCAGAAGCCTCATCGCGGTCGAGTAGACCATGTCCTGGTAGGACCGCATGAAGTCCTCGAAGTTGTTGGTTGGAGTTGTCACCTGACCCAGACCGGCTTGGGTGCCGGAAGCAGGACCCGCCCAACAGGGGGAAGTTGCAGATCTTTTTCCGCAAAACCCCAACCCCGGCACTCAGCCCGGCACGCCGCGATACCAGGCGTCCGCGGAAGGATTCACAACCTCCGGAGCCGGGGATCCATCAAACGCCATGACCCGATAGCGCAGCGAGAGCGGCTTTCCGGGCACCAGGGTCAACGGCCCCTGCGCCGTGATGCAGGGGTTGATCAATCCAATCGAAGGAGCCACATGCCACGTGGTCGCAGGATTGGCCGCCCGCCCCACCACCACCACCGTCGCCTTCTTCCCATCCGGATACTTGAAGGAAAGCCCGTACCACTGCGCGGCCGGCCAGTTCGTGTCGGGTTCGGTGTGCTTCGGCGGATCCAAGGTCACCGCACCCGAGGCACCGATCGCCGACGCCTGGCCGTCCTTGCGGCCGCGCACCGCAAAGCCACCAAAACCCGATCGCGCCAAGGTCACTTCCTCCTCGACCGTGTACTGGACCGCGATGTCGAGGACGGTCGCGCCGTCCCGCATCGAAGTCCCCACCCGAAGGTCCTCGCTGAGCACCTTCTTGTCCCCGGCCATCCAGTCATTCACCGCCCTGAACCGCGCGTAACCAAGCGCCGGCTGCGGAGCTTCAAGGGAGCGGTTCACGATCTTCCGACCCTTGATCGGCGCGCGCTCGCCCCAGCCCCAGAAATCAGCGTCCGCCGCCCCATGCATCTCCACCCATCCGAAGAAGGCACCCCGATGATGACGATGATCGTCCGGCCCCACCTCCGTCACCACAACCCCCGATGGCGTGCACAGCGGGTGCAGATAACAGCCACTCTCGACGGCAGCCCCGCCCATCCCGGGAGCCGACACCTGATACCGCAGCACCAATCGCGGCCCCAGACTCAGCTGTAGCGCTCCATCGGATCGCGCGAAGGCAAGCTCGGCCGGCTTCGCCCCCTCGGCAGCAAACGCCCCCAGGCCTCCGCCTCCCAGACTCACGCCCAGGCCCGCCCCAGTCGCCAACGTGGCCTTCAAGAAATGACGACGACTGTAATCCGTCGCTGCCCTGTTATCCGCGGCTGGTTCGTGCATGACTGGGACTGGATGCGAACTGGACCGGACGAGATCGATGGGGATCGAACGGGACCCCGCATACGATCACGATCCGGGGTTCAACTCTCGATCACGTTGATCTCAACCGGCTCGACCTTGACTCCCTGTTTCTCGAGCCACGCGATGGCCGCCTTCACGTCCGTGCGCGGGGCCTCAAGTTCCAGGCAGAGGATCCCCATCTCCTCGGTGACACTCGCCTGGCGGACATTGAACACCACCGGGAACTTCTGGCTCAACTGCCAGATCACAGGCTTCGTGATCAGACGCGTCGGGTAGGTCAGCCAGAACCGGCGCTTTTCGGGTTTGCTCGGCGAAGGCGCCGCAGCCGGCCGCACCCGGGCGGCGGGCTTCTTGGGGGAGGATGACTTGGCCATGGCTCGTGGTGGAAATCGGGATTGCTCAACCCCCGGCGATGGCCGGGATGATGCTGATCTCATCGCCGTCCTTCAACGGGGTCTGCTGGTTCTGGAGGAAACGGATGTCCTCCTCGTTGACGTAGACATTCACGAAACGCCGCACGGCCCCCTGCTCGTCGAGCAGGCGGTCCTTGATGCCGGGATAGCGGGACTGCAATTCCGCGATCGCGGTACCCACGGTGCCCGCGGCGACGGTCACGAGTTCCTCGTTGTTGGTGAGCTTGCGGAGCGGCGTCGGGATTCGGACTTGGACTGGCATGTTGGAGGGGGATGTTGGACGCGAGAACCGGCCGCGTGTCGAGCACGGTTCGGTTCTCGAAACAGGGTTGTTGCACCACCGGACACCGATGTCAGGACCTGGCCAGGTCCGGCTTGTCGAGCGCCAGCACGGCTTCAAACTCGCGAAGGCTCGGCCGGATCTCGCGCGTCTCGCCGGCATGGCCCGCCACCGCATCGAGGGTCTTCAACCCGTTGCCCGTCACGCATAGCACGGCGGAATCGCCCGCCGAAATCCTGCCTTGCGCGATCAGCTTCTTCGCCACCCCGACCGTCACACCCCCCGCGGTCTCGGCAAAGATCCCCTCGCACTCCGCCAGCATCCGGATGCCCTCGCGGATCTCGTCGTCCGTCACGTCCTCGCCATGGCCACCCGTCTCCTTCATGACCTTCAGCGCGTAGAACCCGTCGGCCGGCGTTCCGATCGCCAGGGACTTGGCGATCGTCGCGGGCTTCACCGGCTTGAAGAAATCAAGCCCCGCCTTCTGCGCCGTGGTGATCGGACTGCACCCGGTCGCCTGGGCTCCGTGGATCTTCCACGGGTGCGACTGCGCCAGGCCGAGCTTCGAGAACTCCTGGTAGCTCTTGTGGATCTTCGTGAGCAGCGAGCCCGACGCCATGCAGATGACCGTGTGCTGCGGGATCTTCCACCCCAGCTGTTCCATGATCTCGAAACCCATGGATTTCGAACCCTCGGCGTAATACGGCCGCATGTTCACATTCACGAATGCCCACCGGTATTTCCCCGCAATCTCCGCGCAAAGCCGGTTGACCTCGTCGTAGTGACCCTTGATGGAGATCACGCGCGCCCCGTAGATCAGCGAATTCAACACCTTCCCCTGCTCGAGGTCGTGCGGGATGAACACATAGGCGTCGAGACCCACCGATGCCGCATTCGCCGCCACCGAATTCGCCAGGTTGCCCGTCGAGGCACACGCCACCGTCGTGAAACCCAGCTCGCGCGCCCGGCTCAGCGCCACGCTGACGACGCGGTCCTTGAAGGACAGGGTCGGGTAGTTGACCGTGTCGTTCTTGACCCAAAGCTCCCGGATCCCCAACCGCTTCGCGAGACGGTCCGCCTTGACCAACGGGGTGTAACCCACCTGCGTCCCCACCGTCGGCTCCCCGGCAATCGGCAACAGCTCCCGATATCGCCACATCGTCTGCGGCCGGCTCTGGATCACCTCACGCGTCAACCGCCCCTGGATGCGCTCATAGTCATACACCACCTCCAGCGGCCCGAAATCAAACTCACAGACGTGTGTGGCTTCCAGCGCGTACTCGTGGCCGCACTCGCGGCACTTGAGCGCCTTCATGTACGAACATTGCTTTTCCATGCTCTCTCTTCGCTGGCAGCGCCATCGGGGGACAAAAAATCCCCCTCCCATGCATGAGAAGAGGACGTGCAAACCCGTTGAAGGCTCGGCGCTCCTCTCATTTTTCCCGACACAAGCCGGGCTGGATTTGGCACCTGGTCGCGGCCGCGTTGCCGGAGGCCGCCGGTTGCCGTGGGGTCGTCGGGCCAGTCCCTCACCCACTCGCTATGAGAGCCCCCCTCGCGGAGGGCGCGCGGTTTCTGGCGAAATCAACCGCCTCCTGTCAATGGAATTCCACCCCGCTGCGGTGTTGCCGGCGATCCTGCACCCGGGATGAAGGTCGAAAAAACCCGTGTCCACCGTAGCAGCCGACGTAAGGAGGCTCCACTCATTGCCTTCGGATCAAGCGCGAGTCTCCTGACGTCGACTACTACGGATCTTGGATGGGCTGCTAGGGTCCCTTGCCGATGCAGTAGAGATGCTTGAACCCACGCAGGAACAGCTGCCCGTCGCTGACCGCGGGCGAGGCATAAGTCGATTCACCCAGTTCGTTCCTGGACACGAGTTCGTAGCGCGCCCCGGCCCGGATGACATGGGCGACGCCGTCGTCGTTCAGGAAATAGACCAGCCCATTCGCCACGACCGGTGAGGCGTGGTGCAACCCCATGGATTCCTTCCAAAGCACCTGGCCCGTGACAGCGTCGAGGCAGAAGGCCGAGCGTCCCGCGTAGGAGGAGGTGAAGAACCAATCCCCCACCGACACCGGCGAGGGAACATACGGCGCGCCTTCAGTCGAACGCCACGCCACCTTGCCGGCCGTCACATCGCCCTCACCGTCCGGCTTGACCGCCACCAGGACCTTCGAGGGCCAACTGGTGCAGGTGAGGACCAGGTTCGCCTTGGAATTATAGACGGGCGTCACCACCGAGTCATCGGCGAGCCCGCCCACGGACCAGAACACCTTCCCCGACGTGGGATCATAGCTCGTGAGCCCCTTGTTCCCCGGGACGATCATCTGACCACGCCCGGCTATATCCAGCAGGAGCGGCTGGCTGTAACTCTGGGTGGGATTCACAGCCGCCACCTTCCAGGCGGTGCTGCCATCGGACTGCTTCAAGGACACCACGAAATTCTCACCCTTGCTGTAGCAGACCAGCAGGATCTTGTCTTCGAACAGGACCGGGGAATGACTGAATCCCCATTGGCTCTTGAAGCGACCCGGCCTACTCGTCCAGAGCGAATGCCCCTCCAGATCATACGCCGCGACGACGACTTCCATGCCGTCCAGAAACGAGACGAACACCTTCCTGCCATCGGTGGCGGGCGTGGCCGAGGCGTAGCTGTTCTCGTTGTTCTTCGCCTCCAGCGGTGCCTTGAGAACCACCGACTGCCAGAGCACGGCCCCGGTCTTGCGATCCAACGAGAGCAGGACGCGCTCCTGCCGATCCTCAAGGGCGGTGGTCAGGAAAAGGTGGTCGCCCCAGACGATCGGGGAGGAATGGCCGACGCCCGGCAACACGGTCTTCCACGTGACATTCTCGGTGGCACTCCAATGGGTCGGTGGCGCCGTGCCCAGGCTGGTGCCGTCTCGGCGCGGACCGCGCCAGCAGGGCCAGTTCTCCGCACTCGCGGTGGGTGCCGGAAAGCACGCCAGGACACCGGCCAGGAGCAGTACACGGGCGACAGAATTCACGGGCGCATCATGGGCACGCCTCAAGGACATTCAAGGTTCCCCATGCCGACCTGAACAGGCGCGGGTGCGTCCGCAAGGACGGCGCGCAGCGGAGTGCGCGCCCACCCCCCGACCCGTTCATCCGGCCGTTCCGTCACTCTGCGGTAGGGCGGGCAGTCCCTTGCCCGCCG
>CAIMTB010000010.1 GCA_903844265.1 uncultured Verrucomicrobiota bacterium
AGCTATCCGCATTGCTGGCGCAGCAAAACGCCGGTCATCTTCCGCGCCATGGACCAGTGGTTCGTTCGCGTGGATCATGCGGTGGGCTCGGGCACGTTCCGCGAGGCGGCGCTGGCCGAGATCGACCGCGTGTCGTGGATTCCGGAGTGGGGCGTGAACCGCATCAAGGCTGCGGTGCAATCGCGGCCGGACTGGTGTATTTCGCGGCAGCGCTCGTGGGGGTTGCCGCTGCCCGCGTTCTATGCGGCCGACGGCGCGGCGATCCTGGATGCGGGGGTGGTCCGGAACACGGCCGACCTGTTCGAGAAACACGGGTCGAACATCTGGTTCGAGCGGCCGGCGGCGGAATTGTGGGCGCTGGTCCGGCCGGCGGATTGGCAGGGGCCCGAGGCGGTGGCCCGTTCAGCCGACACGCTGGACGTGTGGATCGACTCCGGTTCGTCGTCCGCCGCGGTGATTGCGCGCCGGCCCGAGCTGCGGGGTTCGGAGGATCGGCCGTTCCAGTGCGACATGTATCTCGAGGGAAGCGACCAGCATCGGGGTTGGTTCCAGTCTTCGCTCCTGCTGTCGCTGGCGGGCCAGGGTGCGGCGCCGTATCGGACGGTGTTGACGCACGGGTTCATGGTCGATGCGGATCGCGAGAAGATTGCGAAGAGCAAGCAGGGCCAGGGCGGATACCAGAAGCCGCAGACGGCGGACAGGTATGTGAAGGACTACGGCGCGGACGTGCTGCGGCTGTGGGTGGCGTCGCAGGATTTCCGGAACGACATCGTGGTCAGCGAGGAACGTCTGCAGAAGGTGGGCGAGACCTATCGCGTCATCCGGAACGCGCTGCGTTACCAGCTCTCGAACCTGTTCGACTTCGATCCCTCGCGGCACGCGGTTTCCGACGACGCGCTGACCGGGCTGGATCGATGGATCCTCGGAGAATTCTCGGCGCTCGAATCGGCCTGCCTCGCCGCCTACGACGCGTGCGAATTCCATCTCGTCTACCAAGGGGTGGCCCAATTCGCTTCGGTCCAACTGAGCGCGATGTATCACGATGCGGTGAAGGACCGGCTCTACACCGATCCGGCGGGATCGGCGCGGCGGCGTTCGACCCAGACCGCGCTGCATCGATTGGTCTCGGGCCTGTGCCGTTTGTTGTCGCCGATGTTGGTGTTCACCTCGGATGAGGCGTGGGAGTTCATTCCCGGCCGCGATACCGGGAGTGTGCATCTGACCGAGTGGCGGCCGACACCGTTGGCACGCAGCGAGTCGGATGTGCGGACGTGGGAGTGGCTCTTCGAGATGCGCGAACAGGCGTTGCCGCATCTTGAGAAGGCTCGGCAATCGAAGCTCATCGGCAAGGCGCTCGAGGCGAAACTGGTGTTGCGCGTCGTGGTTCCTGAAGGGCTCGCCGAGGGCTGGCGCGAGGCGTTGCGGGAATTGCTCAACGTCTCCCAGCTCACCGTCGAGAGCCTTGAGGTCGGGAGCCCGATCTCGGCGGATGTGATGCGGGCGGACGGCACGAAGTGCGAGCGTTGCTGGCACTTTGAAATCGAGGTGGGCACGCACGCCGCGCATCCGACCTTGTGCAGTCGCTGCGTTTCGGCGGTGGGATAGCAGCGCGTCCCGTTCCCCGTAGCAGCCGATGTGAGGAGGCTCCATTCATTGGCTTTGGATGGAGTCAGAGTCTCCTGACGTCGACTGCTACCGGGTCCTTGGCTTTGGATGGAGTTGGAGTCTCCTGACGTCGACTGCTACGGGTCCTTGGCCGGCGCGACGCGGTGATACTTTCCGGCCGGCAAAGGTCCGAAGGATTCCTCGTGGCCGCCGGGCCAGCGCACCGTGACGCGGTCTATCTGGGACGCCTTGCCGAGTCCGAACACGATCCGGTGGTCGTTGCTCGAGCCGTACCCTTCGTTGGGCTGGACCTGGCGTGACTGGGTCCGCCCACCGCATTCGACCCGCACCATGGCGTTGCGTGCGACGAGGCCGCGGGCGTCGCGGACGTCGAGCCCGATCCAGGCGCCGCGCTGGCCGACGATGTTCCGCAGAATGCGGACAGGACTGTCCTTCTGGATCACCACGACGTCCTCGGCGCCGTCGTTGTCGAGGTCGCCGAAGGCCGCGCCGCGGGCTGTGGCGATCAAGGGAGGCTGGGTGCCGCCCGCGGGCTGGACCTCCTCGAACTCGATGTTGCCGAGGCCCCGCAGCAAGGTGCTTGGCTCGGCGTAGGGATCGGCTGGGTCGAGGTCGCGGGCTCCGAGTCGAGCCCTGCCATTGGCGACGAAGAGGTCGAGTTCACCGTCGTGGTCGAGGTCCCGGAAGCCGACTCCGAACCCGGTGTACGGTCGGCTTGGGGCCATGGGGCCGCGGCGTGTGATGCTGTCGGTGAACATGCCGTCGTGGTTGAGGAAAAGGCCGTTGCCCTCACCGGCGAGGTGGGTGACGAAAAGGTCGAGCCAGCCTCGGTTGAGAAGGTCGACGGCGACGGTGCCCATGCCGGCGCGGGGGATTCCCATGACATTGAGGGCGCAGCCCCTGGGTGTGGCGGATTCCTCGAACTGCTTTCCGCCGTGGTTGAGCCAGAGTTGGTTGGGCATGGCGTCGTTGGAGACGAAGATATCGACCCAGCCGTCGTGGTCGAAATCGCCGGTGGCCACACCGAGCCCGTTGCCGAACGCCTTGTCCAGCCCCATGGCCACGCTCACGTCCTCGAAGGTTCCGTCGCCGCGGCTGTGATAGAGCCGGTCCATGGCCGGGGCCCGGTAGGACAAGGGTGAACAATAGTCGGGCACTCCTCCGCGTGAGAAGCAGTCGACCTCTGAGGCGAGGGTCCAGTGGATGTAATTGGCGACGAAGAGATCGAGGTGCCCATCGCCGTCGTAGTCGAGGAATGCGGCGCTGCTGCTCCATTCGCGACCTGCCACGCCGGCCCGGGCGGTGACGTCCTCGAAGGTGCCATCGCCGCGGTTCCGGTAGAGCACGTTGCCGCGGAGGTTCAGGAGGTAGATGTCGGTCCAGCCGTCGTTGTCGAAGTCGGCGGTGGCGACGCCCATGCCGTAGGCGGTATTGGTGCCGATTCCTGCGTGCCCGGTGACATCCTCGAAGCGCCAGTTTCCGAGGTTATGGTAGAGCTTGTGTCCGGGTGCATTGGTGCGCGAGGGGTCGGCGAAACCGCCGTTCACGCAGAAGACATCGAGGAGGCCGTCGTTGTCGAAATCGAGCAGCGCAACGCCGCCGCAATTGATCTCGGGCATGAGATGGCGCGAGCCCGGCGTGTGACCGGAGGAATGGCGGAAGGCGATGCCGGAAGAGGCGGCGACCTCCTGGAACCAGGGGGCGCTGGGGGTGGGCTGCGACGCGCTCGTGGTGCCGGGGGCCGGGGGAGTGGAGGAGAGGCCGGGGGGCGTGGAGGGTTCACGACCGCAGCCAAGGAGGAGAAGGGCGGTTGCGAGGAAGACGGAGCAAGGCAGGAGGGCGGGAGGGCGCGCACTCCGCTGCGCGCCGTCCGTTGCCGGTGATGGTGAGTATGCGGCGGGCAAGGGAGTGCCCGCCCTACCTTCAGGGTTCATCGGTGTGTGGTGGCTTCTCGGAACCGGCGCTCGAGGTTGCGAAGGATTGCGGGATCGAGCGGGAGTTTTCGAAGTTGCGCGAGGGAATCTTCGGCTTCCCGGGTGCGCCCCTGTTCGAGGAACAACGTCGTCAGGGCCAGAAGTGGCGATGCATGCAAGGGATCGGTCTGATGGCCTTGCCGGTACGCGGCGATGGCGTCGTCCGGCGATTTGAGATTGTGCTGGAGGGTATCCCCCAATTGAACCCAGAGGCCGATGTCGCGAGGAGCCAGGTCCAGGGCGCGACGCAGGGACGTCACCGCGGCGGCATCGTTTCCGAGGGCGAGCAGGGCGTTGGCGTGGGCGATGTGGACCTCGGCGGATTGGGGGGCGAGTTCGAGGGCGCGGCTGGCAAGGGCGAGGGCCTCGTTCGTGCGGTCCAGCGCAGCGGCGCTGTCGACGGCCACGACGAGCAGGGCGACATCGTCGGGGGTTCGCTGCATGGCGCGCGAGAGAAGTTCCCAGGCGGCGTCAGGTTTCGAACCACCGTTGAGGGCGCGGCCCAGGCTGGCGATGACGGCTGAATTCGTGGGGTGAAATCGAAGGGCTTCCTTGAGCCGGCCGATGGCTTCCTCGAACTCTCCGCGCGCGACCAGTATGTCGGCGCGCTCGAACTGATCGGGGAGCGATTTCATGTGGTCGATGGCGCGGACGGACCACGGATCAGGCATGGGGCTGAGGCTTTGGGTTCCTCCGGCGGCGAGTTCCGCGCGGGCCTCGTTGGTGCGGCCGACGGCCTGATAGGCTTGGCCGAGGAGGAAATGGATGCTGCGCGTCGCCGGATCGAGTTGGTTGGCCTGGGTGAGGCTTTCGACAGCGGCGGGGCCCTGGCCGGAACGGAGTTGGGCCTCGCCCAGACCGGCCCATCCATGCCAGTCGCGAGGGGCCAGACGTGTCACGGCGGTGAAGGTTTCGACGGCGGCGACCGGTTGTCCGGACGCAATGAAAGCATGGCCGAGCCGGTGCCAGGCGGGTGCGAAATCGGGGTGGAGACGGACGACTTCGCGCAGTTCGCGGATGGCGCCTTCGTAGTCGCCCATTTCCTGGTTGGCGACGGCGGCATACATCGCCGGGAGGGGGCCGCTGTTACCGAGTTGTTGGGCGTTGGTGAAGCACTGGCGGGCCTCCGGCCAGAGTCCGTTCACGGCGAAGGCGAGGCCCATGTCGGCGCGTCGTTCGGCGTCGCGCGGGGCTTGGGCAATCGAATCCGCGAGCTTGGCGAGGTGGGCGCGGACCTGGGGATCGAGGGTTTGGATGCCGGGGGGGACCGGGATGGGAAGGGGGGGCTGGGAGGTGCGGAAGAGCGCCACGCCAGCGGCGAGGGCGAGGAGCGCAGCCAATCCGGCGAGGAGCCAGCGGCGGTTGGGAGGTTTCGCCGGAGGTCGTGGGGCGTTCATGGGTAGCCGGGTTTTCCAAAATTTGGACACGCATTGGGACCCTGAACCACGCGGGGATCTACCACGAAGGTCACGAAGGCCACGAAGGCCAGAGGTAGGTCCGCTTCGCGGCCCAACCCGTTGCTGGGCTGGAGGACGGAACCCTGTTGGGGTTCCAATGCCGAGGGTGCGGACGAGGGGCGAATTCCAAAGCGGTGGCAAGCCACCGCACTCCAAACCGGAATCGCAAGCGAACGCGCCTGGGTCATGGGCCGTGAAAGCGGTTGCGAGGGGCTCAAAAGGCAAATGGTTCGCGCGGAGCGCGAACCATTTGTCGAACGAACTATAGAACTGTAGGGGAAGCGAACGCCGCTTACTGGCGGGTGGGGTTCAGTTCCTTGAAGGAGCTGCGTTCCTGGAGCCACTCGACGTCGCGGTTGTTCGGGGACGCCTGGCCGAGGGACAGGAGGCCGCCCTTCTGCACGTTCGGCGTTGTACGACCGTCGACCCACTTGCGGATTTCCGAGTGGCCATCGGCGAAGGAAAGGCCGCCGGCGCGGTTGTGATAGCTCGCCGGGAAATCGACGATGATGTCGCCGGCGGGTTTCTGGGGATCGTACGACTCCATGTTGACCGCGAACCAACCGTCGTTGATCGAGTCCTCGCGTTCATCGATGAAGACCCAGGTCTTGGAGGGGCTCGGGATGTCGGTGGCCTTGAGGAACTGCCGGTAACCCCCGGTGTAAGGTCCGCCACGGAGTCCGAGGTAACCGTTCATCGAGATCGACCGCACGCGGGGGGCGCCGCCCTTGCCCTTCGAGAGGCTCTTGTCGGCCGGGCACTTGTAGATGCCGGGGGTGGACGTGAACTTGCCCAGCTGGGAGGTCATCATCTTGACCCAGTTGGTGTTGTCGGCCACGTAGGTGGAATTGTCGAGCCAGCCGGCGCACCAGGTCAGGTTCGTCACGCCACCGCCGCCGTCGAGGTTGCCGGGGAGCTTTTCCTCGTTTTCACCCGAGTAAAGAATCCAAGCGAGGGCCATCTGCTTGCCGTTGCTCATGCAGAGGATGCCCTGGGCCTTGGTCTTTGCCTTGGCGAGCGCCGGGAGCAGCATGCTGGCCAGGATGGCGATGATGGCGATGACGACAAGGAGTTCGATCAGAGTGAACGCCTTCCGGGCCACTCGCGGCAGGAAGCGGTAGGATTGCATAGGGGTCTGTGGAATGGATTACCTGAGTGTGATGTGAAGTGCTGAGCCTATGGTTACCTCCGAAGAAAGGGTCAGCAAGCGCAGATTTTGGGCGTGCCTGATAAAACACAGGCGGAGCGCATGATCCTCTGTTTCCGGGCGGACCTCCGCAGCCAGGTTCACCGGCGGATGAGCCAGAGTTCAGCGACCTGACAGCCGCGGCCGTTGGCGCCGAGGCCGGGTTCACGGGTCCAGGTCAGGGTGAGAGATCCGCTGCGATAGGCCGCGGCGGGGATGTCGAACTCGCGTGGTCGGTAGGGGAATTCCTTCACCTGGTAGGGGTGGATCTCGATGTTCCCGCCCGCGACGAGGCGGATCTTCCGCTTGGGGGCGTCGCCGCCGTAGACGATGCGGACGCGGTATTGCGCGGCGGGATCGAGGTCGTTGTAGCGGACCTGGAGGGGTTGTTCGTGAAGGGTTTCCGCGTGGTCCATCCACGAGACGCGCAACGCGCCCTCGGGGGTTTCGTCGGGTTCGTCCACGACATCGCCTTCCTCGAATCCGGTCTTCGACGAGACGAGGCTGGATGGATCGTCCGCGAAGGGGAGGCCACGGACGAGGTGGGGTTGGCGGGTGGGGTTGCCGAGGTCGTCGTAGAAACCGCCGGGGCCGGGGTTGGTCCAGTCGATGATGTCGCGCAAGGCCTTGAGGCGGGCGGCCTCGGTCGGCAGCGCTCGGATTTTCACGAAGTGCTCGTGGAGCCAGGCGCGGTTGTTGAGCGGGTAATCGACGGTGTCGAGGCTGGCTCCGCGGTCGACGCCGATCGCCTTGTAGCGCTGGACGCTGAGCTGCATGCGGATGCTTTGGAAGAGGGCCTCGGCGAGTTCGGAGATCCGGGCGCGGAGCGGGGCGGCGATGTGTTCGGTGAGGGAGCGGTCGAGGGTGGCATCGGCCTCGTGCATGGCGAGGACGGAACCGGTGCGTGGGGCCTCGGCGAGCTGCTCCAGGGCGCGGGCCTCGAGTTCGGTTTCATGCCGAAGCCGGCGGCGGATGTAGGCGTCATAGTAGGCGCGGAAGAGGGCCTGCTGGAAACGCCAGTTGGCGGTCTGCTGCGGCGTGGCCTCACGTTCCATCTGCTGGAATTGGGCGAGCGTGGTTTCGATGCCGGCGTTGGCGGCGACGGGTCCGCGCCAGTTCTGCTCGAGCGCGAGCAATCCCTG
>CAIMTB010000011.1 GCA_903844265.1 uncultured Verrucomicrobiota bacterium
GTGGCCCAGACCACAAGATCATCACGCAACCAGAGCGGCTTCATGTCGGGAAGCCAGGTGAGCGAGGTCGGCGTTTTCGTCTGACCGAGGGACTTCAGCGCCGGCAGCCCGGAGGCATCCCACACGGTGACAAGAAGGGTGCCGGTGTTCGTGCGCGCAACCGGATCGGACTGTCCCGGGACGTTCTCCCAGACGACTTCCGCGACGCCTCCCTGCAACACCGTCAGTCGATCCCCGCGCAGCGAGGCACCCAGAACCGGAAGAGTTCCGAGGCTGACGCTGTTGAGCGGCGCGGAATCCTCGTCGAGAGCCCGGACACGAAGCATCCCCGATTGGAACTCGATCAAATGCGCCGGCGCGACCAGCAGGCGCTCGACGGGATAGGAGAGTTCCACCGAGGCCGAAGCCTTCGGGTGATCCCGGTCAGTCACGTCCGCGGTCACCAACCGCCGCCCCGACACCGCAATCACCCGATCCTTGAACACCGCCGCGCGCCTCGGCACGACGTCGGCGCTGGCGAGCAACCCGCGCAGGGTCAGGCTGTCGCGGCCCAGATCGATGAGTTGGACGCCTGTGCTGGAGGTACTGCCGCTCCAGTTGCTCACCGGCAGCAACAGGAGCCCCGCCGCCTCGTCCACACCAAAAGCCTTCTCGTCACTCGTCGCCTCGCTCCACGAGGCATTCTCACCGAGCGGCACTTTCGCCAGGAGCGAAGGCTTCGCGGGATTGGACACATCGAACAACTGCACCGCCACCCTCCAGCCCTGCGTGTTGTCTATCCCCAACGTAAGCAACCGGTCGCCACCCAGCGGACGAAGGTAGGTCGACCAGCCCGGAATCTCCAGATGCCCAGCCACCCGCGGCGCCGCCGGATCCGAGAGGTCCACCACGAACAGCGGGTCGACCCTGAAAAACGTCACGACATAGGCCCTCTGCCCGTCGAAACGTGTGCCGAAAAGACGATCGCCCCGCGCCAACTCCAGCTTGCCAAGCCTCACGTACGGCACCGGCCCTGCCCCCCGAGGATCGGCCAGGCGGATGGTCTCCAGGACCGTGACAAACCGGGCTGCGGTCGACGTCTCCGCCGATTCAACAACCACCCGAAGAATGTCGTCCAGGACGTCGAGCTTGAACTTGTCGGCGACATGACCCGCCAGCGGAATCTTTGCAAAGGCGGACATTTCGCCATTCGGCGAAGTGATATCCAACACCTGCAGGTCTGAGCGCCACGGCCAGTTCCGGGAATAATCCGTCACTGCCACGAACAGGAAACGATCCGTCGCGGTCACCACATTTCCGGACCCCGAGAACCACAGGGGCTTGCGTGCCACGGGAGCCGCAGGGCTGGCGAGATCGAAGGAGGACACCCAGGTGCCTGATTGCCAGGAGCCCGACGCGTCGCCTGAGGGCTGCCAGGATTCGGTTGCCACGTAGAGCGCGGTGCCCACCAACCGGCTCTCGACGATCCGCCCCTTCACCGGCAAACGGGCCCTTTCAACCATCGGCACAACTCCCGTGTCGACGACGATGACCGCCGAACTGGCGTCAGTGGACCAAGCATTGCAGGTATCCTGGGCAAGCAGCACGACGTGCCGGTCATCCAGGAGGTACATCTGCTCCCCCGCGCCCGGCAACGGGAACGTCGCCTTCAGCCGGGGACTATCCGGAACGGCGATGTCCAGCACCTGAAGCCCTCGGTATTGGTTGAAATAATAGAGGGTGTCGCCGCGCACCGACCAGATGTCCGACTCGACAACGGACCGGTTGACCTCCATCGAACCTCCCGCGCCTGTCCCGGCATCGACCACCGGAGTCGCGATGCCGGTCCGCGCCAAGGGATTCGAGCCCACCATCTCGCCAGGGAAATTCGTCCGCCCCGAATAGAACGAGGCCGGCAAGGGATCCGAGGCGTCGGCACGCACGCGGTACAACTCCATGCCGACGTCGCGCGCCAGTTCGAATTCAATTTCGGTCGCCGTACCGCCGGTACGCTTCACGGCGCGCGGCATCCAGCCCTTGAGATCCCCGCGCTGGCAACCCTCGAGCACCACGCGAACCACGCCTGCCGGCACCGAGGCGCGAATGACAATCCCGGCCCCGCGATGCTCCACGGAGGTGATGCGCGGAGAACCCGGCGTCGAGGGTGGGCCGGAATCGGCGGCGCTCGACTCCATCCTTGCGCCCAACAAGACCAGCGCCATCCCGGTGATCACCGATGAAATCCAATGTGACATACAGTTCATACCATGACCTCCGCTCTCCATTCGGACCCTAATCAACCACAGATCCGTCGCGCCGCCAAGCCACCGCCTCCATGGGGGCGGTCAGCGCAGCGCATCCCCGATCCCGCATCATCGCCCACCCATCCGCAACTCGTTCGCCAACCAACCCGCGTGGTTCCGGGCGATCTCGCCCATGATCCCGAAGTCGACCCCCAACCGGGCAGCCTCCGCCGCATGGCGGGCCTCGGCCTCGCGTTCCCGCATCGCACCGTGGTACAGGGCAAGATACAGATGGGCATAGAAACGGCCCTGGACCCGGTGCCCCTCGGTCAACCCGCCCGATTCCACGGACGCCAACAGTTCCTCGGGCTTCAGCGTCCCAAGAAAAACGGCCTGGATCTCGCGCATCGGAACCCGCGGATCGGAGGACACCGGGAGCCACGCCTTCCGCGCGGCAGCCACGCCCGACTCGCGGGACACGCAACAAAAGTGCCACGCCGAGTTCTCGACATCTTCCGGGTTCACCGCCCGGTGAGACTCGAACTGCCGGCGGGCTTCCCCGGTCTTGCCGAGGTAGAAGAGCGAAATGCCCCGCTGCCACAACCCCGCCGCCTTGGCCGGCCGGCGTTCTGCGTACTTGTCCAAATCGGTGACCGAACCCGCATAATTCCCCAGCCGAAGCCTCAGGATGCCTCGGTCGAGCAGGAGCACCGGTTCCCCCGGCGCGAGTTCGATGGCGCGGCTCAGGTCGGCCTCGCAGGAAGGAAGCTGTCGCTGACGTTCGAACAACTGGGCGCGGTAATGCAGCGGACGCGGGTCTCTGGGCGCCAACTCCACCGCCTTCGCCGCCTGCTCCAACGCCTGTTTGACCAAACCCCGCCTCTGCGAATCACGCGCCCGCGCCATCCAGTCCTCGGCGCTGACCGCAGCGCCCTGCCCCGCCACCGACGGTCCCGAGGCCCCCTCCGCCGCCCCGGCCACCGACCTGCCAAACCATGCAAAAGCGACAAGCACCAGGACCCTCCAAGTCATCCCCCACGCTGCAATGCGTCGAAAACCAGCGCAAGCCGCGGCATTCCATCGCGGACGCCCCTTGACGCTGCTTTCACCCGCTCCCATAAGCTTCCGGAACGACGATGCCGACTTATCAATACGCCTGTTCGAAGTGCGGACACGAATT
Source organism: uncultured Verrucomicrobiota bacterium (assembly GCA_903844265.1). Classification (GTDB taxonomy): domain Bacteria; phylum Verrucomicrobiota; class Verrucomicrobiia; order Limisphaerales; family CAIMTB01; genus CAIMTB01. The sequence goes on from CAIMTB010000011.1 coordinate 3,403, forward strand.
CGAGCTGTTCCAGTCCATGAAGGACACCGCCATCGAAACCTGCCCAAAGGACAAGTGCGGCCGGAAGACTTGGGGCAAGGGAAAAGTCCAACGCCAAGTCGGGACGGGAGCCGGCCTGATCTTCAAGGGCTCGGGCTTCTATACCACCGACTACCGGAGCGAAAGCTACAAGGCCGCAGCCAAGAAGGATTCGTTCGCCTCAAACTCGAGTTCAAAACCGAGTTCGAGTTCAACTCCAAGTTCGGATTCGAGCTCGAGCTCCACCCCGGGCTCAACCTCCTCAAAGCCCGATTCAGGCGCTGCAAAATCCCCACCCGCGGCAACCCCGAAGCCGAAGTCCACTTCCACCTGACAACCCGAA
>CAIMTB010000012.1 GCA_903844265.1 uncultured Verrucomicrobiota bacterium
CCAGCAGGGACGCATCGCCCAATCGCACCAACAACCGGACCATCTCACCACGATCCGGGTCTGAGGTAGCCCCCTCGTTGCCCGTGGCCTCCGTGAGCCGCTGCTCGTCCGGCGTCTCGCCGTCAAGGGCCCCCGCCGGGAGGACCTCACCCTCCTCCAACGGCAGCCGTCCGAAATCGACCGGCCGGCCATCCAGGCCGCACCATTCATCGACAAACTGGGAAGCGTCAGAAACCTCGATCACCTCGAAACTGTCGCTGCTGACATCCTCCTTTTCCTCTGGCTCGTCATACCCGCGCCTACCGGAGTAGCGGCGTGAATACGGATCGTATTCCGGCTGAGCCGCCCCCGTCTCTTCGATGTGCACGATGGCCAGGTGCATCACGCAACCGGCCCGTTCGGCGGCCCGACGCAGCACCGACGCGCGGCCGGCATCGGCGCCCTTCAAGGCATCGAAGGCAAGTCCCACCGGGCTGTACTGATGCTCCAGCAGCCACGCCAATTTGGCCGGGGACCCGTCCGCTGCGAACGTCTCCCGGAGCATGCGTTCGGCTGCCTCAGCCGAGCGAATTGGCCAAGAATTCGGCGGATGGACCTGCTCGCTGGGCGCCAGGCGGGTGCGTGCTGTCGGTGGTGCTGCCGTGAAACCCTCGCGGGGGGCGCGAGCGCAGAACGCACATCAGGACGGGGCTCGGGCTGGACTTCCTGTGTCGGCTTGGCGGCTGGGGACCGACACCAACTGCCCAACCCCTCTCGAAACGAGCCAGCGCAGGGAGTCGTCACCCGTGCAGTGGGCGAGCAGTCGAGGGTGGTGAACGAGTCTTGAAGTGGTGGCTGGGGACGGAATTGAACCGCCGACACGAGGATTTTCAGTCCTCTGCTCTACCAACTGAGCTACCCAGCCCACCGCGGCCGGAAATCAAACCCCCTCACGCCACCCACTGGCAAGCCCGATATTTCCCCCATTTTCGATTTGCACATATCCCACCCCCACAGGCTTAAGGATCCCGTGGAACCTAAGGAGGCCCTCATCGCCCTGAACATGGTCGAACATGTCGGCCCCGTCCGACTTCGCACCCTCCTCGAACACCTCGGCTCCCCCCCAGCCATCCTCGCAGCGTCCCTCGACCAACTGCTCCGTATCCCAGGCATCGGTCCCGACGTCGCCGACGCCATCACCCGCTGGGAACAGAATGTCGACCTTAGCGCCGAACTGCGACGCATCCAGGAATTCGACTGCACCGTGCTCACCCAACTCGACGACGATTACCCTCCCCTCCTCCGCGAAATCTACGACCCGCCCATCGTCCTCTACGTCCGCGGCAAGATCCTCCCACGCGACCGCAACGCCATCGCCCTTGTCGGTTCCCGCCAAACCACCCACTACGGCATCGAGGCCGCCCGCCGCCTCGCCTACCAACTCGCGCTCCTCGGCGTGACCGTGGTCAGCGGGGGCGCCCGCGGCATCGACACCGCCGCCCATCACGGCGCGCTCGCCGCCAAGGGCCGGACGATCTGCGTGCTGGGCACCGGCCCCAACCTGGTCTGGCCACCCGAGAATGCAGAACTCTTCCAGCGAATCTCCGGGAACGGCGCGGTCATCACCCAGTTCCCCTTCAACCGCCCGGCCGACCGCCAGACGTTCCCCATCCGCAACCGCATCGTCGCCGGCATGACGCTCGGCACGGTCGTGGTCGAAGCCAACCTCGCCAGCGGCGCCCTGATCACCGCCAAGTTCGCCACAGACTACAATCGCGAGGTGTTCGCGGTCCCTGGCCGCATCGATTCCCCGCGCAGCAAGGGCTGCCACGAATTGATCAAGAACGGCGCGAAACTCTGCGAAGGTCCCGAGGATATCCTCACCGAATTCGAGTACCTCTTCCCCCCGACACGCCGCCCAGCTTCCCCAGCCGAAACCGGACGGCTCCCTGCCCTCCCCCTCTCCGACACGGAAATGGCAATCCTCGATGCCCTCGGCCGCAACGAGTTGCCACTCGACCATGTGATCCGAGTCACCGGGCTCCCCGCCTCCACGGTTTCGGTCGCGCTCCTGGGATTGGAAATGAAACGGCTCGTCACCCAGTCGCCAGGAAAAATATTCGCGAGGACCTTCGCCGAGGGCGCCAGCGGCGAATAGGCCCCTGCATCCTACGACGACAGGGTCGGCGGGGGCTGAGGAGGAACCGGCACCACCCCTCAAGACGCGGGTCATGGCTGGTTCCGAAAATGTTCATGGCAGGGACGATGCTGGAATTGCAGTATGAATCCGCCGCCGGCCGAAACCGAGCCGGGGCACTGATCCATGAACGCCCTGATCGCGGTCACCCTCACCGCCGTCGCCGTCGCCGGCACGTTGACCCGCATGAATGCCGCCGAACCATTCCGCCAGGTCCTGACAAGCGCCTCCCGCGGCATCCGAACCGATCAATGGACACTCACCCATCGTGATCTGGGCCAGAGCGTCCCGTGGAGCGTCCGCAAGCTCACTCTGCACGGCGGACGGCAGGAGGGCGTCGAGGTCATCGTGGTGGACAACGGCGCGACGACATTCACGGTCATCCCGACGCGCGGCATGGGTATCCTCGAGGCCATTTGCGGCGACGTCCGGTTCGGCTGGGATTCACCGGTGAAAGAGGTGGTCCACCCGAACTCGATCCATCTCGACAGCCGGGGCGGGCTTGGGTGGCTGGAGGGTTTCAACGAAATGATGGTGCGCTGCGGGCTGGAGTGGGCCGGGCACCCGGGCCGGGACGAGTTCATCAACAACGTGGGCGAACGCGCGGAGATGCCGCTCACTTTGCACGGCCGCATCGCCAACATTCCCGCGAGCGAGGTCGAGGTGGTCGTGGACGCAGCGGCGCCTCATCGGATCCGGGTCCGGGGGCGCGTGGACGAACGGATGTTCTACGGGCCGAAGCTGGAGCTTTGGGCTGAGATATCGACCGATCCGGGGACCTCGGGGTTTCGGATCGAGGACACGGTCACGAACCGCGGCGCTCATGAGCAGGAGATGCAGACGATCTATCACTGCAACTTCGGCGCGCCGTTGCTCGAGGGCGGCGCCCGGTTTCTCGGCGCCATCCGCCGCGTCACGCCGTTCAACGCCCGCGCCGCGCGGGACGTCGAGCATTTCGCCGAATACTCGGGCCCGACGAGGGGATTCGTGGAGCAGGTCTATTGCCTCCAACCCGCCGCGGATTCCACGGGCCGTTCCGCCATCATGCTCCAGAACGCCCGCGGCGACCGGGGTGTCGCGATGGGTTTCTCGGTCGAACAACTTCCCTACGTGACCCTCTGGAAAAACCTCGCCGCCACGGAGGAAGGTTATGTCACCGGGCTCGAACCCGGGACCGGATTTCCCTACACGCGACGCATCGAGCGCGTCAATGGCCGCGTGCCGCGTCTTGCCGCCGGGGCCTCGCGCAAGATGGTCATCGACGTGACCGCGCTCCTGGGCAGGGACGATGTCCTCCGCGCCGTCGCGGAGATCAAGCGCATCCAGGGCGGGACAGCCACGGTGATCGACAAGGAACCACCCAAGGTGCAGTAACCGCGCGGGTCGCCAGCCCGCCGCGGCGGTCCGTCGAAAAGGCCTGCTCGCCGTGGCAGCCGACGTGAGGGGCTCCATCCATTGGCGTTTGGATCAAGGTGGAGCCCCCCGGCGACCGCCACGGTTCCTTGCCGGGCTGCTGCCATCAACAGGACCGCTTCATCGCGGGGTAACCCGAACCCTCACAAACCGCCCCACAGCCCCGGCCGGGCCAGGCGGGCCATTGAGCGATATCCGGACCTTGACCGCGGTGGATCCGTCTCCGTGCGGGGCTCGCCCCACCTCCACGGCCTCCGCCTGAACCGGCGCCCAGCGCCCGAGGTCCGAGGAAGACTCCAGAAGATAGTCCAAGTCGGGGGCGTAGGTACGGACGCGGTAGGAGAGCTGGAGCCACCCCGAGCCGTCGGAGCGCGCAAGCAGGGGCGGACCATCTGCCTTCGAAGGATCCAACACAAAGGCGTACTCCGCGCAGTTACTCAGGCCGTCGGCATCCGGATCAGCCTCAGCGAGGATAAGTCCCGGCTCGGTGCCCCTCTTGAACGCGGTCGCAGCCCAGGCGGCATAACCGGCAACCGGCAGGCCGTTGGTCTCCTCGAAGCTCGGCTGTTGAAGCCTCGCAAACGGCCCCGAACCATCGGGAAACCGGCCGAGAGACACGCCTCGCGGCATGGGGCCGAACCCAACCCGGTCGACGAATCGCAGCAACGCCCCGGACGCATCGCCCTGGACCAGGTGCACGTCATCCCCCGTCTCTGCCAGTGCGAAAGGAACAAGGGAATTCGGGTTGGCCAGGTTATTGAAGTCCGACTCACGGAAGACCACCCGTGCCCCGGCCATCAGCAGCACGGCAGGAATACGGAATTTCCGATACTCACTCGATGAGTCACTGAGATACCACCCCCCCAGGTAGACAGTGTCGGCACTCACATTCAGCAGCTCAATCGCATCACTCTCGCCAGGCTCGGGGCTTGATCGGACCTCGTTGATGACCACACTGGGCCTCGGCTCCTCGCCAGCGGACCCAGGCGAGCCGTGAAACTCAACGCTGGACCGCCATCGGGCAGGATCGGAGAGCCAGGCGGATTTCTCCCCGGCGGAAAGGGGAACCGCGTAGGGCTCGACCAGTTCCAGGCTGCTGCCTCCACCGTCCGCGCGGCCCGGCCAGTCGCCGTCCGTGCCGTATTTCACCGAGAAAGCCTGGGACCCGTCTGCACACACCAGATCGAGGGTGTCGCCGCCGTTCGACAGCGAACCGACCCATGGGCCGAGAGCATGGACCCCGGCCCGAAAGTACGGCGACGTGGGCGCGGCATAGCGGGCCTCGAAGACCGCAGGATCCTTGGCCACCACGACCCTTGAGCCGGCGGCAACAACGGTTGCCTTTGGGAACCTGAAAGTGATGCCGTTGGTGATCCTCAGGTCGGTAAGATCGATTGACGCCTCGGTGGTGTTGAAAAACTCCAGGAACTCGGCGTCCGGCGGGTCCATCGGGTGGTATTGGATTTCCGAAAGGACAAGGTTTGCCGCCGAAGCGCGGGGCGTGTCCTCCGGGAAATAGTAGGCCTCAACCACCGCCGACCAGTCGGACCCGGAATAAGTCCGCGCCCGCACGAGCATGGGACGGTCCACGTTCACGGTTTGTGTGCTGGCGGAGGGACTGATGCGCCCCCCTGGGAGACGCGGGTCGGAGCCATCGGTCGTCCAATAAACGGTGCCTGTGCCTGCCGAGAGAGTCAGGCGCAGGCCGACGGGGACGGCGCCGCCGGGCTGGCTGAACGCGGGGGCTTCGAAGGGCCACCATCCGCTGTGTTTCCGGAACTGCTGGATCAGGGCGGCAGTGCGCCTCGGGAAGAATATCTCCCGGAGATAGCGCCATTCCTTGGCCCATTCCTCGTCGCGATCCCAGGGAAGCGTGCCGACGCTGCTGGAAGGCTGCCAGCGGGCTGTTTCCGCGACGATGGCGGTCTGAATCTCGTTCATCCTATCGTCATACATCGCTCCGGCCCGGGCGGGAGTGAGCATGCCGTTGCCGTAACAATGCACCTGCACGCGGTCACGGAAGAGCACCCGGAAATCGGGGAACTTCATGAGCGCGGTGAACACGCCGTCGGGGGCGTCCTGGTCCGTGCAATCCGCCACGATGTCCTGGAGGATGATGTCCGAGTCCTGCTCGAAGAATTTCCAGCCGCCGCGGTCGGGGAGCCGGGGTCCGGCGGCGGACCAATTGTGCTGCGTGGACCAATCCCAGTCATTGCCGGCGTAGAAACTCAGGATCATGTAGTCACAGAGACTCGTGACGTCGACCCAGCGCCTGGCCTGGGTGTAATTAGCCAGCGAGGCTTTGAGGCTGTTCCACGGGACATGCCAGTTGTCCCCGGCACCGTGGTCGCTGCCGGTCGTGCCGCCGCCGGTGAAATGATAGTCCGCCGGCGAGCCCGGGAAGTGGTTTGCCATGTAATCCTCGTCGGCATGCTCGTGGAGGTGGTAGATGCCGTGATAGGAACCGTTGAGATAGAGATTAACCTGGCGGCCGTGCTTGCCGGGCTGGCCCATGGCGAGCTGCATTTCGTCGATCCACGGATTCCGGGCGAGTTGGGCGTCACCGCTGCGGGTGATCGCCGGATTGCCATACGGCACGGAAGGGTTCTCACGGGTGGCCAGCCAGAAGAACGTGTCGTGGGAATGACTTCGCAACCGGATCTCCTTGAAATTGTCCGCCGCGCGTTCGGGGAAGCGGGATCCGTGTGCGAACAGAGGGTAGCGCAGCCGCGGCGGGCCGTAGCCCGAGTGAAATCGGGCCGCCATGCTGAGCTTGGGTGAACCCAGGCTGGTCGTGCCCGTCGCGCTGATCCCGCAGTTGATCTGGAATCCCGGCTCGCGGTCCCCCGGGTCGAACAGCTCGATCGACGCCGGACGTTCCACCGAACCGGGTCCGTTGGCCATGGTGACGGAGACGACGGGCAGCGCGACGAGGGCTTCGGGCAGTATGTTCTTGTAAACCGCGTGGCGGGTGATGCTGGTCGCGAGCCGCGTCTGGCTCACGATGCCGTCCGTGGCAGGACCGGCGACGCCGTTGACGAAAAGATAGGTCTGTGTTCCTACCGGCGAATAGGCAGCGGCGGCATTGAATGCCACGGCCCGGATGATTCTCGTGCCCCGGGTGAATCCGGTGGTGTTGGGTGTCACGTTGATCGGACCTGAGTAGGGAAGTCCCGTCGATGGAGTCGGAATTGTTCCGTCGGTCGTGTAGCGGATGGCCGAGCCGGGTAACTTCGCCGCAAGTTCGATCGTGAATGAGTTGGTGAAGAAGCCGTGAGCGCGACTGAAGGTGATCGGGTTTTCTCCGCCGTCGACGCCTGCACCGTTCGCCGCCCCGGGTGTGGGCGTTGGAAGATAGCCCGTCCTGCCCTCACTCCCGAGGCCGAAGGCCACGCCGGGGTATTGGCGCGGAAAGGCCAGCGTGTCGGCCAACGTCACGCCGTCGGGCTGGACGAGCCCGATCCATTCACCGTCGGCCGAGAGCGAGAAATCGACGTGCAGCAGACTCGAGCCGGCCGGCGCGGTCCGGAGCCCATCGGCGAGCACGACCACGAAGCCCCCGGGAGCAACGGTGCGCTGGGGAAATTTCCATCGCATCAGGTTCGCCGCGTCGTCGGTGAGGAACCAGCCGGTGAGGTCCTCGTACTGGGGCAACGGGTTGGCGATCTCGACCCATTCCTGGAGGACGGCGTGCTCGTCCTTCACCCCGCCGAGGCTGCCGGCGAGGATTTCGTTGATGCGGAGGCGCTGCGACGCGATGGGGAGAGTGAAGTTCTCCTCGCGTTTCAGGCCGGTTGAATCCGTCGCCCTCAGGCGGAACGTGGCGCTCTGCCGTCCCGCCGCCAGGGCGCGCGCCAGGCGCAACTCAACCCCGGTCAGCGTGAACAGTCCGTTGTCGGCATCGCCCCCACCAGCGACGAGCGCGAGGGCGGCCGTGTCGCCGGGGTCCGGGTCCGCAACGCTGATGCGGGCCACCAACGCCCCTGCCCGGGCGCGGTCGGACAGGGAGGAGACATCGAG
>CAIMTB010000013.1 GCA_903844265.1 uncultured Verrucomicrobiota bacterium
ACAGGACAAATCGCGAGTGGAAGAAGTGGAATCATTGGAGAATCCGCATTGGCAGACCCCGGAAATCGCGAAAAATGAGGTCGAGTTGCGAAAGTCCGGTTAGTGCGCGCCGCGCCAGAGATCGCAACGGAGGCCCCTCAAACCCGCCTCCTCCCCATCCCTTTTCGCACATCCCCTCCTCCCTCATCCATTTCCTTCCGAAGATCTGAGATGCACCCGTGGGCTCAGCCCCATCCGTCCTGTTCCCTCACGTGCCCGCGCGCTACCCAACCCCCGCCGAATGGGGGTGCCCGAGCGCCTCCACCAGGTCATCGACGGTCCAGGTCCGTCCGCTGGACTCGAGGAAATCGGCCGCGGCACCGTGCCACCAGACCGCGTATCGCACCGCCTGCATTGCGTCCGCCGCCAGCGCAGGCTGGGCCAGCAGTCCGCCGAGGAAACCCGCGAGCACATCCCCACTGCCCCCCTGGGCCAGGCCGGAATTGCCACTTGGGTTCACGAAAACCGGTTCGTCTCGTCCCGACACGAGAGTGTGCCGCCCCTTCAGGACCGCAATCACACGAAGCTGCTTCCAGGCCTCCGACAGTTTTCGAACCGCAAGGAATCGATCCCGCTGCACAGCGGCCGCGTCGATTCCGAGCAGCCGCCCCGCCTCTCCAGGGTGCGGGGTGATGACGCGGATCCCCGCGCCTTCCGTGGAATCGCCTCCCAGCCAGTCGAGGGCGCTCGCGTCGACAACCACGGGGCATCGTGCGCTTCGCCAAAGCCGCTGCACCTCGAGGCGACAGCGGATGTCCATGCGCGGCGAGGCGAGGCCCGGCCCGATCACGATCGCCGAGAACGTGGGGTCCTCAATCGGCTCGCCGTCCCACGGCCGCACCATCGCTGCGCGGAGTTGCGATGCCACCGGGACGAACGACCGCTCCTGAGTGAACACCGTCACCAGGCCAGGCCGCGCCCGCAAGGCCGCCATGGCCGCAAGCACCGCCGCACCATGGTAACCCTCGCTCCCGGCCACCAGCGCCACATGACCGAAGGTTCCTTTGTGCCCCCACACCGGACGACGCGGCGGAAAACCCACGAAATCCCCAGCCACAGTCCAGCATCCGTCGCCCCGCCCCACGACATCCTCCGAACCCGACAGACCGATGTCCCGCGCGAGCTCAAGCCGCCCGACATACGCCGCCGCGTCCTCGACCAACAACCCGCGCTTCACCGCGCCCAACGTCACGGTGATCCACGCCTCGACCGCGGTTCCGTGGACGGCACCCGTGTCGGCATCGAGGCCCGAGGGCACATCGACGGAGACGACGCGGATCCGCGAACGATTGACCGCCGCGATGAGCTCGGCGGACCCACCCGAGACCGGCCGGTTCAAACCGATGCCGAACAGGCCATCGACGACCAGCGCCCCGGGTGTCGCCGAATGGAGGTGCAGCCACGCACAGGCCGCCGAAAGCGCCCCGGGTTCCGCGATGCGGAGCAGCCGGACTTCGCGATCACCGAGAGCGGCGGCGACCTCGACCGCGTCGTCGCCATTGTGGCCATGGCCCGCCAGGACCAGCACCGGGCCACCGGGCCGCGTCACCCGCACCACCACCCGGGCGACTTCGAGACCGGCGGCGCGTATGACCTCGGACTGGATGCGGCCCGCAGCCCACGAACGGGCTTCGATCTCCCGCATCTGCGCGACGCTGACGATGGGGTCCGGCATGGCGGACGGGTCAGGCGCCGTAGAGTTGGGCCACCTGGGCGGCGTAGCCGTTGTACTTCTTCGTCTTCACGCGATCGCCCGAATCGATCATCCGCTCCGTGGCCTGCGACCAGCGGGGATGCGACACCTCGGGATCGACGTTGCTCTCGAAGGGGTACTCGCGCGGGATGAGGGTCTCCCAGAACGTTCTCGGCTGGGCGGTGACGAATTCGATCTTCACCACGCTCTTCGGGCTCTTGTAGCCGTACTTCCACGGCACGATGATCCGCAGGGGTGCCCCGAACTGCCTGGCCAGCGGTTTCCCGTAGATGCCGGTCGCCACCAGGGTCAGCGGATGCATCGCCTCGTCCATCCGAAGGCCCTCGAAATACGGCCACGGATACTCCGGGTTCTGGCGAAGGCCCGGCATCTGGGCCGGCTTCGAAGCGGTCACGAAACGCACAAACCTCGCTTCCGGCTTCGGCTGGACCATCTCGACAATCCTGCTGAACGGAAACCCGGTCCACGGCACGATCATCGCCCAACCCTCCACGCACCGTAACCGATACACACGCTCCTCGAGGGTGACCTTCGAGATCAACTCCGCCGCGTCGAGCGTCATCGGCTTCTCCACCAGGCCGCCAATCTCCACCTTCCACGGCGCGGTCTCGAACGCAGACACATGCCGATACACGTCCTTGCTCAGCGTGAACTCGTAGAAATTGTTGTACGTCGAGGCCGTCTTCTCGTCCGTCAACCGCCACCCGGGATCAAAAGCCTTGCTGCGCGCATGCGGATAACCCTTCGAATACACAGGGTCCGCAGCATCCGCGGACCACGCCGAGGACGCCCCCAACGACACTGCACCGGCCATTCCCAATTGGCGGAGAAACCGACGCCGATTCACGAAGGCGACCTCGGGCGTGACCAACCGCTCGGGCAGCCACCATTCCGGACGACGGATCAGATTCGGCATGGCCCCCAAGATGGCTTGGCCTCCATGGCGCGCCACGGAAATCTTGCCGCACGGGTCCGCGCACCCTTAACTCCGCCCCGCCCCTGCGCGACCCATTCCCAGCCCACGGATGAAGCCCGACCCTCAACGCGACAACAATGCCCCGCGTGATCCCAACGAGGAAGTCGCGCATTACGACGACGCCGTGATCGGGCGCGCGACCCGATGGTCCGCGCTGGCCCTGCTCCTCGTCATCGCGCTGGCCACGGCCGTGGTCTTGTGGCTCGGACGCAAACCCGCCGCCGCTCCCGCACAAGTCACCCGACTGGAGGCGCCCGTCGCTCCCGTATCCCCGGTCGCCGCGGCACCCACGGTCCGCTTTACCGACATCACCTCCGAATCCGGCCTCCGCTTCAGCCGCTACAACGGTGCCGATGGCGAAAAACTCCTGCCCGAAACCATGGGCGGCGGCGGCGCATTCCTCGACTTCGACAACGACGGCGCACCGGATCTCCTCCTCGTGAACGCCGCCCCGTGGCCCTGGGCCAGGAACCCGCCCACCCCGGCTCCCACCCACGCCCTCTATCACAACGACGGCCACGGGCATTTCACCGACGTCACCGCCGGCTCCGGTCTCGACGTTTCCAGCTATGGCATGGGCGTGGCCTGCGGCGATTTCGACGGGGACGGGCGGGTCGACGTCCTGATTACAGGTGTAGGCGGCAACCATCTCTTCAGGAACCTGGGGAACGGCAGGTTCAAGGACGTGACGGCCGGGGCCGGGGTTGGGGGCGAACCCGGCGATTGGAGTTCGAGCGCGGCCTTCATCGACATCGACAACGACGGGAAGCTGGACCTCTTCGTGGCCAGCTACGTCCGGTGGTCCCGCGACATCGATTTCCAGGTGGGCTTCTCACTCGACGGCAAGAACCGCGCCTACGGCCCGCCGATGAATTTCCAGGGCTCGTTCCCACGCCTCTTCCACAACGACGGCGACGGCCATTTCACCGACGTCTCGGCGAAGGCGGGGGTCCAGGTGAAGAACAGCTCGACGGGTGTTCCCGCCGCGAAATCCCTGGGGATCGCGCCCGTCGACCTGAACAACGACGGCTGGATCGACCTCGTGGTGGCCAACGACACCGTGCAGAACCTCGTGTTCACGAACCGTCACGACGGCACCTTCGGCGAGGTCGGCGCGCTGCTGGGCATCGCCTTCGACACACTCGGCAATGCCCGCGGCGCCATGGGCATCGACGTCGCCAGACACCGCAACGACGACGCGCTCGGGATCGCGATCGGCAACTTCGCCAATGAGATGACCGCGCTCTACGTGACCCAGGGCCGGGCCGAACTCTTCGCCGACGAGGCCATTCCCGAGGGCATCGGACCGGCAAGCCGGCTTCAGCTCAAGTTCGGCATGCTCTTCCTCGACTACGATCTCGACGGCTGGCCCGACCTCCTCTCGGCCAACGGTCATCTCGAGGAGGACATCACCAGGATCCAGAAAAGCCAAAGCTACCATCAGCCCGCCCAACTCTTCTGGAACGTCGGCGCCGGCAAGGGGGGATTCGCGGAGATCAAGGCCGACAAGGCCGGTCCCGACCTGTTCAAACCGATCGTCGGACGCGGGTCCGCCTACGCCGACATCGACGGCGACGGCGACCTCGACGTGATCCTGTTCCAGTCCTCCGGCCCGCCCCTGCTCCTCCGCAACGACCAGAAGCTCGGCAACCACTGGGTCCGGATCAAACTCACCGGCCAAAAACAGAACCGCGACGCCATCGGTGCCAGCGTGATCCTCCACGCCGGCGGCCATGCCCAGTGGCGTCAGGTGATGCCCACCCGGAGTTACCTGTCCCAGTCAGAACTCACCCTCAGCTTCGGCCTGGGCAGGTCGGACAGGATTGATTCCGCGGAGATCCATTGGCCCGGAGGCGGCATCCAACGCCTTCACAGCCTGAAAATCGACGCCCTGAACCTGGTCAACGAGGAATGAACGCCTACTCCACCAGGAGGGCGTGCTCCACGAACTGGGGGAGATGAGGGACGATCGTGGCGTCGGTCGCGAGGATCTTCACCCCGGCACGCAGCGCCGCCTCCCGGACCTTGTCCTCCTCCCGCGCCGCGTAGGCGATCACCGGGATATGCGACGTCGCCTCCTGCGCCAGCATCCCGCCGATCGATGACAACACGTCGCCGCGGCGGCTCGTGAGATCCGCCACCACCAGCATCGGCATGAGCCGCAACGCAGCCGGCGCCAACTCGGCCGGTTCCGAAATCGTGGAGACCCGGAAATCGAGCGTCTCGAACTTCGACACCAACTGGGAGCCCGGCATCAGCTTCTCGTGCAGCAGCAGCACCAACGGATTCATCATTTCGGTCCTAGGGTGGGAAACTACCCGGCCGATTGCAAGAAGCCGGGTTACGCCATGCCTCAACGCGGTGCGGGCCGCATCGAGAAAAAAGCCGCCACCGCGAGCAACAAGGTGCTGAAGAATCCAAGGGTGAGCAGGACCTGACGGAACGCTTCCATGGGCGGCACCCTGCCAAGATGGGCCCGCTGCAGGAACAGCGCCGCCACATACCCGAGAGCCACCGCGACCAACCAGGGAACCGCGGCGAAACGACCCCGCGCCACGAGGCTGTTCACCAGCGTGTAGGCGGCGGTCAGCGGAAGCATCGACCACGCGAACCAGGGCACCAGCGGTGATGCCCTCAGGAATCCGGGCTGCCCCGCGTACAGGATGCGCAACGGCAGTTCCGGCATCAACGTGCACGCCAACGCCGCCATCAGTCCCGTGCCCAGCGTCGCCCCAAGCGCGAGCCGGAGCACCCCCGTGTCCTCGCCCGTCGCCGCACTCCGCGCCACCCGCGGGAACAACACCAGCGACATCGGCATCGTGAACATCACGAGCGCCCGCCCAATGCGGCCCGCCGCCGCATAAAGGTCCATCGCCCCGAGATTCGCAGAGTCCAGCGCCCCACGCATGAACGGGGTGTCGAAGCTCAACATCACCGATCCGGCCGCCAGCCCGAACGTCATGGGCAACAACCGCTTCACCCAGCCCACGAGATCAAACACACCACCTCCCTCCCCGCACAGCACGCCCCGGAGCACCCACGCCGCGATTACAAGCGTGATCAACGAACCCGCCAGGACGCCGGCCATCGCACCGGTCGCCATCGAACCACCGACCACCACCGCCAGCGTCACCGCCGTCAACCGGCTGAATCCCGACATCATGCTGAGGTTCCCGAGCCAGAAAAAATCCTGCCGCCCCTGGAGGACCCCGGCGAAGACCGGGGACCACAGCCACGTCATCGCCGTCGCCAGGGTCATCCAGAGGATCGCGGTGCCGTCCGATTTCCAGGCCCTCATCAGCCCACCCTGGCCCAGAACCAACACCACGCCGAGAACCGCCCCCAATCCGAGGCTGGCCCGCAGGACCCCGAACACCGCGGCCCGCAAGTCCCGACGCTGGGACTCCGTCACCGCCGAGGCTGACATCTGCGCAAACACTCCCTGGACGCCGCCCGCAGGAATGGACAGCAGCAGCAAGGTATCGAGCAGGGCGGTGAAGAGGCCGTACTGGTCCTTGCCGATGCGTCCCGCGGAGTTGTGGACCAGCGACATCAACCCGCCCGAGACCGCGGTCGCGATCAGCATCCACCCGCTCTGTCGAAAAAAAGAAATCCGTTCGCGCCGCGCGGATTCGACGCCACCGCCATTCCTCACGGCATCCCTTCCAGGAAGCGACGCAGCAATGCCGCGCCGCGCTCGAGCGATTCCGTGGCGATCCATTCCCGGGCCGTGTGGGCCTGGGCGATGTCGCCTGGACCAAACACCACACAAGGCGTCCCACCCGTGGCGATGATCGCCGCGTCGCAAAAATAACTCACTCCCTCGACGCCTCTCCGCCCGGTCGCCCGAAGAAACTGGCGCACCAGCGGCAGGTCAGGATCCGTTTCAAGCGATGGGGCCGGCACGCCCTTCATGTCCACCAAAGCTGCCTTCACCCCATGCGATCGAAGAAACATCGTGATCTCGCGCTTCGCGCCCGCCTCGGTTTCCCCGGGCACGGTCCGGCGATCGGCCTCGATCACGCAGCGGTCGGGCACGATGTTCGGCTGGGTGCCGCCGTGGATCAGCCCCACGTTGATGGTGGGCCGACCCAGCAGGGGATGCGCTGGCCGGCTGCGCAACTCCGCCGCGTAGGGACCCTCCAGCAACTCGACGACCTTCGCCATCGACCGGACCGCGTTGACCCCCAACTCGGGTCGGGCGCCATGAGCCGCCTTCCCACGCGTCTCGATGCGCACCCACAGATCACCCTTGTGCGCCGTCACTACACGTAGTCGCGTGGGCTCGCCGACAATTCCGAAATCCGCACGGAATCCCGAACCCACCAACGCCCGGGAACCAAGCTGCTGGTTCTCCTCATCCACCAGGGCCGCGAGGACAATCTCGGTCTCGCGCGGCCTGCATGGACCTCCGATGGTCTCGATCAACGCCTGAAACATCGCAGCGATGCTGCCCTTCGTGTCACAGGCGCCCCGGCCCCAGACACGCCCATCCTTCAACTCCGGCCGGAAGATGTCGTCCGAACCATCCTGGCTGCCGACGGTGTCCATGTGGGGAGCGAGGAGGATCCGCGCCCTTGGCCGCCCCTGCGGCACATAACGCATCACCACATTCCGCCGGCCAGGAACCACGTCCTGCACATCCACGACAAGACCTGCGGCGGCGCCTTTCGCCGCCAGGAAATCACCCACCCGCTGCTCGCCCGCCAACGGATCGCCCGCGGGGACGAACGCCGGATTCACGCTCGGCAGCGCGATCAGGTCGAACAACAAACGGACGACAGGGCTGTAATGGGACCGGCTCACCGCGGGTCACGGTAGCGACACGAGGCGGGTCAGGCTAGGCGGCTTTCACCCGGGCCAACACAATCCCCGTGGCGGCTGAAAGCCGCGGTCTCAGACCCTTTCCGCACCCGTTCCAACCGGCGAGGGCGCCGGTTGGAACGTTCGGGGCGCTCGTGCTCCCCATCCATCACCGATCATTCACCGCTCAGCCACGCGGCTCCCGAGGCCCCGGACCACGACGCGGAGGCGCGCCCCCATCCTCTGATCCACGCTCGGGACCGCCGCGACGCGGCGCAGGCGCAACATCACGATCACGATCCGAACGCAGGCTCATTCC
>CAIMTB010000014.1 GCA_903844265.1 uncultured Verrucomicrobiota bacterium
CCGAAGGAGGGGTTGCCCACCGGCAGCCCGTGATGGCCCTTGCCGGAGCGATCCCAGAAATCACCGTCGAAGGGCAGATAAGTGACCAATCCCTCGTCCAAGGCGCGCTCCTCGACGTTGGCACCGATGAGTCCCTTGCGATGGATCGACCGCATTTCCTCCGGGGTGATCGCCCGCCGCCAGATGGCCACGTCGTCGATCGTCCCGTCGACGATGCTGACCGTACCGTTGTCGGTGTATGTCCCAGGGCCGTCCTGGCCGATGTTGGTCGGGTACCCCGGGCTGATGGTGGTGCCGGTGGTCGGGAGGGGCTGCCGGTTGATCTCGATGCCATCGACCAGCGTGACCGCTTCGCCACCGCGCTGGAAAGCGACCGCGACGTGATGCCAACGACCGTCGCTGATCAGTGCCGGACCGCTGTCGTAATCGCGACGCTCGCCCACCTGCTCGGCGTAGTTCCACTGGAAGCGGCCATCGCCGCCGGTTGCGAGGGCGTACCCCACGTTGCCGCCGTTGCTCCAGTTCTTGTTCGAGATGAAGAGAGGATCTCGCTGCCAATCGCTGAAGCGCACCCAGCATGAGAAGGAAAAATCAGCATCCACGCTGAACTCGAGATCCGCCGCCTTGCCGAGGGTGACATAGTTGAACTCAGAGCCGTCGGATCGATGCGAAAACCGCAGCGCCTTGCCACCGATGACGCCGTCCACCAGCGTGGGATTGCCAACCCCGGTCCCGTGGTTGCCACGACCCGAGCTGTCCTTGAAATCGGTGTCGAAGGTGAGATGGGCGACGAGCCCCTGGCGGATGTCGTTCACGATCGTCAGGAGCGCCTCCGAGCTTGTGGTGCTCTGCGCGTTGCCGCCCCGAACCCGCACCGTGTACCGGCCACCATCCGCCAGCGCGACCCGGGAGAAGGCCAGCGACGAGGCTGTTGCACCCGCGATGGGCGTGCCGTCCTTCGACCACTGGTAGGCCAACGGAGAGACACCCGACGCCGCGACGCTGATCGAGACACGACTGCCGAAAGCCGCGGAAACGCTAAGCGGTTGCGCGCGGATGGCCGGCGGCTGGCTGGTGTCCACGCTGAGCTCGGCGTCGGAGCTGGTGACGGACCCCGCTCCGTTCGTCACGACGCAACTGTACAAACCGGCCTGGCCCGCCTGGGCGTTGGACAACGACAGAAGCGCGTTTGTCTCGCCAGCAATCGGGGCACCGTTGCGCCGCCACTGGAACCCAAACGGGGAAGTGCCGTGGGGCAGAACACGGAACAGGACCGCCTCCCCGGCAACCGCCGACTGCGCGGAGGGCTGGCGCACGAGCACGGGAGACTCAGGCGTGGAAACCACGGTATCCAGGCTGCGACCCGCCAACCCAGCCTGATAGACAGCCCGAGCCTCCGTGGGAGTGAGCACGCGCCGCCAGAGGCCCACGTCGTCCATCATCAGGTCGTGGATCTCCACGCTGTTCCCGTCCGTGTAATGGCCGGTGCCGTCCTGGCCCAGATTGAGCGAAAAACCGGCCGGGGTGTCGACGTTGTTGAGGCTCGCGGAGACGTCCCGTTCGTCCACCGAAACACCGTCCAGATAGGTGACGACCTCCCCGGCTCGGAGGGTGGTCATGACGACGTGATGCCACACGCCGTCGTTCAGCGTCCCGCCGGGACCGTCATAGTCCTTCCGCTGGCCGGGCAGACCGCTGTAGTTCCATTGAAGCCTGCCGTCGGTGCCCGTCGCCAGGATCCATCCCTGGTACTGCCCGCTGAGCCAGTCCTTGTTCCCGATGAAGGGCGGATCGAACACCCAGTCCTTGAACTTCACCCAGAAGCTCACGGAGAAATCAACCGAGGTGCCGAAGTTGAAGTCAGCCGGGGCGCCGAGGCTGACGATGTTGAAGTTGGTCCCGCTCTTGGTGAAAGACAGATTGACCGCCCCGGAGCCTATCTGGCCGGCACCATAAGTGATGGTCCCTACAGGCGCGCCATCGTTTCCGCGGCCCGAGGTGTCCCCCAGCGAGGCATCCAGCGGAAGATGGAGCACGAGCTGGTCCGTGATGGCGGCATGAGCGGTCACTGAGACCCCGGCCAGGATAATCGCACAGATCAACCGCATTAGCTTTTTGGTCTTCATGAGTTCGGATCGATTGTCGCGTTCTGATTCGTATGAAATTCCGCCCCGGCGCGTCGTAGCAGCCGACGTGAGGAGGCTCCATTCATCAGGGTTTGGATCAAGGTTGAGTCTCCTGACGTCGCGAGCTATGCATCTTTGAGGGGCTGCCAGGGCCACTCCCTGGCAGCCCGTCGAAAAAGAACCACTGCCTGGTAGCAGTCGACGTAAGGAGACTCCATTCATTAGCGTTTGGGCCAAGTTTGAGTCTCCTCACGTCGACCGCTTCGGATTTTTGACGGGCTGCTAGAACTTGGGGGCAGTCACCGGCTGCTCACCCGTATACCAGCGATAATCCACGCCCCTGGCGGTGTAGGGGATGGTCGACACGTTTCCGGGAACCCACAGGGTGGCACAC
>CAIMTB010000015.1 GCA_903844265.1 uncultured Verrucomicrobiota bacterium
GATAATCGCAGTCTGCCGGCGAGCACGCTCACCGTCCCATGATTGTCCAGATAGATGCCCAGCGAGTTGGTGGATAACCCGGTCTTGCGAATCAAACCCCAGTTTTCAAAAATTGCGGTCCCATACCAATAGCGGAGCTCACCGGATCCGCTCCAGTCGAAGACGCTGCCGGGCACTCCCCGTATCACAGCATCACCGACCAGCAGTTCTCCGGCGTCGGTCCATTCCACTGTGCCAGCATATTCCAGCACCCGGGTCAATTGATGCTGGCTGTCACCTTGGATGACGAGGTGTCCGCCGGGATTGATCACCGTGCGACCGCTGCCGGTCTGGACGCCTCCACCCCACAGGAGCCGCCCAGCAACACGGACATCACCGGCGCCGGCAAGCGTCGAGGATGACATTCCAAGGACGCCATTGGTTCTGATGAGAGCAAGGCCGTCAAGGGTGAGTGCGTAGGCGTTGTTGGTGAGTGTTTGAGTGCCAGTGATGCCGCCGAGTGTCAGCCGGCCCAGAGTGGCGTTCCCGTTTATGGTTATCCGATAGTCTCCAGGCTCATCAATAACCGCTTCAGAGGCGGCGGTGGGCACTCCGGCGCTCCAGCGAGCAACGTCCAGCCAATTACCGTCGACCGGATCCTTCCAACGGGTAAAGGCCAAGGCCGGGTTGTCGGTCACGGTGACGAAGATGTTCGTGCTGGCTATGAAGCCCGAAACTGCGGCGGCACGAAGGATCACCGAATACAGACCGGCATCGGCAGCGCCTGGTTGCAGAGTTAAAACGCCACTCGCCAGGGAGTTGGAGTCGGTTGTCTTGTAGACGACGTTGCTGAGGCCGGCGAATGCTGGCGTGCCTCCAATCGGCGAGAAATCGATGAACGCCAAGGGACCGGTCGAAGACATGGCGGTGAAGCCAACGCTCACAGTGTCGCCTTCGATCATGCTGAGCTGGTTCGTGACCAGGAATGTGATCACCGGCGGGCCCCCGGGCGGAGTCAGGTCCATGTTAATCAGCGGCAGGTTGTAGTCAGGGAACCCGGCTTTGTGTGCCGAGATCCGCAAGACCGTGCCCGCATCGTTGACCGGCAAGGCCAGCGAGGCGGCAACTTGAGTGTCATCCGGCGCCACCTGAACCTCCACCGGCACCCCGTTGCCGATGACAAACCGGAAAAAATCGCTCCCCAAACCCGCTTCGAACTTCACCGTGGAGGTGATGAAGGAGCCGGCTTCGAAGCTGCTCCCATCGGCGGGGGACACGTCAAGGACCCGGGCCGTGGTAAACCGGAAGGCCATTCCATCTCCCGGCCACTGGCTTCCATCTGAAAGCAGCGCCACTTGTCCGGATCGGTCCGTCAGACCCGGGAGGACAAGGTTGGTGTAGGTCGTACCAGGCGCCAGCGGCAGTGAAGGATGGATCCAAATCCGCGTGCCATCGGCGATGTTCGTGGCGGTTGCTGTCATTCCAGCAGCATCCGCGAACAACACGCGGTTGGCGATCGAGGCGGGGAGGATTGACCGGGTAAACAGCACTTGATTGGTGGACACCCATAAGCTCACTCGCGTGCTGCCATCGGACGGCATCGATCCGACGAGGCGGACCGCCGCTCCTGGTTGATACCCGGTATTGACACTTCCCACGCCATCGTAATCGGGCCCGCCGGCATTGGCCCGCAGAAGGGAGTAGCCGCTGCCGTCAACGTTGACCCAGTAAAGACCGTTGGTGCCCTGGA
>CAIMTB010000016.1 GCA_903844265.1 uncultured Verrucomicrobiota bacterium
CCTCAGCCAGCCCAGCGGCAGTTTCATCACGGTGGACGTCAGCGCCGTGGAGTCCGGCAATTTCGGCAAGCTGGGCCGCGCCCGGAGCGAGTATACACGCTTCGAGACGGTGCCGATCCGGTGGTTGCCTCGCGATGACGGGTTCTTCCAGGTCGTCATGCGCACGCGGGCCTGGGCCGGTCGACAGCGATACACGGTCTCGGAGCCGCTTGTGATCAAGGCGGACGGCACGCCGGTATGGAGATGAACGACCCCACCTCGATCACCAAGCTGCTGTTCATCTGCAGTCGCAACAGACGTCGCAGCCTCAGCGCGGAGCGTCTGTTCGACGGCGTACCCGTCTGTCAGGCTCGTTCGGCCGGAACCCAGCCCGAGGCGCGGATCGTCGTCACCGAAGGCCACATCGGCTGGGCCGACATGATCTTCTGCAGGGAGAAGAGTCATCTGAACCGTCTACGCCTCAAGTTCCCGGATGCGCTCCTCGACAAGCAGGTGGTGTGTTTACACATCTCCGATGATTACGAGTTCATGCACCCGGAGCTCCTGGACAAACGGCGTGCCAGGCTCGGCTCGTACCTGACCACGCCGGAATCCGAGCCGTCAGACGGGCCGAACCCAGAGGAGGCAGGTTCTGGCACGCACGAATAGCCAGCCAGCAGGACCGGTTCTACCTGCTCAACACCGCGCCAAGCAAAGTCTTGTCGCCGGGGATGTCAGCGACGCCGAGAAGTCTGCCTGGGAATTGATCTCGCTGGAGCCACAGTTCAAGGGCGACTGAAACTACGGCAACGCGATTTCCTGACCCGCCGCGCGCTGCAAGTCCGGCCAGGAGGCACATTTCAAGATCGGCTCGGACCCCGGCCGGGGTGCTGCGTCGGCCGGGCGCCCGCTGGCGCGTCACGCGGCAACCTCGTTTGCTCGACGTATTACCGATCAACACGTCATACGGTCGCGATCACTCGCTCAAGGCGATCCAGCAGGCGAGCGTCAAAAGTGGAGTGGGGTTCCTCCCTCGCTCTCGTTATCAGGTCCATCACTGATTGGCGGCCAACCTCATTAAACGCGTAAAGGATGCACAGCGCCATCAAGATCATGGATTGAACCGCGGTGCACTCGCCAAAGTATGAATCGACGAGGTCGCAATAAACATCCTCCTTCGACTTGCTATAACGCTGCATCCACACCTGCGGACTTTGATCAAACTCGCCCCAGAGACGAACGAACTCAAAAATTGAGTGGCGTTGGTCATCAATCGATCCTTGCGAAAACGGATTCGTCATGTGAACAATTCTTCGTTTTCTAACGAACGCACCTGGCAGCGTGCAGCCTAAAAATGGGAGAAGGCTGGCGGTCTGAAAATCCGTATCTTCGATGGCATTTTCTACGGGAGCTTCAGCCTGAAGCCCCTTCCTCGGTTTTCGTCGTTTCCGGCCCGTGTTCTTCGGTTTCCGATCCTCCCCGCCGTTTCCTGCGTTGAGCGAAGCTGGTCAGGGTTCCGGTCCAATCACTGCCCGTACCACCTCAGCGAAGGGCTTTGGTTCAATACGATCCGCAGACAGCTGGATCTCCTTGACCAACGGAGCCTGTGCCGAGTGCCCGCAGGCAGGGTGAGTGTGTCGGAATGGCCGCAAAGCAACCTTGTGACTCGTGGTAAGTGCTTGGAGCTGAAGTGAGAAAGTTGGAGCGCATCTGCGTTAGGCCTCCGAACCCGTCGGCGCTCTGCATTTCCTCGCCTGAGCTCACCGGACTGAGGACGGGCCGGAAGCCCAGAGAGATGCCGCGGGCGCTCGGATCAAACCCGAGCCGGTACGCCGAGCGACAGCGCCCGCCGTCCAGGCACCAACTGCCCCCGCGGGACGCGCGGGTGGAGCCCGAACTGGGGCCCTTAGGGTCGATGACCGCACCCGTGGGATATCCGCCGTACCAGTCCGAACACCATTCCCACACGTTGCCGATCATGTCGTACAACCCCCAAGCATTCGGCGCCTTCTGCTTCACAGGATGGGTCCCGACGCCGAAATTACCGGCATGCCAAGCAATTGCGTCCAACTCCCCGTGTCGCGGACCTGTCGTCCCGGCCCGCGCTGCATACTCCCATTCCGCCTCCGTCGGCAAGCGCCACGCCCAACCTTCCAATAGCGCCCCCTGCTTACGTTGCTGCTCGGTGAGCCTCCAGCAAAAATCCACTGCCTCATCCCAACTCACCATCTCAACGGGTCGGTCAGCGCCCTTGAAATCCGAAGGATTGGTCCCCATCACTGCCTCCCACTGCGCCTGGGTGCAGGGGGCTTCAGACAGGAAAAACTGCTTCGTCAGGGTGACTTGATGGCTTGATTCACCACGAGACAGGTCC
>CAIMTB010000017.1 GCA_903844265.1 uncultured Verrucomicrobiota bacterium
GGAATAACGGGACAGGTCTTTAATAAGGCGCTCCAGGGAACAGCCGGGAGCATCTCGTCCTGCCGTCCTCCCAGGATTTTTCCTCGATTCAGCCCTTCCGGGAGCTGACCCTCCCCACGGTCCCCGTTCTCCGCAGCATCGCCATCACACCCATCCATGATCCTCGGACTTATCGCGGACACACATAATCTCCTCGATCCCCGCGTCGGAATCCGCTTCGCCAAGGTCGACCACATCCTCCACGCGGGCGATGTGTGCCGCCCGTCGCTCATCGCGGAGCTCGAGGCCATCGCCCCCGTCACGGTCATCGCCGGCAACAACGACGATCACCTCGGCTGGCGTGAAGCGGAAATCGTCGAACTCGGCAACCGTCGCATCCTGATTCAGCACATCGTCACTCCCGGCACGCCCACCCCCACGGAGCAGAAGCGCATCAAGAAGGCCGCCATCGACGTCGTCGTGTTCGGCCATACCCACCGCCCCTACTGCCGCAAGCACGGCGAAGTTCTTTTCCTGAACCCAGGATCCGCCGGGGCCCCACGATTTGGCCTGCCCCAAAGCATTGCCCTGCTCCATATCACCACCGACGCGCTGCGCGCAGAGTTCCTCGATCTCGACGGACGTCCCCTTCCCCTCTGATGCTCCGCGGCGAAGGATATCGATGAACCCGACCCAACTCCGTCACGCCCTCGACGCCGCCGATGCCGCCGCCCGCTCCGTCGGCGCGCTCATGGTCCGAAATCTTCACGCCACCAAACGCGTGAATCTCGCCACCCAGCACGACATCAAGCTGGAACTCGACGTGCGCTGCCAGCGCCTCATCGAGAAAGCGCTGAGAAAAGCACTTCCCGAAGCCGGTTTCCTAGGCGAGGAAGGCGCCCCGACCGACGATGCCAAGGATCTCCGCTGGGTCGTCGATCCCATCGATGGCACCGTCAACTTCGCCTACGGCGTCCCCCACGCCTGCGTCTCCATCGCGCTCCAGGCCAGGACCAAGCCCGGCCGCAAACCCGTCGACGCCGCCTACGCCGACGGTTTCGAAACCCTCCTCGGCATCGTCTACGAACCTTTCACCGACGAACTCTGGTCCGCCACCGCCACCGGACCCGCGCAACTCAATGGCCGCACCCTCGTCGTCTTCCCCAGGAAACGCCTCGACGAATCCATGGTCGCCATGGGCTTCGCCAAGGCAGGCCTCTCCCTCGACCGCATGATGCCGGTCTTCACCGAAATGGTTCATCGCGTCCGGAAGATTCGGATCATGGGCGCCGCCGCGCTCTCCATGACCTACGTGGCCAGCGCCCGCTTCGACGCCTACATCGAGTTCGGCGTCAGGCTCTGGGACATCGCCGCAGCAGGTCTCATCCTCCAACGCGCCGGCGGCACCTTCTGGCGACGCGAGGTCGAAGGCCTTCGCACCTTCGAAATCCGCGTCAGCGCCCCCACGCTCCAACCCGTTCTCCAGAAGATCCTCCGCTCGGTCGGCCAGTAGCGGCGGCTCACGGTCCCGTCACGGTGACCGCTCCCTTGACCGGAACGGTCTGACCGCTCCCGGTGTAGAGATCACCCGAGTACGTCCCCTTCACCGCGTTGGTGAACACGAGATTCACGCTCCCCTGCGTGATCGGATCCGCTCCCAAAGCCAGGCCCGACATGCTCCAAACCAACCGACCCCGGTACGCCTCCGGGCTCCACGAATAACTCAACACCGGGTAAGGCCCCAACACCACCGCGCCCTGCGTGAACACGTAACGCCCCGAAACCCCATTCGTCAGCGTCAACGCCAGACTGAACCCTCCCCCATCCACCAACTTCACGGACCGACCCGCCATCGAGCTCGGCGTCCAGATCGAGTCCGGATAGTCCACGCGCGTCTCCACGAAGAACTTCTGCGGTTTCCCCACCGTCACGGAAGACACATCCCGCACATCCGGCACCGGCTCCACGCCGTGGATCTCCGGCCCCGGAACCTGGGCCCACGCGGCGAGATCGTCGGAACAAAAAACGAAGACCTCCGAGTTCGCAGGCTGGTCGTAGCCCAGGATGAATCCCTCCCCCACCTGGGCAATTGCCGGCTTCCCTTCCGAAACCTCAGGCAAACCGTGCCCCGCAGCCTCAAACTGCGCGGCCGCACTCCCGTTCCGCACCACCGTCACCCGCGCGATCACGTCCCCCTGCGCCACGTTGGTCACCACGTTCATCCCATCCACGACGTGCCCAAACACAGTGTGGACGTCGTTCAACCAGGGAGTCGCCGCGAGCGTCACGAAGAACTGGCTGCCGTTGGAGTTCAACCCACTGTTGGCCATCGAAAGCACCCCCGCCCGGTCGTGCCGCAGGGTGGCGTCAAACTCGTCGCGGAAGGTATAGCCCGGCCCATCCGTCCCCTGCCCGTTCGGCGATCCCCCCTGGATGACGAAACCCGGCACCACCCGGTGGAACATAATCCCATCGAAATACGGCCGCGCCACCGGATGCCCACGCTTGTAATCCACAAACACCTTCCTCCCCTCCGCCAACCCGACAAAATTCGCAACCGTCCGCGGCACCTTCTGGAACTCCAGCTGGCAGACGAATTGCCCCACCGCCGTCGCCCCCCGCTTCACCTCGAAGACCGCATACAGGCCGTCCGACGCCGGCACCGCGGCCCGCGTACTTACACCGGTGATCCCAAGCGCCAGCACCCAAGCAAGGACGCCTCGCACCCCCCGGGAAAACGCTTTCACCCGGAACACCTCGGTCATCAGCTCGGCTGGATTCATGACAATGCCGGGAGTCTAGTTTGCCGCCCCCGGCTTGAAAATCCCCATCCCTCGCCCACGCACCGCCCACCGCCTGCGATCTCAGTCATGGACTGCGGCGGCTCGCCACCGCAGTCCACCGCGGACCACACACCACCCGTCCCCCGAAAAATTCCCCGCTGCACCCCGCCGTCCCCACCCCCATACTCGCCCCATGCACCGCCTTCCCCGACGACGATTCATCGCGCTCGCGTTTCTCCTGCTCCCCCTCACCGGCACCGCCGGCGAACCCGCCACCCACCCCCCCTTCCTCGCCACCGGCGCCGAAACCCGCATCGTCGCCGCCGACGGAACCGTCGCCTGGAAGTATCCGCACTCCAGCCGTGACGGCTGGGTCCTTCCCGGCGGCGACGTCCTGCTGGCGCTCTCCAAGAGCGACCGTCACCCGGGCGGCGCCGTGGTCCGGGTCACGCGCTCCGGCGAAGAAAAATTCCGCTTCGAAGGAACCCAGTCCGAGGTCAACACCGTCGAGCTTCTCGAAAATGGACGCCTCCTGCTCACCGAGGCCGGTCCCAGGCCCCGCATCCTCGAAGTGGACGCCGCCGGCAAAATCGCACGCGAGGTCCCCATCCGCTGCCAACTGACCAACCATCACATGCAG
Organism: uncultured Verrucomicrobiota bacterium; assembly: GCA_903844265.1. Classification (GTDB taxonomy): domain Bacteria; phylum Verrucomicrobiota; class Verrucomicrobiia; order Limisphaerales; family CAIMTB01; genus CAIMTB01. The sequence continues at coordinate 3,403 of CAIMTB010000017.1, forward strand.
TCACGGATGACCCGAAAACTGGCCACGGGCTCCTACCTCGTCCCGCAGCTGCTCGACCGGATGGTGCGCGAATACCGTCCCGACGGAACCATCGCCTGGGAAGTCGCCACCCCCCACTGGCCCTTCACCGCGATCCGGCTGCCCAACGGAAACACCCTCATCGACTGCACCCAGGGCAACCTCGTCATCGAGGTCGACGCCGCAGGCAAGACGGTCTGGACCCTCTCCAACGACGACCTCCCCGAACCCCTGATCCGTGACGCCTGCGGCGGTCAACGCCTGGCCAACGGAAACACCGTCATCACGAGCTACGGCATCGGGATCCATCAAACAAAACTGTTCGAGGTCACCCCCGCCAGGAAGGTCGTCTGGACGTACACCGACACCACCCCCAGCGGCATCCACACCTTTCAGATTCTCGGCTCCGATCTCCAACCACTGCCCGGCCCCCAGTGGCGCTGACCGCCGGTCGACGACAACCCGTTCGTCATCGCAGCCGACGTTGGCAGCCATCAAAGCTCCGTAGGAGTCGACGTCAGGAGACTCTAACTTTATCCAAATGCCAATGAATGGAGCCTCCTGACGTCGACTGCCACGACGGACAGGGTCTTTTTGAGGGCCCGCATCCGAGTGGAAGCGAATCCTAGAAAACGAAAGTGCGGCCGGACAGCCGGCCGCACTCGTGAAGATCGAAGAGGTCCCTGAGACCTTACCGGATGTACGTCGCCTGCCGGAACCGCTCGAGGTCGCGATCGTCTTTCTTCGTGGTGTTGTCGACGCCGTGAAGCTTGGCGCTGGTGGGCTCGCGCCACTTCCAGAACTCCGCGTGGCCATCGGCGAACGACACTTGCGCGCCACCGCCGTGGCGCTGAGCCGGCGTGTTCTGCCACATACCACCGTTCGGGATAGTCGCCCGAACAGCGAAAAACCCGTCATCGATGCTGTCCTTGTCCTCGTCGACAAACACGAAGGCCTGACTGGGACCTGGACTGACGATGTCCCCGTACTTGAGGAAGAAGGGAATGCCGGGATTGACGAAATCGCAGCACGCCGCGTCCCCACCCATGCGCCCGCTCATCGAGAGGCTTCGAACCCGCGGAATGCTTCGTCCACCGGACTTGAAAGCGATGTCGGTCGGGCACTTGTAGATCTCGGTCGACGAGTTGTACGGGTAGAGGCGGCCGTTCTTGATGTCGTTGACGTTCGTCCACCCCGGAGCGGAACTCACGTTACCCCCGATCCAGGCGTTGGTGTCTCCCAAGAGGTTGCGTACCAGCTTGTCGTTGTAGTCGTCAGGATACATGTGCCAGGCCAACTGCATCTGCTTGAGGTTGTTCAGGCACTTGATGCCCGTAGCCTTGAGCTTCGCCTTGCTGAGCGCCGGCAGGAGCATGCTGGCCAGGATCGCGATGATCGCGATGACGACGAGCAATTCAATCAGTGTGAAGCCGCGCCGGCCAGCGCCACGCAAGCGGCCGTTGGCATCGGTGGGAGAATCGAAAATGCACATGGTGGGTACGGTTCAGGGTGTCCGAGGAACGTGCCGAGCGTAGGCATCTCCCAGCCCAAGGCAATGGACTTTTCGGACGCACAGGCCTCCACCAAGCCGCGGGTGGGGTTGGCAAGTCATCGTGATCCGCCCGGTTCCGCGCCGAGGTCCCGGGAAACAGCCGGCTCGTTGCGGTCCGGCCCTGGCAAACGGAGCCGGTCGTCGTCGAGCCGGAGCCGGTACAGGATCTGGTTGTACTCGTAACGCGGTGTCATCTCCTTCGCCTTGGCGAATGCCGCTGTGTAAGTGCCCTCGAAATAGATCGTCCGACCTCCATCCTCGTCGAGGAATGAATGGTGCACCGGGTTGTAGAAATTGTAGTCGCCGTGAGAGGCGACCCGGACGGCGTGAACCCATGGCCCCGTCGGTGTGTCCGCCTCGGAAAACCAGACCTCGCCAGCCTTGCCGGCCAAAATCGCAACCCAACGATGGCGATAGGCATTCCACGCCACAGAACCACGGGTCGCCGCGACACGCTCCCCGGTCGAGACATCGTGGAGATCCATCCAGGACTCGTCCTGACTGAGCTTCCCCGAGTCGATCAACGTCCTCATCCGCCCCATGTGCAGGCGATCCGCCCCGGCTTTCCATGCATAGCGGGGCTTGCCCTCAGCGTTCCGCTCCACCTTCGAATCAGGATTCACACGCCCGTCCCCCGCCACACAGGTGAAAGACTCGTAGCTCGATAAATCGCGGAGGCTCGGAAGGTCCGCGCGGACCCTCCAGTTTGGGTAGAGATACCAATAATCGATGCCACCGCTGCGAACCCGGAACGGATGGGACGCGTCATGGCCCTCGTGGACATCCCATCGTTCGATGGGTTTGAACTGCCCTCGTTCGTCGTCGAACAGCATCAGGTACCACGCCTCGGCGGGCTTCAGTCCCTTCTGATGGGAGACCCGGGCCACGAGCCGTTCACGGCCTTGCTCGTCACGAACGGTCATCACGCTCTCGATCCAACGCAGGTCCCTGTCCGGGTCCGGACACATCGGGCGGGCGAACCCCTCCGGACCCTTGAAATAGTCAAAGTCGATGCCCCTCGAAACATCCAGGCCGCCCGAACCGGGCAACGCCGAGGTCGCGCCGGCGGCCCCGAAATTGCCGAGGGGATAACTCGCCCGGTCCGTGTCACCCCAGAACCAGTAGACCCGGCCCAGATAGGGCGTCGCGATGACGGTATCCTGCCCCATCACCTGCGCGTTGATGATCGGTTCCTTGAGCGGAACGGGCAGGCCGGCGAGGACGCTGTCCCGGTAGATGCCCTGCCCCGTAAGGCGATACAACCGCTCCGCAATGTTGGTCCGCCGCAACGCAAGCGTCGCATTCCCACCCGCAACCGGCACCCAACGCACCCCCCGATTCCCAAAGCCATCCTTGGCCCATTCGTAACCCGGGCTCGCCACGCGAAAGTAGGTTTCGATTCCCATCAGCCCAGGCTCAAGAAACGCAACGACGCCCGCGCTGTCGGTCCACGCCTTCACGTGGTTGACAGTCTCAAGCTCCACCAAGGGAATGCCGCGTCCGGTCTCGGCATCGACGACGCGGATGACAAAATAATCGTTGGTCGCGGCCCCGACCCCCAATGCAAGGCACAGGCTGGCGAGAAACAACGCCGGTTCACACCACACGACACCCGACCGGTTAGGCGGGATATCCTTCGCGTGTTTCGTGGCGCTCATTTCTCCCCTGAAAAACCCAGCCGGCATTACCTCACCCGACGACGGCATCGCTGCTCGTGCTCCCCGAAGCGACGGCATCCTGCCGGCTTCCCCAAACAAGCAGGGCCATTCAGGAGGACCAGCAGGGCTCTCCTACAGGTCCATCGTGCATCCAGATTCGGACGAGGAATGCCTCAAAACCGGCTCGAAATCAACCGGGCATCCCCACAAGCCGCCATCGACAGGTCGGGGAGGGGCACAGCTCAGATTTTCGGAACGGGCGAATGAGCGGGACACTTTATAAAGGGACAGGTCTTTTATATAGTTGACTCGGTGTCTCCTCTCCTCTTCTCTCCTCCGATGCGTGCGCGTCGTCTCAAGCTCCCCCAGGGCAGGCCCAGCGCCTTCTATCACTGCCTCTCCCGCATCGTCGACAAACGCCCCATATTCGGACCCGCCGAAAAAGACCACTTCGTCTCCCTCCTCCGCGAATGTGAACGCTTCTGCCGCGTCCGCGTCCTCACCTTCGCCATCATGCACAACC
>CAIMTB010000018.1 GCA_903844265.1 uncultured Verrucomicrobiota bacterium
CACCGCCATCCGCCGGCTCCGGGAGATGCTCCATTGGGAGAAATGGCCGAAGGATGTGACTCGTCATACCGCGGCCAGCTACTCCGAGGATCCACTGGATCGTCGGAGCGAGGTCGAGGTTGCCGCTTGGGATTTCGTCGACGAACCGCGTTCGGAGATCCGGACCCGCAGCAGTTCTTCATCAATACCCGAAAGCCCCATCTCTGCTTCCACCGCCTGCGTGTGACCTACTTGACCCACCTTCGTCGGCCAGGGGTTCCCCGCGAGGCCGCGATGCGCTTGGTGAAGCACGCGTCAGAGCTCATCCACCAACTCTACCAGCGGGAGCGAATCGATGACGTGGCGAAGTGGCGGGATGCTGTCCGATTCGCGCTGCCCTCATCCTGAGGGGCTAGTCAGGGGATGGTCGAGCGCCTCCGATCCGTAGAGACATACAACTCCCGAAATTGCTGCAAGTCCTTGATGCCGGATCCGCAGAAACATCCGGCAACCTCCAGCAACGTGACCAAGACCGTATCCAAGCCTCCATGCTGCCCTTGCGCACGCTGGGAGGCGCGCTTCGGCCAATTCGGTTTCGGAACTCTCGCGTCCGTCCGACTGCGCAGTCTACAGCCGGCGGTTCGCTAACCATCCATCCGCGCCGCTCAAGATCCTCGATTCCCACGTGTTCGACTTCTTTGACCCTACGGAAAGAAGTCGTGAAGTGTGTCCCGGCTGGCGACGCTGACCCCTTGTCGGAGGCAGCCACATCTTATACCTTCAGCGCATGGGTGTGACAGGAACAGTGACCGCCGAGGGGACCGTGGCCCTGCCGGCCGGTGTGGAACTACCACCGGGAACCTCGGTTCGGGTGGAACTGCCCGACCGGCCAAAGGCCGGTTCGAGCGCCGGTTCGCCCATTGAAGCAAGTGGTCGCCTCACATTGTCCGGCCACCATCGGTCTTGGACATCTCCTCGCTAGTCCTCGCAGACGACCCGGAAACCGACGTTGTAGACGACCTGCCAGGGTTGGTACGCCAGCCGGGAGGTTGAGGTGGCGCGGTGAGGGCGATCGGACCAGGAACCGCCGCGCACGATCCGGCGGCCGTCGGTCCCGGGTCCTTGCGGGGCTCCGTCGTAGAGACTTTGCGTCCATTCCCACACGTTTCCGTGCATGTCGTACAGGCCCCACGGATTGGGTTGGAACCGGCCGACCGGTGAGGACACGCGGAAGCCATCGTTGACGGTGACCGCCGCCGGACGCCATTCGGGAACGATCAGGGGACGACCTTGGCGATCCTGGTAGGCGGGCTTGGTCCGGCGGAAAGAGATATCCGCCAGATTGGCGTTCGTGCCGAAGGACAGACCGTCGGCGCCGAACCAAAAGGGTGTGGCGGTGCCGGCCCGGCAGGCATATTCCCACTGGTCCTCCGTCGGTAGGTCGCAATGGACGCCGGTCTTCTGGGAGAGCCAGAGAGTGAAGTCACGCGCCTGATTCCAGGAGACGCGGCAGACCGGTTGGTCCGGCGTGTTGAGTGGGTAGCCGCGCTGCTCCTCGCTGAAGTGGAGGAAGTCGGCATGCTCGAGCCGGCTGTCGTGAGCCGGGTCGAACGCGGCGAATTGCGCGTTGCTGATCTCGAAACGCCCCATCCAGAACGGGCGCGCGGTGGTCACCCGATGCAGTGGTTCGCCCTGGCCGTCACCCAGCACACACTCGCCGGAGGGAATTCGTACCAGTTCGAGTGACACGCCTCGGCCAAGGTCGATCGTCCGCACGCTCGGGCCTAGGGCGCGCTGCCGCTGTGCTGCTTCCCCGGCATCGAAAGGCCAGCCCTCCGCTCGAGGCGACACTGAGGTGGTGTGGGACGAAGGTTTTGGCACCAGCGGTTCGACCTGGTCGTGGCCCGCCGCGGGCACAAACTCGCCGTCGTCTTCGAGGCCTGCGTACTTGGCGAGCATAGCCATCCGCCGCTGACGCTGCGAAGTCACCTTGGACTCGCCAACGACTTCACTCCAGGTCCCATGGGCGGGGGTGCCCAGATCGATCCAGGTGACCAACCGGTCCCACGCCTCGTCGTCGAGCGCGACGCCGTAGTGCCCTTGTTCCAGTAGCTGCACGAGTTCCGTGGTGGAGGCGTGAAATTCGCCGGGGGGCAGCACATGCAGGTCGCTTTCCGCCGGCCCCGAGCGCACGAACGCGCGCAGGGCTTGGTAGGCAGGCGGAAAGAGACTCCCCCGACGGTAAGTCGGGTCCATCACGTCGTCTTCGGCCGGCGGGCGCCGGGTCAGATTGGGGGCGGGCTTGTCGGGGATCCCGTTGTGACATCCTACGCAGTGGCGATCGAGCACCGGCTGCAGCTCTCGATTGAAACTGAATCCTCGGACGGGTCCGTACCACGGCGCGATTTTCGCAAGTTGCTTGCCGTTCGCGGAGGGGGCCGGCGATCCGGGCACCGTGTTCTGACGCTCGTGGCAGCCGCCGCAGGACTGGTTCTCGCCCGGCATGGCCGTGGTCCAACTCCGCATCCTGGCCAGAGCCCGGCCCTTTTCATCCAGCGGCTGCATCGAGATCGGCGTGTTGGCCGGTACCCGAAACCACGCCGATCCGCCAGGTTCCACGGGGACCGTGCCCAGTACGCGCTTGATATCCCAGGGGCCGTCCAGGCCGACGCGGTTCACCTGTCCACCCATGCCGTGATAAGCGAAATGATAAGTGAACAGACGCAGGCGCTTGACTGTACCGCGCGGCACGCCCTTCAAGCCAGGCCCGGTGTAGATGTCCGAGATGAACATCGTGGCCCAGGGATCTCCTTCTTTGACCCGCGACGGGATGACCGCCGGCGTGGGTCGCTGCTTTCGGGCGACGGGCTCGAACAGTACTGCGCCGGGCTCCTCTTTCAGCAGTAGCAAGTTGTCCCAGACATCCACCAGGTAGAGTCCCCACCGGGATTGTGGCGTCGGTTGAGCGGAGACCAGAAAGTACTTCTCACTCAGCGGGTAGGGATGAAGGAACTTCGGCCACGAGGCATCCACGAGTTCATCACGAATCACCGGCTTGACCGCCTGGCCATAGCCGGGAATGCGCTGGACCACGCCGTCGGCTTCGAAGCGCCCGCGGGCGGGATCGAAGAGCACCAACTCACCCATGCGACGGACGCCGTGGTGGCCGGTGACAATGCCAACAAACATCGTAGCGTGGCCGGGGATGGGCTGGGCGTAGAACGTCGCATTGGGCCAGTACGATCCGCTGCCGTAGTGCTCCGCCTGGCTCGTGCCATCGGGATTCATGGTGAACATCAGGCGGGCGGCGAAGTGCGGCAGGTCTGAGTATTCCCAGCGCGAGTACATGACTCGTCCACTGTCGAGCACGACCGGTCCCCAGTTGTGTTCCTGGTCGAACGTCAGTCGGCGGATGCGCCCGGTCGCGCGCTCGTACCGGTAGATGTTGCTGACGTGCGAGGCCCCCGTCACGCAGGGCACGCCAGTGAACGGTGCCGTGGAGGTGAACAACAGATTCCCATCCGGTAGGTAGCAGGCATCGTAGTTGTCGACGTCGGGTTCGAGAATCAAGGGCAGCTCCACCGGCGTCGCTTCGGCGAGTGACATCTCGAAGATCTGCCAGCGGCCGTTGCGGCCGGGCTGGGAGAAGAGGATCCGGTCCGCCCCGTAGTGGAGTCGAAGGTCACCGACGAACCGCCCTCCCTCCGGTCGGTACAGCGCCGCCGGCGGCACGGCGGGATTCCGCATCGAGAATCGGGCGATCTCATTCTCCCAACCTGTCGTCCGAAGGCTCGAATTGCCTTCCCAGTTCGCCGGCAGACCCAAGTCCGCGTGCGTGATGCGACGCCGGACGAACAAGACCTCGTCGAAGGTCTTCATCAGCGGGTTGCTGAGGAGAATCTGCGTCTTGAGCGCTATCAGGTCCTCGGCCCGGCGCAGGCTGGTCGGTTCGCCCGCTGCCACTCCCTCGCGCAGGGCTGGTAGCGACCGATCATATTCCCCCAGTCGACGCACCCACGTGGGCTTCTCGCGACCGCAACCCCCCGGATCGCTTTGGGCCAAATCCTCGACGGCGCGACCGAGGGCCTTCAGGTCCACCAAGGCCAGCGCCTGGGCCACGTCGTTCGATGGCCCGGCCGCGCAGGCCATGGCACCCACCGTCACGAGTGCCGCCAGGCCGGATGGCCCGCGGCCCTGTCGCGGCGATCCGTAGGAACGCCACCTGCGGTAGGCCGAGGATGGGCGGCGCGCCGACCAGGGACCGCCAAAGCGCGTCGAGCGGTCAAGACGTGCAGGGAGTATCCAGCCCAGAGCTCTCTTTATCAGGCAGATCATGGGTCCGAGGAGGTTAGGGGTGGGCACTCAGATCGTAGCAGGCCAGCAAGTCGTTGTGCCGCAGGTAGAGTCGTCGCTGGTGTATGACCGGATGCGCCCAGGCAGGGCCTTCACGGGTCACGGCCATGAATTGTCCCTCACTTCGAAAACCCTGTGGATCGGCCGCCACGAGCAGGACCAGGCCACGGTCGTAGCGGAAGACCAAGTGGCCGTCCGCGTACACCACGGACGCGGAGCCGCTCGATGGAGCTTCGACCTTCCACCGCGTTTCGCCGGTGGCGAAGTCGATGCAGGCAGGGTCGCCCTTGTTCAAGCCGACACCTCCGTACACGGAGTCACCCACGAGCACGATGCCGCCGTGATGATTGTCGAACTCCTTTGCCTTGAGGAAATAGACTTCCTCGGCGCTGAAGCGGTCTCCCTGCCGGCGAATTCGGAGGAGCGCACTGCCGGCGTTGTAGCCGTTGGCCACAAAGACCAGGTTACCCCGAATGACAGGGTTGGGAATGTTGGCTGTGTTATTGGCGATTTTGTTATAGCCCCAGAGGAACTTCCCGGTGTCCGCGTCCACGCCTACCACGCCGCGCCCGAGGACTTGGACATACTGCCGCACGCCCTCGATCTCGGCCACCATAGGGGAAGCGTACCCGGCTCCGTCTTTGCCCTTCGGTCCGAGTTCTGGCACGGCGCTCTTCCAGAGAACCGCCCCGGTTTGTTTGTCGAGCGCGACGAGTGCAGCCTCTTCGGCGCCCGGAGTGCAGATGAGCTTTGGCCCGTCCACCAGCGGCGATTCGCAATACTTCCACCCCGACATCACGTGCCCGCCGAGGTCGGTGGTGAGGTTCTTGCGCCATTGGCAATTGCCGGTCGCGGTTTCCAGGCAGACCAGATCGCCGTCGGTGCCGAGGGCGTACGTCCGCAGACCATCGATCGTGGGGGTGCAACGCGGACCGCCGTCCGGGTGCGGCGGTCCGACGCGCGTCGACCAGAGCTCCTTTCGGGTGTTCAGGTCCAAGGCGATCACGAACTGAGCCGACTGACTGTCAGCATTGGTGCGGTCACCCATCGTCAGAAGTCTCCCGCTCGCGATGGAGACGGCGGAGAATCCCCGCCCCAGGCCGTCGACTTTCCAGAGGAGTTTCGGTCCGCCTTCGGGCCAGTGCTTCAGGAGGCCGGTTTCAGTGCAGAGCGAATCCCGGTTCGGACCGAGAAACCCGGGCCAGTCGGCTGCGGCGGTGTCCGCGGATGTCGTGAGGGGTGCTCCACCCCTGAGTTGAGGCAGTCGCGCGCGCGCCGACGCAGCCGCGGCGGTGGTCGTGGTCGTGGTCGCCGCACGGCGGTCAGGGGCGAGTTCCTCGTCGATCTTTTCGAGAATCATGGCGGCCAGCTCGCGGACCTTGGGGTCCGGGTCCTCGAGTTGCTTCTTGACCCGCGGCACCGCCGCTTGCGCCTCCAGGCCGATTGCCCACAGGACCATGCCCGCGCGAAACCGCTGCTCGCCGGTACCGCGTTCGAAGAGGTCCAGCACCGTGGGATGCGCGGAGGGCCCCATGGCTTTGATGCCATCCATCATGGCCACCATCACCCAGGCTTCAGGGCTGCTCATCGCCTCGAGCATGGCGGGAATGGCGGGAACGGCAGCGGCGCCCATCCGTCCCAGGGCGTCCGCGGCGGCGACGCGGGCGGGCAGGGCCTCCCCGCGCAGGTCGCGGAGCCAGGGGTTGAGGCTTTCGGACGCTTTCGCCGCGCGTTGTTCTGATGGCGGTGCAGGGGGCAAGTTATCGGCGCCCCTCGCGCGGCTGCCCCCTGCGGACAAGGCAAACAAGAGGAGGGCCCAGATGGTGACCTGTTCGCCCCGGACTCGGACCCACTTGGGGAGCGACTCGGTCTCGTGCTTGGTCGCCCTCCGGAAAAGGAACCTGGAAATAGGAGCCTCCGGGTCACGTCGCTCGCGGTCGGGAGGTGCTGAAATGGCGCGGTTCATGGTTCCTGGATCGTTCGATGCACGCTCGGTGTCCCAGTCCACCGCCGAGGCGCCATCGCCATGAAGGCAGACCTGCGGGACGCTCGAGAGAGTCGCGCACGGAACGCCGATCGCAAGTGGTTTGGGACAGGGTGCTGAGCTGCGCATCAAAGTCAGGCGGGAGTTCGGCGAGCGGACGGTTTTGATCGCGCGCAGCGTAGCTCAGCAGATTGAGTTGCAGTCGGTCAGCCGCGGGATGAGTTCCAAGATGCTCGCGGATGCGGAGCGTGTTCAGGATGAATCGCCCCGCACCCAGTTCATGGACGGTCGAAGCTGATTCCCTCCATCGACGCCCAATTCTGCACGCTCGCCGACCAACCCCACCGGGCGATGGCCGGGCTTTCGATGGGCGCCATGGAAACCAAGACCGTCACGCTGCGAAACCTCGACATCTTCGCGTGGGTGGGCGGATTCTCGTCCGCGCCGAACACCAAACCCACGGCGGAACTCGTGCCCGATCCGGACATGGCGAAGCGCCAGCTCAAGCTCCTCTACGTCTCGTGCGGCAAAAAGGACGGCCTCATCCGCATCAGCCAGGGCGTTCACGGCTACCTCAAGGAGAAAGCCGTGTCGCACGTCTGGCACGTGGACGAGCACGCCCATGATTTTGATCACTGGAAGAAAGCGCTTTTCCTGTTCTCGCAGCTGATCTTCAAACCGACCGCCAAGTAAGCCATGAGTCCACCGACATCCATTCTGACCCTTTTGGCGGCCGGTCTGACGGCTTTCAACGCGGGGGCCGCCCCGGCTCAGGACCGCCCGCTCCACGTGCTCTACCTCGGGCCGATCCAGGCCGGTGGCGGCGGACTCGGCGGCGGCGGATCGCGCACGAACTACGTCTATCTGCCGGGCCAAACCCTGGCTCCCGAGGCCATCTACTTCGATCACCTCGCCGATCCGGGACCCCTCACGGAACCGTACCTGAAGCACTTCGACGCGGTGGTGCAGGTGACGCGCGATTCCGAATGGGATGCCGGTCCACGACAACGCATCGAGGCCCTGCGCAGAAAGGCGCGTGCGTGGATTCAATACGCCGATGGCCAACGACCCACCGACGCGGTCCTCCGCGAAGCCGTGGTTGGCGCGGTGAGCCCTCAGGCCAGGTCCGAATGGGAAGCCTCCCTCGCCTCGCGGCCGTCGTTGCAGCGCCTGCCAGGTGCCGTGCCAAACTACGAACGGCGCCCGGAGCCCGTCCAGTATCAGGCACCGCTCTCGCCGCAGGACAGCATGCGCTACACGCAGGTTCCGGCGGATTTCGAGCTCCGCCTCTTCGCATCCGAGCCGGACCTCGTGAAACCCATCTGGATTTCCTGGGACGAGCGCGGACGCGCCTGGGTCGTCGAGGCCCGGGATTATCCGCACGGTCTCGTCGACGAAGGTGAGCCGGGCCTCGCGGACATCAAGATCTGCGAGGACACGGACGGCGACGGGCGGGCGGACAAGTTCACTGTCTTCGCCGACCGCCTGAACCTCGCGACGTCGCTGGTGTTCGTGGACGGCGGGGTCCTTGTCTCCGAAGCGCGCCACCTGCTCTACCTCGAGGACACGGATGGCGACGACCGCGCCGACGTGCGCCGGGCGATCCTGCCGGGCTGGGGGGTGGGAGACTCGCACGCCATGCAGAGCAACCTCGGCCGGGGCTTCGACAACTGGCTCTACGGCGCCGTCGGCTACTCGAATTTCCGGGGAACCGTGGGCGGCAAGGAGCTCCAGTTCGGGCAGGGCGTCTTCCGGTTCAAGGCCGACGGATCGGCCCTCGAGTTCCTCCACCAGTTCAACAACAACAGCTGGGGCTTCGGGCAGAACGCTCACGGCGACATCTTCGGCTCCACGGCCAATGGCAACCCCAGCTTCTACGGCTATCTGCCGGCGCATATCCTGAATCCCACGCAGCCGGGCTTCGGCCGGCGAGGCGGTGGCGGCGGATTCCGCCCCGGCTACCGGTTGGACGGCGACAACGCTCCCGAGGCCGCGGCCACGGCGAACGTGCGCCGACTTCAGTCCGCCAAGTCACTGGCGCCCGGCATGCGCATGCATCCCAACACGCCGAACGTCCGCGTGGTGGACAACTTCGGGGGGTACACCGCCGCCGCGGGTCACGCGTTCATGGTCAGCGACGCCCTGCCGCCACGTCTGCAGGGCAAGGCGCTAGTGACCGAACCGACGGCGAAGCTGATCGGCATCATGGATGTCCAACCGGATGGCGGCGGCCACCAGGTTGTCGACGGCTTCAACCTGCTCGCCAGCACGGACGAATGGATGTCGCCGATTTTCGCCGACGTTGGACCGGACGGCGCGGTCTGGGTGATCGATTTCTACAGTTTCGTCATCCAGCACAACCCCACGCCGAGTCCTCAATCCGCCGGCATCCAGGCCACGGCCGGACGCGGCGGCGCCTACAAGACCGAGAACGACCTGCGCGATCAAACCCACGGCCGCATCTATCGCGTCGTCTGGAAGGACGCTCCGGGCGGTGCCATCAAAGCCCTCGCCAAGTCCAGACCCGCCGAGTCCGTCGCGGCCCTGGACAGCGGAAACCAATTCTGGAGCCTCACGGCCCAGCGCCTGCTCGTGGATGGCCGGATGACCAACGCCGTCCCCGCTTTGCGGAAGCGCGTCCGGTCCGGCGCCGGCGGGAAGGGTGCCATTCACGCGCTCTGGGCCCTCGAGGGGCTCGGTGCCCTCGACAAGGATACGCATCAGGCGGCCTTGCTGAACCCGGATGCTGCGCTCCGGCGCAATGCCATCCGCGCGCTGCCGGCGAACGAGGCCGGACGCCGGTTGTTCTTCAGCAGCCCGGCTATTCAGGATCGCGACCTGATCACGCGCCAGGCCGCCTTCGTGAAGCTGTTGGAGTTTCCCACCATCCCCGAGATCCAGACCGTGGTCGCTCAACTCTCGCGCACGCCGGTGAATGGCACCGATCCGTTCCTGAACGACGCGCTCACCCTGCTGGGCCGCATCCACAAGGTCAGCGGCGTCGGGCAGAACGAGGTCAAGGTCGTCGCCGGCGATCCCAAGCGCGGCGAGGAACTGTTCTTCAACAGCCCGACCGCCGCGTGCGCCGCCTGTCACCAGGTGAACGGCAAGGGTGGCGACGTCGGACCCATACTGGAGGGCATCGCGGTGCGCGGGGACAAGGCCTACATCCTCGAGAGTCTGATGGATCCGAATGCAAAACTGGCGAAGGGCTTCGAGAGCCTGACCATCTCCCCGATGCCGCCCCTCGGCATACTGCTGAAGGAGCAGGAGCTGGAAGACATCCTCGCCTATCTCGCCACGCTGACCACGCCGCCGAAGGACGGCATCACCGTCCCGGCGAGGAAGCCCAACGAGTACGAGTGACTTCCCATGCAAAAACTCATCCGCATCCTCCGGTGGTTGGCCTGCGGGGCGCTGTTGTTGAACGGCGCCCGGGCCGCCGAGATCTCTGGCCTGGATTCCAACGGCTACATTCGGGACTGGCTCATGCTCGCCCCGATCCCGCTCCCGGAGGGTGCCCCCGCCGGCGACCTGCTCCTCCGTGATCAAGTCCGTGGCGAGGCAACGCTGATGCCGAAGGCGGGCGATGGCATCAAGGTCGGCGCCCGCGAACTGACCTGGCGCCGGGTCATCGCCGTGACGAACCACGTCGACTTCAACGCCATCCTCCAGACGCAGAACGACCGGGCCGCGGGCTATCTCGTGACCTACGTCGAGTGCGGCGAGGAACGACGCGACGTGATCATGGCCGTCGGCAGCAATGACCAGGGACGCATCTACTTCAACGGCGTCGACATCTACGCTTTCACCGAGGCGCGCCCGCTGATGCTCGATGCCGATAAGGGACGGGTGACGTTGAAGAAAGGCGTCAACGTCATCGTGTTCAAGGTCATCAACGAACAGAACAGTTGGCAGGCCGCCATGCGTCTTCTCGACAAGTCCGGCGTGCCCTTGGGGGACGTGCGAATCCGAATGGCGCCCTGACAGCCCGCCAAGAATCCGTGGCAGTCGACGTCAGGAGACTCAAACTTGACCCAAATGCCAATGAACGGAGTCTCCTGGCGTAGACCGCAACGAGGAGGAGGCCTGTTCGACGGGCTGCTAAAGCCCAGGTACAGGCATCGGGTACTTGAAGCGGGGTCCATCCAAGATCCAAAGAACTCCTTCCCCCATGAATATCCCCCGAACGAGTGCGCGACTTCAGTCCCGGCTGGTCGCCGCAGTGCTTCTCTCCCTGGTGTTGCCGACTCCTGCCGCTGACCTGCCCGCGCTGAAGGAGGCTTTCCGCGACCAGTTCCTGGTCGGGACCGCCGTCAACCGAAGCCAGGTCACCAGTGCTGCTTCGTTCCGGCGTTCGACGGAACTCGTCGAAAGGGACATCGCGCTCGTCAAGGCCCAGTTCAACCAGATCACCGCCGAGAATGACATGAAGTGGCAACTCATCCACCCGCGGGAGGGCGCGGAGGGCTACGACTTCGGTCCCGGTGATGCCTTCGTCGAGTTCGGCACGAAACAGGGAATGCAACTCGTAGGACACACGCTGGTCTGGCACAGCCAGACCCCGAACTGGGTATTCGCCGGCACGAATCCGCCACCGCCCGACGCGACGAATTCCGCCACCGCAGCGCCACCGGCGTCCCAGAACGCCGCCGCGGCAGCTTCGGGCCCGGCTACGGGTACCAACACGCCGTCGATGAACCCACTCGGCGGCCGTGGCCGTTTTGGCCCGGGGTTCGGTCGCTATGACGGCCCCCGCGCCTCCCGCGACGATTTGCTCGGGCGCATGCGGGACCATATCCGCACCGTCGTCGGCCGCTACAAGGGCCGGGTCAAGGTCTGGGACGTCGTGAACGAGGCCCTCGCCGATGGAAATGGCACAAACGTGCTGCGGAGCTCGCTTTGGTCCGAGATCATCGGCCCGGATTACGTCGCCAAGGCATTCCAATACGCCCACGACGTGGATCCCGACGCGATTCTCCGGTACAACGACTACGGCTTGGAGAACCCGGCAAAGCGCCGCCGGCTCGTCTCGCTGATCCGTTCCTTGCAGGAGCAGAAGGTGCCGGTCCACGCCATCGGTTCGCAGGCGCACGTCAATGTGTCGACGACCTTCGAGGCCATGGACCAAGCCCTGACCGAGATGGCCGCGCTCGGCCTGCCCATCCACATCACCGAACTCGACGTCAACGGCGCGCAAGGCGGCCAGCGTGGCCTCGGCGCCGACATTGGCGCCAACGCCGCGACGACGCAGGGCGGACTGGTGGAGGATGCGGATCGCAAGCTCGCCGAAGCCTATGCCGGAATCTTCCGGGCGTTCCTCAAGCATCGCGACTCGGTCAAGATGGTGACCTTCTGGGGCGCCAACGACGGAGTCTCCTGGCGGTCCGCCGGGAGACCTCTGCTCTTCGACGGCGAGAATCGTCCCAAGCTCGCCTTCGACGCCGTGATCGCCGTCGGGAAAGACGCCCTGGTGAAGTGACCGCCGCCTCCGTTCCTCCCTCCCGGACCCGGCTGACGCTCGACCACCCCATGGGATTCCACGGCTGGATCGCCGCCGTGTTGAACCTGGGGCCGCAGGAAGGTGTGTTCGATTGCCCGGAGTGCATCCGAGGCCTCGACGGGCCCGTGCTCGCGGGTCTCACCGGAGAGCACCGACCGGGCTTGATGACTGGCCGCCAGTCGGAGGAGGTCCAGAACTGGATCCCCGTCAGCACCAACAGAGCTGGTGACATTTTCACGCAGCCTGTCGACCCGTCGCGATCCCGTTTCATACGAGTGCGGACGTTGTGACCCCGCTGGCCACCCACAGGTTGAAACCTGACCCCGTCGGAGCCGACAATCTACTATGAGAGCCATCGATGTGTTCGTGCTGTTGCTCGTGACCGCCTGCGGCATGCAGGTGATTCCTTGCGGTGGCCAGATCCAACCGCTCTCGGGAGAGGTCGCCGCAGGGGCACTCCCGGGCTTGGAGAAGGTCGGATTCGAGGAGTTCCGCTTGGACGATTTATACCCGCCCCCAACTCTGGGCAATCCGGGGCTTGCCAATCCCCTCAAGTACGCGGGGCTGACAATCATGAATCCCGGACCGCTATCGGGTGGTTTCTGTTCGGCTCCGACCTGTCTTCCCGATCCCGAAAATCCCTACGGGGGAAACACCTCCCTGTTTCTGGTCCGGGGAGCCAGCCTGAGTTTCGACGCCCTCCCTCAGACTGTCGTTCTCGACGTGCAGGGGATTGGCGATAATCCATTCACACTGGAAGTTGTGGATGGCTCAGGGGCGCACGAGCAGTTCGACCGAGCCGGCCTGCTGTTCGGACGCACCTTGGCTGGCTTCTCCTCTGACGCCGGGGTACGCCGCGTTGAGGTCAAGGACGTGCGTGGCACGGGGGGGCCGTTGGCGCTGGCTGGCGTCTACTTCACGATTCCCGAGCCTGGCGCCACCACGTTGATGCTGGGTGGCGGTTGCCTCCTCGCTACATTTGCGAATCATCGGCGGCGGTCACCGAGCGGCGGATCTACGTCCCGCCCTTGATCAGCCCCTTTTCGACCAACACCGCCCGCAGCTCGTTGGCGAGAGTGATGACGCTGGCGAGGTCCGTGGCTGCGGCCTGATTGGCGTTGGCTCGTTGCGCGGTGGTGGGTGAGCCGTGGAATCCGACCTTCGAAGATTCCCCGGCCCCCGCCTGGATTTCCCACGCCAGGTCCCCGGCGTGCCGGCCACGACGCAAGCGAACTCCGCACGGTTCTGGTCCCGCCGGAAGTTCCCCGCGCTCGAGGCCCCGGAAGTCGGCGGGCCGTTGAGGGTGTTGGGGCTCCCGTTCTGGTAGGTCGGAACGCTGCGAAACAGTTCCTCCGAGGCGATGACCAAATTCTGTTGGGACAGGGTGACGAAGCTGGCGGCGTCCGTGACATTCAGAAACCGGCCGGGGGCGATGGACGACGCCGTCCCCACGCAGGCAATGGACCAAGTCGCCGCCCGGGGTTCATCTGCCGGATGGGACGATGGTACGCGTCGAGCCTGAGGGTGAGTCCTGGGGGAATTCGCTCGCGTGGCTGGGGGCGTTCGCGGGCATGGTCGAGGGACCAAAGGATCTGGCCGCCGAGCACGACCACTACGCTCATGGGGCCCCCAAGAAATCGGAGCTATGAAGCGGGTTTTCGCGGATGCGTTCTTCTACTTGGCCGTTCTGAACCGCAACGACGCTGCTCATCGACGATCGATGGAGGCCGTAATGGCTGGAGGGATGGAAACGGTGACGACGATGGCAGTCCTCCTGGAGGTGGCGGACGCGCTGGCTGCCCCCGGGATGCGGGTTTCCTGCGCCCGATTCCTGGAGGAGCTCATGGGCAAATCCGGAACCGTTGTGCATGCGCTCGACAGGGGGATCGTCGCCAAAGGCGTTGAGCGCTACCGGCAGCGTGAAGACAAGGCATGGTCGTTGACTGACTGCATCTCGTTCGTGGTGATGGAGGAGGAGGAGTTGACCGAGGCTCTGACCGGAGATCGCCATTTCGAGCAAGCAGGGTTTACGGCGTTGCTGAGGTAGGCCAAGGAGGGTGAGACGCCCGGGTAATGCGACCGGATTCGTGAAGGCGTCGATGTCGGTCATGGC
>CAIMTB010000019.1 GCA_903844265.1 uncultured Verrucomicrobiota bacterium
ACAAAGCGGAAATTTTTGCGCGGTGGGTGGGTGGTGGCCGCTGCCGCTGCTGTCGTGTTTGGCGCGGGTGGATGTGGCGAGGGGCCTCGCGGGAATGTCGGGGCCGGGGTTGGGGACGATCACGGTCACCGTCATGGTTCCGTGCACGGCGGCGTGTTGGTCGAATTGGGGGAACACCAATATCAGTTGGACCTGCTGCACGACCCGTCGAACGGTGTGTTGACGGCCTGGGTGATGGACGGGCACGTGGAGAATTTTGTGAGAATCCCGCTGCGCACGTTCGACGTGACCGTCGTTTCCGGGACGTCGACGCAGACGATCAACCTGGCGGCGCGGGCGAACGGCGGTACCGGGGAGTCCGTGGGCGACACTTCCCAGTTCCAGGGTGAGGCGGCGGGGTTGAAGGGATTGACCCAGTTCACGGGAACGGTGTTGAAGATCGAGATTCGAGGCGCGGTGTTCGAGGGGGTGAAGTTTCGATATCCGGACGGCGAGTGAGTCCGTGCATCCCCGAGTTGTGGGTGGGCGGGCTCTCCGAGGGCGCCGTGCCTGGGTGCGTCCGCGAAGGGCGGCGCGCAGCGGAGTGCACGCCCTGCCGTCAGTCTGTGGATGCGCCGCGAGTGCACGGGGGCTTTTGGGATCGCGAAGGAGCGCCTGCGTGGTCAGGCTCGCTGGATCCATGAGCGCCTCGTCCACACGTCGATCCTTTCTTGGCCGGACCCTCTGCGCCGGCACCGCGGCCCTGGTCGTGAAAGCGCGGCATTCCCTGGGTGCGTCGGCCGCTGCGGTCGGGGATGAGTTGGCGGGCTTGAGCACCTACCAGCTGGGGCCGCAGATCTGGGTGCGATGGAACAACCGGTTGGTGACGTGTTACAGGGCGCATCGCTCGCAGAAATTTCCCTATTTATATCCCCTTGGAGGTCCTGCAACGGGGATGTCACTCACTGCCGAGACGTCACTTCCCTATCCGCATCATCGCTCCGCTTATTTCGGGTGCGACCGCGTGAACGGCGGGAATTATTGGCAGGAAGGATACGAGCAGGGGCAGATCCTGTCCTCGGGCCCGAAGCTGGGCCGCGTGGAGAAGGAATCGGTGGAGATACTGGACGGCTGCGAATGGAGGAAGCCTGGCGGGCCGGTGGCGATGACGGATCGTCGGCGGATCGTGGTGACCGTTGCCGGGCCGACGCTGCGGTTCGTCGACTGGGACATCGAATGGACGGCGGTGCAGGATGTGACGGTGGAGAAGACGAATCATTCGTTGTTCTCGATCCGGGGTGCCGAGGACATCGTGCCTGCGGGCGGGGGGATGTTGGTGAATGCGGAGGGGATCTCGGGGGAGAAGGGAACGTTCGGCGTGGCTTCGGCCTGGTGCGCGTTCGTGGGGAAACGAGCTGGGTCGAAGGGTGAAGTGACCGAGGGCGTCGCGTTGCTGGACCACCCGGGGAACCCATGGTCACCCTGTCCCTGGTTCACGCGCGACTACGGATTCCTGTCGCCGACGCCTTTTTATTTCCGGGAGGCACCGTGGACGTTGGGCGCGGGCAAGTCGGTGCGGTTGCGGTATCGGCTCGTCTTGTTCGCGGGGACGCTGGCGGACGCGGGTATGGCGCGGGTATACGCGGCGTGGGTGGGCTGAGAGCCCATCCTCTACATCCTCTCGACAGTCTCGATGCCGAGGATGTTCAGGCCGGTGCCGAGCACGCGGCTGGTGACCTCGCAGAGGGCGGCGCGTGCCGTTCGTGTGGCAGGATCCTCAGCCTTCAGAACCGGGCAGTTTTCCCAGAATTGGGAGAAGCGTCCCGCCAGCTCGTAGAGGTAATTGCAGAGGAAATTCGGGCGGTAATCCGAGGTCACGGCCTCGAGGGTGAAGCCGAAATTCAGCAGATGCCGGGCCAGCTCGAGTTCCTCGCGTGCGACGAGCGGGAGGCTGTCGGGCAGGGACGCGAGGTCGGGTCGTTCACCCCCTTTGCGCTGGAGGGAGCGCGTCCGGGTGTAGGCGTACTGCAGGTAGGGCGCGGTGTTGCCGGTCAGCGCGAGAAGCTTGTCCCAACTGAAGACGTAATCGCTTTGGCGGTTGGGAAGGAGGTCCGCGTATTTGAGCGCGCCGATCCCGATGCGGCGGGCGATCTCATGTTGCTCAGCCTCGGGAAGGTCCGGGTTTTTCCCCGCGACGATCACGAACGCGCGTTCCTCGGCTTCGAGGAGGAGATCGTTCAGCTTGACGGTCTCGCCGGAGCGCGTCTTGAACGGTGTGCCATCGGAGCCGAGGATGGAACCGAACCAGACGTGCTCGAGCCGGGCTGTGAAGCCGGGACGCCAGCGGCGATAGGTTTGGAACAGCTGGCGGAAGTGGAGTTGTTGGGGGCCGCCGGTGATGTAGAGGATTTCGTCGGGCGCCCAGGTGTTGAACCGGTGCTCGAGCGTGGCCAGGTCGGTGGTGGCGTAATTGAAACCGCCGTCCGATTTTCGCACCAGGAACGGGTTGGCCTGCCATTCGCCGTCCCTGTTGATGAGCAGCGGGTCTTCCTTGGTCGGAAGGGTGCCATCGGAGAAGACCGCCACGGCGCCTTCGCTGGCACGGGCGATCCCGGCGGCCTCAAGCTCGGCGACGACCCCCGCGAGTTTCGGGTTGTAGAAGCTTTCTCCGAGGGTGACGTCGAATTGGACCCCGAGCCGGGTGTAGAGGTTGTCGAACTGGACCTGGGAGAGCCGCTGCATCTCGCGCCAGATGGCGAGGTTTTCCGGGTCGCCGGACTGCAGCTTCACGAGCTCGGATCGGGCGCGGTCGCGGACGGAGGGGTCTTCCTTGCAGCGTGCGTTGACGAGTTTGTAGAGGCGCTCCATCTCCGCGATGGGATCAGCGGCGAGCGCAGCGGTGTCGAGGTGGTCGCTCCAGCCGACGAGGAGCATGCCGAACTGCGTGCCCCAGTCGCCGATGTGGTTGTCCGTGACGACGCGGTGGCCGAGGGTCCTGAAGACCCGGGCGAGGCAATCGCCGAGGAACGTGGAGCGGATGTGGCCCACGTGCAGGGGCTTGGCGACGTTCGGAGAACTGAAATCAATGACCACCGTGCGCGGCCGCGTCGTCTTGACGACGAAGAGGTGATCGCCTCGGGCGGCGCTGGCGATGACGCGACCCAGCGTCTCGGAGCGGATGCGGAAATTGAGGAAGCCGGCGCCGGATATCTGGACGGGTTCGCAGATGTCAGCGACATCGAGACGGGCCTGGACGTCGGTGGCCAGTTGGCGCGGGTTCATTTTCCGCTCCTTGGCGAGGCCCATCAGGGCGGTGGTCTCGTAATCCCCGTGGGTGGCGTTTGTGCACGGGCGGACCAGGACGCGGCTGAGATCGGCATCGGGCAGCGCGCTGGCGACGGCGGCCTGGAGGCGTTCCTGAAGGATCGGGAGGAGCATCAGATCCGTTCAGGCCGGGCGGGGTCCCTTGATGGACTCGATGACCTTATAGATGGCGGCTGCGTCCGGGGCGGTCGCGAGGGTGCGGCGGAAGTCGGCGTTGTGGAGGTTCTTGGCGATGTTCGAGAGCGTATGAAGGTGCTTCTGGAACTGGCCCTGCGGAACGAGGAAGAGGATGACGAGGCGGACGGGTTGGTTGTCCAGGGCATCGAAGTTCATCCCGCCGCTGGAGCGCCCCAGAACTCCGACCACTTCCGAGATCAGGTCCGAGACGGCGTGGGGTATGCCAACGCCAAACCCGATGCCCGTGCTCATCGATTGTTCGCGCTTCTTGACCCCTGCCGCGATGTCCTGCTTGTGGTCCGCGGGAATGCGGCCTGCGATGACAAGCTGATCGACGAGTTCGTCGATCGCCTGCCATCGATCGGTGGCGCGCATTTCTGGAATGATCTGCGCCGGGGAAAGAATGTCCGCCAAATGCATAGGCCTGAAACCTCGCAGTCGATTTCGAGGGACGGGGAGTGGCGATTCAAGCCGGAACTCTCCCAAGTCGCGGATTTCCGCCTACTTCACCGGCGCCACAGGGAGTGGCGGGCGGGTGGGCGACGGGCGGAAGGTGGTGAGCACAAGCCCGTCGGGCAGCGCCCTCCCGCTTTCCACGCGGAACCGGAAATGTTCAGCCACGCGGTCGAAGGCTGGAAGCAGGTCGATGGGGACCCAGGTGAGGAGGGCTGCCGCGGCCCGGGTGGTAATGTCCGAGAACGTGGTCCAGCGGAGGCTTTCCTCCAGCGTCCCCTGGCTGCGACCCAGGAGGTCGAAGGCGTGTCGAGCGGTTTCGCGCTCGTGGGTGTAGGCCACCCAGCCTCCCTGTGCTCCGCCCGCCCGGGCGAGGGCGTTGGTGAATGCTTCCGCCGACGCCAGCGGGGACGGAGCGTTGGTGACCGTGAGAAACGTCTCGATGGTGCGCTCGGATCCGGCCATGCCCACCAGGTCGTCGCGCCTCGCGAGATGCAGCATGTGCTGAGTCCCATCCTGCCAGGGAAAGGGTGGCAGGCCGACGCTGACCACGAGGCCGCCCGCCATGCTTTTCTGGCGCCGCGGCGGTGGCGGAGCGTCCGGCGGCAGGAAGGTCGCGAGATACGCCGGCGAAGCCACCAACGTGAACGCGTGATGAACCACCGCGGCATTCGTCGTGGCGTGGACGATCAGGCCCGCACCGAAAACATTCGTGTCCGCAACCTGCCGCGATGTCGCAATCCAATCATTGCCGAGCTGCGCCATGAGGCCGCGGTCGAAATTGAAGTCCACATCCTCCGTGCGGCCCGCGTACTCGGTGAGGAGTTGAACGACGCCGAGCAATGCGGGATCGATGTCCTGGAGGACCCGCTGGAGATTGATCCACGCCGCCGGACCCGCGAGACGGTATCGGACGAAGGAAAGAATGTCGGCCGGCACCCACGGCGGCGGCGAAGCATCCGCAGCCAGGGGCTGCAGCAGCTTGAAGAGTCCCCGGCGGGAATTCGCAGGGACCGCAATCCGGAATTCAGTGAGCCATCCCTCGGCCACCGAATGAATCCCGAAGGTCGCGGCCTCCACCTGTTTCAACCCGAGCGCGGTGGCCAGTCGATCCGGGGAAAACCCGCCGAAAACACTGCCTGCGACGTGCGGTCCACCCGGACCCGTGAGCCGCGCCACACAGGCCGGGCCGCTGACCCATGCCCGCATCAGGGTTCGCGCCCCGCCGGGCGCGCCCGCCGTGAATGCCGGCGCCCGCAGCTCCCGCGCGAGAGATCCGGACAACCGGCCCAGGACTCCGTCGATCACGTTTGTAGTCGTAAACGCGACGAGGCACGTCCCGGAAATCCCGGCGAACACATCGGCCGGCGGCGAGTTGGGGATCGGCGCTGCGCCCGGGTGCTCGACGTGAGGGAAGGCTTCGTCGAGGACGCGATCCAGTCCGGTTCCGGGGATTCGCACGTGCAGGAAATCGACGTCGTGGATCCGAACGATCGTCGGGATTGCCGCGGGGTTCGTCGCCGGTTGGTTTCTTGCGGCGTTGAACAAGGCTGCAAGTTCGTTGGTCCGCCGGCCGACATCGACCACGAGAACGGGTTCCGGTGAAAGTCCGGCCGCGACACGCTGCGGATCATCGAGGATCACGAGTGTGATCTGTCCCTCGGCGAGCGTGAGGAGGTTGCCGACGTGGAAGCCGGACACCTGCCGCAGGGGTTCGAGCAGCCTTTTCTCGAGGCGTTCCTCGAATCTGGCCCGCAGCGGGCCCATGGCCGGATCGGCCCAGAGCGTTGCGGGTCCGTGCCGTGCGGCTTCGGCGCGGGCCAGGCTGGCATCCGGGATCGTGAGGTAACCGAGGGTTTGGGCCGGGGCCCAGACCTCGACAGGAGGCGTCGTGGCGGGGGATGAGGCGGCGCAGACGCTGAGGATGAGGCCGATCCAGACACCGAGGAGACGCGTGGACGCGGCCTTCCGACCCTTGCCGGGGCCTGTCGTCCGACGGCGGGATTCAGACAGTGCCGGACGGGGGGTGGGAGTTCTGGCTGGGGGGGCGGCCTGGGCTCGATAGGTCGCCAGTTCCGCCGGTGTGTTCAGATTCACAAGCTGTGGGGTGTCGCGACGGGGGACGGAGATCGTGCGGGCATGGAGAGTTTCCGCGAGTTGATGCAGTGAAAACCGGTGCTCTTCGAGTTGGGCATCGACCGTATTCCGCGTGCTTGCGGATAGGGCGAACGGAAATCCGAGGCGTCCCGCGCAGCGGGTGAACACGGCCCGGGTATTCCGATGGAAGCCCTGCAACACCCGGCGCATGAGGGCGGGCGTCACGGCCGGCATGTCGCACGATAGGAACAGGACGACCTTCGCCTTCGTCGACGCGAGCGCGGTGGCGACGCCGCCAAGCGGGCCGCATCCGGGTGTGTCATCGCGGCGGATCACACGGACACTCCCACCAAGCTCGCGCGCCGCGGCGCGGATCCGGGCCAGCAGCGAACGTCCACCCACCTTCAGCCGGGCCTTGTCACGGCCCATGCGGGAACTCCTGCCGCCGGCGAGGATGGCGACCTCGAAATCGCCTGCACCGGCCGGGGGCGGGCCTGTCTTGGGTGGATGGGGGCCGCGATCCTTCGGCATGCACCGAGTTTTGTGGGTAACATCGAGCGCGTCCAGTCGGAGAAGATGCACCGGGTCTGGAGGACCTCCTGGACGACGCGCTCGGAGGTGAGGCCATCGAAGAAAAGACCTGTCCCTCTATTCTATCCACAGAACGAAAGACCTGTCCCTCTATTCCAGCCGCAGGGGGCGGTTGTCGAGCCGGGCGGGAGGCGGGTAGGCGGTTTCCGCCCCCACTCAGGGGGCGGGGACTTCGAGCGTCGTCTCGTGCTGTTGCCGGAAGAGGCGCAGCACGGCGGCCTGTCCCGGTTTCAGCGCGGTGTGGCGTCGGAGCAACTCGGCTGCGTTGCGAATCGTCTCGCCCTGCCAGTCGAGGATGACGTCCGTAGGCTGGAATCCGAGCCGGGCGGCGGCACTGCCCTCCGGCCGATCCAGGAGAAGGATCCCGACCTTGCCCGGGAGCCCGGCGGCCGAGACCTCCCCGGGTTCGGTGACCTTCTTCCATTTCGCGCCGAGCCAGGTGACGGCCGCCAGTTCATCCGCAGGTTTGCGTGGGGTGGCCGTTGCCAGCCGCGGTTCAGGGATCCCGGGCGTCCGCGCGATGGCTCGCAGATCGGCCCGGCGGACGCCAAACCCGGTCATGTCGAAGTTGCGAAACCCGGCCGCGAGCGCGGGTGAACCATCGCGGACCGAAAAATCGCCGCGTTCGGGCCCCACGAAACCGGGGTCGCCGGCGATGGAATTCGTGTCCATCCCGAGCGCGCGTGAGCGGCGGAGCGCGTCGTCGTCGGGAAGGAGGTTGTGGTCCACCTCGGCGCCCCAGCGTGGCGGCATGCCGATGGGTTTGTACCAGGTCATGACGATGTTGTGGCGGAACACATCGCCGCTGTTCGCGAACCAGACGTGGGGATGGAACGAGTTGTTGACGATGATGTTGTTTTCGACGACGCGGCCGTAGCCCTCGCGCAGCTTGAGGCCGCCGTTCAGGCAGAGGTTGTCGACAATCCGGAAATTGCTGGAGCCGTCGTCGAGGTCGATGTCCCAGCCATGGTCGCAGCGCCAGCGATTGTGACGCAGGACGACCGTCTCGACGGCATCAAGTCTCGGCAGGTCGGGATGGGCTGCGACGAGAGCATCCACCTGCTTGATGTCGGGAAGCCAATAGCGGTCGCGTCCCCACGAATTGAAGGAGCCGTGGTCGCCCGTTTCCTTGACCGTGTCGAAGATATCGCAGTCCTCGATGACGTGGCCGCCCCAGCAGCCGTCGCCCAGGTTGATCCCGGCGCGTGGGACGTCGTAGAGCGAGCAATGGCGGACCGTGATGCGTGCGGACATGGCGATCTGCACGGGGGCGGTTTGTTTTTCGACGCGCCCGGTGGTGTGGATGAGGCAGTCCTCGACGAGGCAATCGGCGGGGAAATCGGGGGACTGCGGACCTGGCGTGCGGTCGATTTTCTCGAGGGATTGACGTTGGGAATATTCGAAGAGCGGCGAGCGGACGGACCTGGGATCGCCGACGAACGCGATGCCATTGGCACCGGCGCGATCGATGTGAAGTCCCGTGAAGGAGAGACGCCGGTTGTAGCCGGATGCGAACACTGCATTGCCGCCAACCTGGTCGAACAGGCCGCCCTGGACCGAGCAATCCTCGGCCCCGTTGAACAGGACCGCGCCGCCGCGGTAGGTGGTCCAATCGCTGCGGAGCAGCGGTTCCTTGTTGTCCATGAACGTCCTCGCCGTGTGCCGGAAGACGAGGCCCTTGAGCGTCACATGGTGGACAGGCGCGTCGGGTCGGCCGCGGAATTCCAGAAGGTGCCGAAGCCGGACCACTTCGACCGTGGCGCTTTTCAGGTCGAGTCCCTGAGGCGGGTAGAAGAAGAGCGTGGCGTGGGCGGAGTCGAGGAACCATTCGCCGGGTGCGTCGAGTTCCTCGAGGATGTTTTCGACGAAGCGGTGCTGGTCGTGCATGCCCATGCGCCGGTTGTTCTGCCAGCCGCCTTCAAATGTAATCTTCCCATCGGCGTCACGTCCGGTGATGAGGTAGTGGAAGTCGCCCCACTCATGTCGGTGCATGGCATGGATGAAACCGCCGCGGGGATCTGCCCAGCGACGGGCGCGTTCCGGGGCGAAGGCATCGGCGGCGTAGCCGTTGAAGATGCGCTCGGCTGCGTTGAAGTTGGGGTAGCGGGCGAGGATTTGCCGTTCGCCGTTGACGAAGAGTTGGTCGGTGACCAGGCCGGTCGGGACGGAGGCCTTCCAGAGGCCGTCGCGGAATGGTTCCCAGGTGAGCTGAAGCTTCTGGCCGCCGCTGATGACGGCCGTCTCGCCCGGGTGCGAAGCGAAGGTCACCGGATGATCCGCGGTGCCCGAATCCACGGCCGTGAACACGAGGGTTTCAGGGAGGTAATGGACGCCGCCGCGCAGATGCACGGTGACCGTCTCTCTGCCCGCAAGCGGGCGGAGGGCCTGCTGAGCCCGTTGCAGCGTTGCAAAGGGTTTCAGCAGGCTCCCCGGTTGGGCGTCGTCGCCGCCGGGGCTCACGAAGAATTCCGCGGCAGGCAGAGCCGAGGTGGCAATGGCAATCAGGCAGACGCCGATGAACAGGCGGGCGACCGTGGGCATGCGCGGAGCATCCCTTGGCGGGGACCCGAGATCCAACCGAAACCGGTGGTCCCGGATTACGCGGCCCAGGGTCGTTCGCGCTTCGCGGTGGACGAGATTGTTTCGTTCGCGAGTTTCACGTCCTCCGCGATCTCGAAGTCGAACATCCCCGCAAGGACGCAATCGGCGCCGTTCTGGAAGGCAAAGCGGAAGGCGTTCTTCGGGGGGATCGCCCCTGCGGCCATGGTCTTGAAGGCAATCCAGGGTTTCTTGACGGACTTCATGAAGTCCGCGGTTTCCTTGGGCTGGCTGCACCAATAGCCGGGATATTCGTTGTACGGCTCCTTGATTTCGTCGGGACGCGGGCCGGTGGGATAGGTGTGGTGATGGAACGTCTTGATGTAGAAATCAGCGGGGACTCCGTGTTCCTCGCAGGCCTGGATGACGCGGAGGTCGTGCCCTCCGACGCCCGAGGGGACGCCAAGTTGTCTCGGGAGTTCGACGGCCTTGGCGAGGAGATCGAACTTTTCCTGGGCCACCAGCGAATCCGCGTGGACACCCCAGAGGTAGATCGCCTCGCAGCCGTCTGCGAGAAGGGCCTCGACATGGGCCCGGTACTTCTCGAGGCCGGGTTCGACGGGGGCGGTGGGGCAGATGATCCATTGGATCTTGCCACCGTATTCCTTCCGGTAACGGCGGAGGACCGACATGGGGTGCTCCGGATTGTGCATCGAGAGCGTGTTGATGCCGTGCGCCTCGGCCTGGGCCAGCGTCTCGAAGATCTTGTCGTCGGTGTTGTATTTCGCGGCGAGGGTGTAGACGTACTTCAGGTCGCGGCTGTGCGTGAAGTGCGTGAGCAGGTTGCCGCCTAGGATGAGCCGGCTGACCTCCAGCTTGCCGATCTTTGCACGGGGCAGTGTGGCGAGTGAATTCGGGGCGGGGCGCGTCGCTGGGTCAGGCTTGGCTTCCGCAGCCTGACCCGGGCGAGGCAGGACCAGCGCGGCGGAGGAGAGTGCGGCACTTTGCACGAAGGATCGGCGGGTGAGTGCGAATTTCGATTTCATGGCACGGTGGGCAGGGGTCTGGGCTTGCGTTCCTCGATGGGCTTCTCGTGCGATCCACGGTCGGCGCGAGGAATTCCGCAATGGGTTTGGGGCGAAGTGGCGCGAGGCGTTGCACGGATGGAGGGTCGCGGGACGGGGGAGACCGGCCTGCGGCGACGAATGCCCGCCGCCGTCCGTGGACGTCGCATGCGCACTTTTGGGATTTTCACCTTGCGACGGACGTCGCGGCCCTTTAACCAAGGCGGGTCTTCGGTAATCGCGTCGGAATGAGTTCGACCGGTAGACCGACCCACAGTGCGCCCGTGGCGGAATTGGCAGACGCGCTAGATTCAGGTTCTAGTGGAGCAATCCTTACAGGTTCAAGTCCTGTCGGGCGCACCAAAACAAATCGATTCGATGTGGGGTCGGGAAGGTTGGATGGGTCTCGAACCGGCGTCGGAGGCGGGGCCCGTGCGGGTTTCGGAGACACCAAGTCCAAGTCCATGTCGACCCTTTCGAGCACGCTGGTTCCGTTGCTGGGCATTTCGCTCCCGAGCATCGAGTTGATTTTCATCTGTCTTTTCGGCGCCACCCTGCCGATCGCCTTCTTTCTCTGGATGAGTTGGTGGCTGGGTTCGGTGAAGGATGAGAATCCGGACGAAGTGGTTGCGGCGCAGGCCGAGGCCGACAAGGCCCACCACGGTCATCCTGGAGTCGGTAGCGGTCACGCCTGAGCGGTTCCTTCAAATGCGCCGATTCCCCATCCTTTTCCTGGCGTCGGTTCTGGCTGGTTGCGCGGGGCGTTTCCTCTTCACCGACACGTTCCGGGGCCACTTGGCGGATGGGTGGACCATCCTCCGGGAACAGCGCGATGCGTGGCGCGCCACGCCGGACGGACTCGAGGTGCGCGTTCTTCCGGGCAACATGTGGGGCGGCTCGAATGACGCGAAGAATGTCTTCGTCCGGCCGGTGCCCGATCCCGCAGGCGGCCCCGTGGACATCCGGGTGCACATCGAGAATTCGCCGACCGAACAGTACGAGCAGGTCGACCTGGTCTGGTACTACGCCGACAGCCATCAGGTGAAGATCGGCCAGGAATTGGTGGACGGGAAGCTGAGCATCGTCATGGGACGTGAGGAAAACGACCGAACCCGGACCATCGCGATCATCCCTCTGGATTCAAGCGTTGTGGAACTGAGGCACGTCGTGACGGGCAACCAGATCACGGGCTACTACCGGACTCCTGCGATGAGGGATTGGAAGGCTGCG
The DNA here is from genome assembly GCA_903844265.1 of uncultured Verrucomicrobiota bacterium. GTDB lineage: Bacteria > Verrucomicrobiota > Verrucomicrobiia > Limisphaerales > CAIMTB01 > CAIMTB01. The sequence continues at coordinate 11,454 of CAIMTB010000019.1, forward strand.
GGGACCTGTGATCTTCCGGTTCGCGATGGGGGTGCCAAGCTCAGCCTGCAGGTGTACCAGGGCACCACGCGGGTCGAGCGATGGGCGAAAATTCGCGACCTGAGCATCGAGCAGCGTCGCTCTCCCCGCTGACGCCATTTCGCAGTCGTCTGTGCAGGCTTCGCCTCCTAAGATGGAGGGGTCATGAAATCCTGGGTTCATTGGATGTTCCTGGCCGTTCTCCTCGCTGTTGGGCGTGCGCTTGGAGCCGACTCGATTCGCATCGGGACCTACAACGTCGAGAACTACGTCCTCGAGTCGACGACAACGCGCAAGGCCAAGAGCGAGGCTTCGAAAGCGAGGGTCGCCGATTGCGTGAAGGTGTTGAACGCCGACGTGCTTGGCCTCCAGGAATTCGGCGGACCCGAGGCCGTCGAGGATCTGCGTTCGCGCCTGAAGCGGTCGGGTTGTGACTACCCGCATGTCGCCCAGATGCGTGGCGCCGACCCCAACATCGAGGTGGCTCTTCTCAGTCGGGTCCCGATCGTCGCGCTCCGGCTCCACACCAACGATACCTTCCTCCTCTCCGGCCAGCGCTTCAGGGTCAGTCGTGGGTTTCTCGAGGCTGATGTGGAACCAGGCCGCGGCCAACGTGTCGTGGTCTTCGTGGCTCACCTGAAATCCCGTCGGACCGCGGTCCGGGCCGATGAATCGGACATCCGGCGCGAGGAGGCGCGTTTCCTCCGCGAGCACATCGATGCCCGGCTCAAGGCCGATCCCTCGGCGCGGGTGGTGGTCGTCGGGGACCTGAATGACAGCAAGGACAGTCAGTCCATCCGGCTCCTGATGGGGCGCGGTCGAAACCAGTTGGTCGACTCGCGTCCTTCCGAGCGGAACGGCGACACCGGGTTTACTCCCAATCCGCGCTGGCAGCCACGTACCGTGTCATGGACGCATTACTACGGCGTCGAGGATACCTATTCGCGGCTCGACTACATCCTGCTCAGTCCGCGTGCCGCCGAGGACTGGGACCCTGCGGCGATCGGGATCCCGTCGATTCCGGACTGGGGGCTTGCCTCGGATCATCGGCCGATCGCGGTGACGCTGCGCTTCCGGTGATGGGCGCCGTCGGGTGTCAGCGAACGCGCGGCGGGCAAGGGACTGCCCGCCCTGCCTTTGGCGAAACTGTCGAATGAGCCACTCGGGGTGGGGTCAGTCGGGGTGGGTAGGGCGTGCACTCCGCTGCGCGCCGGCCTTG
>CAIMTB010000020.1 GCA_903844265.1 uncultured Verrucomicrobiota bacterium
CGAACACAGCGCCAGAGACAACGCGACGAGCAGATTGACCAGAAAGGCTTTCATCTTCGGCGAATGACGGGTTCGGCCAGCTCCGGCCGCGATCGATCCGCGAGGTTGGCAGTGGGCCGTGGACGTGTCAAAGGCTTCAACGGGTACCCGCGCCACGGGGGTGCATCCACAGATTGACGGTAGGGCGCGCACTCCGCTGCGCGCCGTCCTTCGCGAACGCACCCAGGAACGGCGCCCTCGGAGAGGCCGCCCTGCCACCGACAACTTGTGGATGCTCCCGTGCCACGGGGCGGCCCTGCGGGAGAAAAGAAAAACCCGGCCGGAAATCCGGCCGGGTGTGCTGGAAAAATGCTGGGAAAACCTGGTTGCCCGGGCTCAGGCCGTCGCTTCACCGACCTGCCATCGGAGGAACCGGCGCACGACGATGGTGTCGCTGAGTTGCTTGCTCACCGTCTCCACCTGCTGCCGGACGGACTTCTCAGGATCCTTCACGAAGCCCTGTTCCAGCAGACATACGGTCTGGAAGAACTTATCGAGGACGCCCTGGAGGATCTTTTCGAGCGCTTGCGGGGGCTTGTCCTTGAAGCGGTCGGACTGGGCGGCGATCTCGCGCTCCTTGGCGATCACCTCGGCGGGAACACCGTCGCGGCTGACCGCGCTGGGGCTCGCCGCGGCGATCTGGAGCGTGATGTCCTTGACCAGCTGCTTGAATTCCTCGGCGGCCGTGGTGCCGTCGTTGGAGCAACCGACCTCGAGGAGGACCCCGACCTTGCCCCCGGTATGGATGTAGGCGGCGATGAGGCCGGGACCGGACAACTCAAAGCGGCCGCTGCGGGCAACCTTGATATTCTCACCGATCTTGGAGACCGCAGCGACACGGAGGGCTTCCACGTCGGCGCCGGGTTGGGCCACGACAGTGCGGGCGATGTCGTCGCAAAACGCCTTGAACGTGTCGTTCTTGGCGACGAAGTCGGTTTCGCAGTTGATCTCGACGAGGCCGCCAGTCTTGCCACCGACAGCGATATTCTGGGCAATCACGCCTTCCCGGGCGTCGCGGCCGGCCTTTTTTGCAGCCTGGGCGACGCCGCGTTTGCGGAGGATCTCGACGGCGATATCGAGGTCGCCAGCGGCCTCGGTGAGCGCCTTCTTGCAGTCCATGAGACCTGCGTTGGTCATCTCGCGGAGTTTGCCAACGGCGGCAGCGGAGATTTCAGCCATGGTAGTGTCGCTAGAAAAGAATTGGGGTTGGGGCTATGAGGGAAGCCCCGGCACGGCGTACCGGCCGGGGCTTCGACCGTCGTATCAGGCAACAACCGGAGCAGCAGCGACCGGGGCGGGAGCCTCGGGTGCGGGCGCAGGTGCTGCGGCAGCGGGTGCAGCAGCGGCAGCGGGATCTGTGGCTGCGGATTCAGCTGTCTTGCGGCGGGCGTACTTGGCCTCGTACTCGGTGCGGCCGCGGGCGATAGCCTCCATGACCGTGTTGAGGATGAGTCGGACCGAGCGGATGGCGTCGTCGTTGGCGGCGATCGGGTGCGCGACCAGCTCGGGGTCGCAGTTGGTATCGACGAGGGCGACGATGGGGATCTTGAGGCGGCGGGCCTCGGCGACGGCGTTGTGTTCGCGCTTGATGTCGACGACGAACATGGCAGCCGGAAGCTTCACGGCCATGGTCCGGATACCGTCGAGGTTCTTGTGGAGCCGTCCGGCCTCGCGGCGGATCATCGACTGCTCCTGCTTGACGTAGTTGAGGATGGAACCGTCGGTTTCCATCTTCTCGATCTGTCGGAGGCGCTCGAGGGATTTCTTGAGCGTGGAGAAATTGGTGAGCGTGCCGCCGAGCCAGCGCTCGGTCACGTACATGGCGCCGCAACCCTGGGCGGCTTCCTTGACCGCCAACTGGGCCTGCTTCTTGGTGCCGACGAAGAGGACTTCGCCACCTTGGCGGGCGAGTTCGGCCAGGAAGTTGCAGGCCACCTCGAGCTGGGTGACCGTCTTCGTGAGGTCGATGATGTGAATGCCGTTACGGGCCTCGAAGATGAAGGGCTTCATCCTCGGGTTCCAACGACGCGTCTGATGTCCAAAATGGACACCGGCTTCCAGCAATTCTTTGAGTCCGATGGGCTGCACAGGTTTTCCTTTGTTCGGAGCCGGCCGCGTTTTCTCGCGGCGGGCCATCCCGCGGAACACGGGATTGGGTGAGGTGTTGTTATGGCCGTCCAATCCCACTCAGGACCGGAAACACGAGGGCCGTTGTTCCCCGTCACCGGTGAAGGCGACGAGGGGCGGCGACCGTATCAGTTGGCGCCCTTCCGGCAACAGCTATTTTCGGCTCTGCATCGGCGGATCGGCCCGAGGCCGGCGTCGGGAGAGTCCGAGCACGAGACCGGCGACAATGGCGCAACTGCCGGCCACATGGCCGGCGTGCAGGTGTTCGCCTGTCCAGAGGACGGAGATCACGGTGCCGAGGACGGGCTGCAGGAAGATCGTGAGGGACGCCACGCTGACCGGGGCTTCGCGGATCACCACGAACCACAGGGTGTAACCGAAGGCGGTGAAGACGACCCCGAGGATCCCGATGAGCCACATGTCGGTGCTGGAAAGTCGTGCGAGGGCGCCAGGGTCGGCGGAGGGCCAGGCGAAGAGCAGGATCCCGTTGGAAAGAGAGCCCGCGGCGAGGGCGAGAGCCGAGACCTTGGGAATCCCCCAGCGGGCGACGAGGGGTTTGCCAACGACGGACCAGACGGCCTCCGCAACGAACGACAGGACGATGAGGAAGTTGGCGAAGAGGCCCGGCAGAGGGGAGGAACGATTCCAGACGGACATGACCGCAACCCCGGCCATGGCGAGTCCGAACCCGGCCCACTGTCGGCGCGGGATCTTTTCGTGGAGGAACCAGGCCGCAGCGAGGGTCGAGACAAGGGGGTCGAGGGTCAGGAGGATGGAGGAATCGCAGGCGAGACTGCGCTGGATGCCGGCGATCTGGGAGAGATGGCCAATGGTGAACAGCGCCACGCCCATGGCGCAGGTCCGCCAAAAGTCCGCGCCCCGCGGGATGCGGCCCGGCAGCCAGGGCCAGATCACGAGCAGTGCGACGAGGGCGAACGAATACCGAAGGAAGACGAATTCGATCGGGCCGAGGTGGCCCTGAAGGCGCGTCGCGAACGCAGGAACCGC
>CAIMTB010000021.1 GCA_903844265.1 uncultured Verrucomicrobiota bacterium
CGCCCTACCCTGGGAGAAACTACCTGGGGTGAAACTGACGGATGAGGCAGTCGGGGTGGGTAGGGCGCGCACTCCGCTGCGCGCCGGCTTTATATGGCTCACGATCAGGTAGCCTTGGCAGGGCGGCGGGCAAGGGACTGCCCGCCCTACCTGGGGAGAAACTACCTGGGGTAAAACTGGCGGATGAGCCGGTCGGAGCGGCCTTGTCATAAAACCCCTCCGTGATTCTGCACCTGATGGATCTCTTTTCAGCTTTTGAGGAATTGGAGCGTGGGGGCTCCGTGGTTCTGGGGGATGGGAATCCTGATCCACCGGACGGCGCGGAGCCGTGGCTGGGCTTGTTCACTTCGGGAACAACCAGGGAACCACGGTTGCAGTGGCATCGATGGTTGGATCTGAGAAACGCCGCAATCGCGGCGTTTCGGCTTCAGGGGTGGTCGTGGGCCTCGCCTTTTCGCGCGGATTCGTTCGCAGGCGTCCAGGTGGCGCTGCACGCGTGGCTGGCCAAGGGGCGATGTTTGGCGCTGCGCGGTCCTTGGCTGGAGCAGTGGGCGCTGCTGGATCGGGAGCAGCCCGAGGTTCTGAGCGCAACCCCAACCTTCGCTGACCTGCTGGTGGTGTCGGAACCGATACGCCCGCATGGCTTCAGCCGATGGTCGCCGCGGCAACTCACCCTCGGCGGTGAGCCGTTGAGGGAGCCGGTGGCGCGTCGGTTGCGCGCGCGTTTCCCGGAGTCGCGATGGACGGTGATCTATGCGACTGCGGAGGCCGGGGTGATCGCCAGGACGCATCGCGAGGATGGCTGGTTCGCGGTGTCCGATCTGGTACCGACCTGGGAGTCGTGGCGGGTGGTGGAAGGCTGTCTTCAGCTGAAGCGCGGTTGTGCCTGGATCGAAACGGGCGACCGGGTCGAGGTGGTCGGTGATGTGTTCCGGGTCCTCGGCCGGACGGGGCGTATCGCCAATGTGGGGGGGACGAAGGTGGGGTTGTCCGAGGTGGAAGCATTGGCGGAGACGGTGCCTGGAGTGCAACAGGCCATCGCCGCCGCGGTGACGAACGCGGTCAGCGGCCAGGTGGTGAAGCTGCATTACGCCTTGTTGCCCGGGGCGGAGTCGTCGGTGGTGCGTGACTTGTTGCAGGGCGCGTTGCGGTCCGGGTTGCGCAAGGAGGCTTGGCCGCGGGTCTGGGAAGAGGTCCCCGCTGGGTTGGGACCTAATGCCAAAAAGGCTTTGTCATGAGGCGAGTACTGGTTACCGGCGGGTCGAGGGGGCTGGGCCTGGAGATATGCCGGCACCTGCTGGGAGCTGGATGGGCGGTCACCACCGTGGCCCGCCGCAAGTCGGCGGAGGTGGAGTCGCTGCTGGACTCGGAAGGTTCCCGATTTGAATTCATTGAAGCGGATCTTGCCGATCCGGCGGGGCTTCGAGCGGTCGTGGAGCAGGGGCGCTTGTTGGACGGGGTGCAGGGGTTCGTGTCAAACGCGGCGTTGGCAGTGGAGGGCTTGTTGACGCTGACCAGCGAGGCGGCTTTGCGTCGTTGCGTGGAGGTCAACCTGAACGCGCCGATGCTGCTCGCGCGCGAGGTGCTCAAGGGGATGTTGGGATCCCAGGTCCCAGGGAGCCTGGTGTTCATCGCCTCGGTCGCGGCTCGCACCGGGTTCAAGGGGCTCTCGGTGTATTCCGCCACGAAGGGCGGGCTCACCGCCTTCTCGCGCTCGGTCGCGAGGGAATATGGGGAGCGCGGGATCCGGTCGAACTGTGTTCTCCCAGGCTTCCTGGAGACGGAGATGACGTCGGGCCTGGACGCGGACCAGCGCGGGATGATTGAGCGGCGCACCGCCTTGAAGCGGTTGGGCGCCGGTTCGGAGGTGGTCGGAGCGGTCGAGTTTCTGCTGTCCGAGGCTTCGGGTTATGTGACCGGCTCGGAGATTGTGGTGGACGGCGGCATGACGGCCTGAGGA
>CAIMTB010000022.1 GCA_903844265.1 uncultured Verrucomicrobiota bacterium
CAGTCCCTTGCCCGCCGCGCTAGGGTAGTTGCACTACGCGCAGGAAATGCGACCCCGGTTCCGCGCTCAAAATCAAACCCGCGCTCAGGCTTGTGCCAAACGCCACGGTCGCGCCGCCGATCTGGGTCCATGTCCCACCTGTCGCGCGAGTGCCTTGTTGGAGCGCGTATCTTCGGCCGGCGGCGGTTGACCAGGTCAGACGCAGTTCGCCGAGGGCCGTGACTTCGATCGCCGTGATCCGCACCTCGCCGGCGGGCGCAGGATTCACCACGACAGAGAACGAGCGGGACGCCGACTGCGATGGATTGCCGCTGTCGTCGACGCGGGCCGCGACCGGGTACGTCCCGACCTGGAGTGCCGTGGGTGTCCAGCGGATGCGGCCGGACTGTGCGTCGATCGTCATGCCTGTGGGGGCGGATGTCAGGCTGAAGGCGAGGGACTGGCCGGGGTCGGGATCCGTGGCGTGGAGGTCGACCTGGAGGGGTTGGCCGACGATGGCCTGCGGGTCGGCGATGGCGTCGAGGGTGGGTGGGCGATTGTCGGGTCCCGGCACGTTGGGGGCGCCGGGGGTTGGGGTGGTGATGACGCCGCGTGAGATCGGGTCGGTGCCGGAGAGAGCTCCGAAGGCTTGGTCGGCGGATGTCACGTCGTAGTTCATGACATCGAGCACTGCGGGGTTTCCGTTCTCATCGCGGACCAGTGCGACGAGGCCCCTGGGATAAGCCAATCGGAAGCCCGCGTGCCAGGCGTCGGTGGTCTGTTCGGCCGATTCGTCGTCGGCCCAGACGATTCGGAACGTGCCCGGGGCGAGGCTGGAGGAGGGGGGGAACGTCCATTTCCTGGGATTGGCGAGGTCGTCGGTGAGCCACAGTCCCGTGAGGTTGGCGGACGACGAGCCGGTGTTCACGAGTTCGATCCAGGGGTCGCGGTCGCCGGCGTTGTCGACGGGGCCTGTGGTGTTCCTGGGGAGGACTTCATTGATCCAGACATCGGGGAACGGGGTCAGGGTGGCGCGAACGGAGTTGGCATAGCCCGGGGTGGCGGATTCACGTTTCACCTCCAGGACTTCGATGTGGGCGCCCCAGACGATGTCGGAGCTGGAGCCGCTGGTCTGGTGGACCTCGACGGCGAGGACGTTGGTGCCGGCGACGAGGTTGGTGACGGGAATCGTGAAGGGCCCCTCGGCGATGGCATCGCTGACGGTGCGGGTTGCGGCGGTGGAATCGTCGACGGCGGTGGGGATGGGGCTCATGCCGAGGCGGTGGATTTCGGTGCCGTTGAGGTACATGACGAAGCCGTCGTCGACGACGGTGTTGAGCACGAGAGCGGCGCTGTCCGGGTTCCCGTCGAAGGTGAACCGCGTGCGGAAGTAGTAGGTCATACGGCCGCTGGTGAGGACCAGGGCGGTGCTCTTGGGCTCGGGCAGGGCGGCGTTCTCGACGTAGAGCAGGCCGGGTCCGGTGGGCCAGGCGGTGTCGTTGAACGTGGAGATGTTCCATCCGGCGGGTGCGGCAGCGTCCTGCTTGTAACGCCAGACATTGGTCATCGTGACGACCGTCCGCGGGGCATTCGTGGTGGCACCGGCAAGCGCAGCCCAATTGGCGGGGCGCCGGTTGTCCTGCCGGGCGTCGATCAGCTGGAGTGACGCGCCGGTACCGTTGGCTGCGGCGGGCCATGGAGCGGTGTGGAGGAAGGAAACCTCATCGACGGTTTCCCAGCCGGCACCCACTGGACGGAGCAGACGCACGGACTCGGAGCCGTCCGATGTGAAGCCGAGCGTGGCATTGCCGACGGCATCCGCGGTGGTTCCGTAGGCTGCGCGGAATGCAGCGAGGTCGCGGGCGACGACGAGGTAATGGGCCGGGCCGATGACCGAGCCTGCCGGGAATGTGAAATCCAGGCCGGTGAGCTGCCATCCCGCGATGTCCCAGGACGTGGTGGTGGAGAGGTTGGCGATCTCGACGAACTCCGCGCGCGGCACCTTTGCGGTGTGCAGGATTTCGTTGATCACGATCCGGAGTTGCGCCTGCACCACAATGGCGAAAGTCCGGGAAGCGCTCTTCGCGTCGATGGCGTCGTCGGTGACGCGGACCGTGACGAGGTTGGTGCTGGCTCCGGCGTCTGGCGGGATGGGCCACGAGAAGGAGCCGCTCTGGGGGTCGATGCTCGATGCGGCGGGAGCGCCGGGGTCGAGGCGGAACGTGAGCCGCTGGGTGGGGACGTCGGTGTCGGTGGCGCGGGCTGTGAAAGTCACCACGTCACCCTCGGTCGCGAGGCGGTCGGCGATGGCTTCAAGCTGCGGGGGGTCGTTGACCTCATTCACCGTGATCGAGAAGGGCTGGGTGGTCGAAGGTCCGCCGTTGGCCTGGGCCACGTGGACCACGATGTTGTACGAGCCGGGGCCGGCGGATTCGGGCGGTGTCCAGGTGAAGATGCCCGAGCTGGAAATGGCGGCGCCGGCGGGGGCGGTGTCCAGGGAGAACACGAGCGGGCTGGCGGGCGTGTCGGGATCGTGGGCGGTGATGCGGATCGAGAAGGGCACGGACTCGTTGATCAACTGCAGTCCCACGGGGTCGACGATGGGTGCGTTGTCGACCTCGTTCACGAAGACGTTGACCGTCCGCGTGGCGCTGAGCGGCGGGGTGCTGTCGTCGGTGACGCGAATCTTGATGGGATAGACGCCGGGGCCCTGGTCCTCGGTCGGAGCCCAGGTGAAAACACCGGTGGCCGGGTTCACGACGATTCCCTCCGGGGCTCCGGGTTCGACGCTGAACGTCAGTTTCTGGGCGGGCAGGTCGGGGTCGGATGCGGAGAGGGTGAACTCGAGCAATTGCCCTTCGTCAACGGTGCGGTCGGTGATCGGGTCGAGGACGGGTGGGAGGTTGGATTCGCGGACCGTGAGGGTGACCGGTTTGGAATCGAAGCGCGGCGGGGCGCCGTCGTCGGCGACGCGGACGGAGAAGAGGAACGTGCCGGGTCCGTCTTTTTCGGTGGTCAACCAGGAGAAGGCTCCGGACACGGGGTCGATGGAGGCGGTGGGTGGGGCGCCGACGAGGCTGAAGCGGAGTTGTTGTCCGGCATCGATGTCGGTGGCGCTGGCCCGGAAGGTGACGGTTGCGCCTTCATCGACTGCGAGGCTCGCGATGGGCTGGAGTGACGGCGGATGATTGGCGGAGCCGACGATGTTGGGTGCGGCGGGCGACGGGGCGTCGAGGATGAGGAACGGCGGGGGACCGCCGTCGGGGAACCGGCCCTGGCTGACGTTGTTGGATTGGGCGTTGAAAGTGAGGGCGTCGACCTGGGCGCCGTTGGGGGCGAACAGGCCGATGGCCTCGCCGGTTCCGGTCAGCTTGAAGTTGACGTGGAGTTGGCCGTTGGTGGTCTGGCCGGATTCCTCGTCAGCCCAGACGAGCAGGTAGCCGCCGGGAGGAATCACGACGCCATTGGGGATGCGGGCCTTCTCGGGGTGCGTGAGGTCATCGGTGAGCGTGAAGGCGGAGAGGTCGGCGGGTGTGGAGCCGGCGTTGTAGAGTTCGAACCAGTCGTCGGGGTCGCCGTCGGCGGGGTCGAGGATGGCGCCGTTGTTGGAAGCCATCCATTCGTTGATGAACACCTGGAGATTCGGGGCGCCGTTGTTGTTGACGGCTCCCGGGGTGGGCAGGTGGAAGAGTTGTCGCGAGTAGGGGTCGTCGTCGGGGTAGGAGCCCCAGGCCTTGCCGGCGGGGAGGTCGTGGTAGGCGAGGTAGTCGAGGACTGCGGGCAGGCCGGTCTGCATGCGTGACAGGACGACGATGCCGTTGGTCGGGGTGAGGCGGAAGCTGGTGTGGAGTTCAGCGGCTGAGGATTGCGAGGTATCGCCGTCGCACCAGACGACGAGGAAGCCTTTCGGGCCGAGGGTGGTGCCGGCGGGGAAGGTCCATTCGGTGAGTTGCGTGGTGCTGGCTGCGAGGAAGAGGCCGGACAGGTCCAGGGTGGTGGTGCCGGCGTTGTAGAGTTCGACCCACGGGTCGCGGTTGCCTGCGGAGTCGGTGATGCCGGCCGGGTTCTGGGGCAGGACTTCGTTGAGCCAGAGGGTGGGGAAGGGGTCGAGGGTGGCGGTCAGCGTGTTGGCGGCGCCGGGGGTGGCGAGCACGCCGGCGTTGGTGGACGCAGCGCTCCAGTAGGCGACGCGACGGTTGTCCTGGCGCGGGTCGAGGAGTTGGAGTGAAGGCCCGAAGCCGGCGGCGTTGGTGGGCCAGGGTGCGGTGTTGTCGTAGCGGACCTCGTCGATCACCTGGTCGAGGTCAGGCGTGTTTCCCGGGAGGATCAGGCGGAGGCGTTCGCCGTTGTTCTGGAGGTTGCCGGAGAAAATGCCGATGGGGAGCACGGCGGTGCCGTAGGCGTTCCGGAAAGACTCGAGGTCGGTGGCGATGACGGCAAAGGCGCCGCCCTTGAGGATCGTGCCCTGGGGGAAGGTGAATCCTGCGCCATCGAGTCGCCAGCCGGAGAGGTCGAAGGCGCCGGTGGGGGAGGTATTGTAGATCTCGATGAATCCTGAGCCGGGTGCCGAGGGGTGGTATTGGATTTCGTTGATGACGATGAACTCCTCGGGGCGTGGAGGTGTGCCGGTGTAGCGGACCGTGACGGAGGCGATGGCGCCGGGGACGGGTTCGCCGAGGCGGTTGACCCCGACGAGTTGGAGGGCGTTGGTGGCGGTGCCGAGGGGGATGCCGAGGGACCAGGTATTGACGGTGACCCAGGTCACGGGAAAGGCGATGCCGTTGACGAGGATGTCCTGGACGGCGATGGGGGCGGTGCCGGAGAGCGTGGCGATGTTGCGATTCGTGGAGAAGTTCGCTCCGCCGTTGCTCGTGATGGCCAGCGCGGCGACGTCCTCCGCCGCGATGCGGTTCTGGAGGTAGACGCGCCGCTGGTTGATGAAGTTCCGGATCGCGGAGGGGTTTTCGATCGTGGTGAATCCGTTGGCGACAAGAGCGCGGTAGCGGCCCTCGAGCATGGGCAGGAATTCCGCCTCGCGGAGCGGGCCGTTGATGGCGTCCTGGAAAGCCCGCCAGTACATGCGCCGAAAAACAGGGGTGTTCCACAGCGTCGAGACCGTCGGGTCCACGCTGCCGAAGACGTCGGCCGTGGGCCCATCCCCGCCGGAGCCGAGGACGAAGTCGATGTCCCACGGGACGATTTTCCAACGGCCACCGGGTGGGAGGTAGAGGTACGAATTCTTGCCGCGGCCGTAGCCGTAGGAGTCCCAGTTTCCGACGATGTGCTGGGTGGCGAAGTCGCGCATCCAGGAGTCGATGTCGGCGAGGCTGTCGACGCGCTGGGCGAACGTGGTGCCGGGGCTGTTGAGGGCAAGGACGAACTGGAAGAACTGGGCGTAGTCGCTGGAGGAATCGTTGACTGCGCGTTTGCGCCAGGCCCAGCGGTAGCGGGCGAGCTTGAGGGATCCGTCGAGCGTCGTGAATTTCTGGAGGGTCGCGTCGCGGCTGAAGATGAAGGAGGTGCCGACGTCGTCGAACTCGAACCAGTCCTCGATCTTGTACAGGTCGCCGTTGGGGCCATCGGGGAAGCGGCTGTCGACGAACTGTCCGTTGGGTTCCTCGGTGTCTTCGTAGAGGCCCTTGTATCCGCCGTTTTCGAAGAACTGACCGTGGCGGCGGTGGAGGGCGGCGACGCCGAGGCGTTCGCCGATCCAGAAGGCGGCCTGCTCGCGTTGCATGCTGGAATCGCTGCCAAGGTTGCCGATGGTGACCAAGGCGACGTCGGTGTCGCCGAGGAGTTTGTCGTCGTCGGGCATGGCGAAGAGGTAGTCGCCACCGACGCTGCCGCCGTGGAAGGGACTGCCCTTGGCCCGCATGGCGGTGTTGTAGATCACCCGTTCGTCGCCATAGACGAAGGTGCAATCGAGGTTGTCGTTGGCGAGCGGTTCACGGCTGCGGAGGCGGTTGAAATCCGACTGCCGCTGCCAGAGCCGGTAGACGCCGAGGTTCCCAAAGGGCCGTTCCTCACCCCATCTCACGAGGGCCTCGCGGACGGGCGCATTCGCGGGGAACACGCCGACGGCCGGCACGGCGTTCAGGTCCGTGGCCTCCACCCGGAACGCGACCATGACTCCCGCGGCACGCCCGGAAATGGTGGCGGAGAAGATCCCATCTCCCGCGACTGCATCCCCGCCCGTGCCATCGTCGCGCATGGCGAGCGTGGTCGATGCGGTGGCTGGATCGAGGCGATAGCGGAGGTTGGCACCGGCAATGCCGTCGGGGTCGGTGATGCGGGCGGTGACGATCACGGCCTCATTGGCGCGGGGGACGGGGGGTGAATGGCGGACGTCGAAGATGGCGGGGCCGGCGTTGTTGACGGCGCGGCTGTTGCGGGCGCCGGGGGTGCCGAGGTTGCCGGGGACGTTGAGCCGTGCGAAGGCCTCGATTCCGCTGCCGTGGGTGCGGATGAGGAACTCGGGCCAGCCGCGCATCCACCGGACCTTGGCGCGGAGCGTGGCGATGGAATTGACCGGGATGGAGGGGGTGATGACGGCGCGGACGCGATTGACGGAGGTATCGCCGCGGCCGGCGGCGATGACGTGGAGGCCGCGGCTTCCGCCGATGCCCTCGGTTTCGCTGAGGGACGAGGCGCGGTGATTGCCCTGGGCAGTCCAGCCCGTGATGCCGGAGGTGAAGCTGCCGTTCACGAGGCGGTTGGTGGCTCCGGGGCCGATCACCTCGACCTCGTCGACCATGTACTCGCCAGTGCCGAAGGCGACGAGGTGGATGCGGTCGGTGGCGACGCCGTCGGCGACGTTGTCGATGCGTCCCGTGAACTCGAGGAGGGTCCAGGGTGCCTTGGTGGTTTCGTCGCTGTCGGCCCAGTTCGAGGGGTGGAGATGATCGGAGTTGGAGTCGATGAGCTCGAGGCTGCTCCCGCCGCCGTCGCTCCACTGGCCCCAGGCGCCCCCGGTGCCGTAGGTGACCTGGTCGACTTCGATGTCGATGCGATTGGTTTCCGAGAGACCGATGGAATTGGTGGAGACGATGAGGTCCGGCATGGCGAGAGCCAGGCGCTCGCCGCGTCCGCTCAGGGAGCCGCTGAAATTGCCGAACACGACGCCCGGCGCGAGGCTGCGGTATTGCGAAAGGAGCCGGTCGCGATTTCTGGCGACGACGAAGTAGCCGCCCGCGGGCAGGGTCGTGGCTCTCGGAAACCTGAAATTCACGCCGTCGCCGAGGGTCCAGCCGCTGACGTCGATCGGCGCCGCGGTGCGATTGTAGAGTTCGACGAACTGGTCGTCCGCATTGCCCGAGATCGGTGCGTACATGATCTCGTTGATGACGATGTCGGAGACCCGGAACGGTGTGTTCTCTGCGCCGAGGCTGATGGTCCTGAGCCGGCGCCACTCCGGCGTGCCGTCGGGATAACGACCGCTCGAGACGCCGTTCTCCTGCGGTCCGAACGGCACGGCGTCGATGACCCGGGTGAGGTTCGGGTTGAAGAGGTAGATCGATTCTCCGGCGGCGTTGAGGCGGAAGCCCAGTTGGGTTTCGTCGAAGGCGAGGAAGCCGCGCGGGACGAGGACGGTGCCTTGGGGGATCGTGAAGCGGTTGGTCGTCGCGTCGTCGGTCAGGATGCAGCCCCCGATGTCGACCGGGGAATTGCCATGGTTGTAGAGCTCGATGGTGTCGAGCTGCGGAAGGTCGGTGTGTCCGAGGATCTCATTGATGACCACGCCGGCATGGGCGTTGGCGCGTAGCGTGTCGAGGGTCCCGGGCGAGCCGCCGATGACCTCGCTGGCAGCCCAGGCGCGTGGATCGCCCTCGCCGTAGGAGGGCCGGGCGAGGACCAGGGAATGACCGGCGCCGTCGGCGGCGATGGGCCACGGCGGACGGTTGTCGTACTGGGCGTCGAGGATGACGGCGCCGTTGGCGTTGCGAACACGGACCGAGCCGCGGTTGTTGGGCAGATTGTTCGTGCCCTCGAACGGACCGAGCGCACTCGTCATCCCGTAGATGGCGGCGAGGTCCGCCGGATCCCGCGCGATCACCGCGTAGCCTCCGGCCGGCAGCCGGTAGCCGTCCGGGAATGTGTAGTCGACGGATCCGGAGATCCTGAAGCCGGTCATGTCCTGGGCGATCAGGTCGGAGTTGTAGAGCTCGATGAACTCCGCGCTGCGGCCGTCGGCGCGGGGCCGTGGGTGGTACATGATCTCGGAGACCGTGAGGGCAGTGGCGCGACTCGACGGGCCGGGCGTCTCACCGCGGCGTTGGGGTGCGGGGACGAGGGTGGCCCCGACGGCATCCCCGGCGTCGCGGAATCCTGCGGTGGCGGTTCCCTGGAGCGTGTGGCTGCCCACGGCGAAGCCGAGCAGCACCGTGGCGGGCATGGCGATCGTCGCGTTGCCGAGCTCGGTCCAGCCCGTTCCATCGAGGCTGGCGAATGCGCGGAAGACATTCCCGGCGCGCGCCAGCCGGAGCCAGGTCTCGGGGTAGTTCGGCGGATAACTTCCCGATCGTGCGGCGTCGCCGCCGGAGGTGCCCCGCGCCATGAAGAAGGAGCCGAGTTGTGCCGGGGTGGAGAGGGCCGCGGCGAACAGGCTGTTGGTATTGAGCGTGGCGCGGGCCATCAGTCCCGCCGCCGCGAACGGGTCGCTCGGTGAGAAGCTCGCAAGACGCACGCGACGATCGAAATTGCCAGTCACAGGTTGGTAGGCGAACTCGAGGACGTCGCCCTTGGTCCCGACGTCGCCGGATCCCGAGATGTCGACTCCTCCCGGCACCGTGGTCACTGCACCCGGGGTTGGTGGAACCCCGATCGTGGCGGGCGAATACTCAAGCGCGGTGAAGGCGATCGTGCTTCTGGGGGCGATCGTGTTGGGGGCCAGGGCCTGGTCCTGCACGCCGCTCACGGCGAGGGTGTAGGAGGCTCCGTAGGTCATCGGATCGAGGGTCAGCTCCACGATCGAGGAAGTTGCACCGGGCTGGACGCTGGCGACCTTGAGGACGGGGGTGAGGGTGTAGCGCGCGGGATCGAGGGCGGATGCTGCCGACACCGCCTCGGAGAAGGTGAGCCGCAGGTTGCGGGTCCCGACGTTCATCACCGACACCAGGGAAGGCGGGGTGATGTCCGACGTCACGGTGAGCACGCCTTCGCTGCTGATGATCCCACCCTTCTGGTTGGTGACGCTGATGCTGAAACGAGCGCCCTGGTCCGAGAGTTGCACGGGGCCGAACCGCAGGTCGGGGCTGGTGGCCCCGGGGATATCCAGGCTGTTGCGGCGCCACTGGTAGCTGGCGGGTCCGATGGTGCCGAGTTGGATCGTGAAGACAGCGGTTCCGCCCTCGGCGACGGTGGTGTTCGTGGGTTGACGGGAGATCGTGGGGGGACTGAAGGAGATGCCCCAGGGCAGGAGGTTGGTGCCGACGATGGGGGCCTGATCGACGCCGTTGGGCATGAGCCAGCGGACAGCAAGATTGTCGCCGCCACCCTGCTCCTTCATGAGCGCCGAAACATAGTAGGCCTTGCCGGCGACGAGCGGGATGGGCCCGGATTGCTGGCCCGCTTCCGTGGTCCACGAACGGGAGGGGGACCATCCCGAAACCTGGGCGATGACTCGTGCGGTTCCCGGGTTTTCATCGGTGCCCAGGTAAAGCGCCCCGCCGTCGTCGGTCGCGATCCAGAAGGTGTAATTGCCCGTGATCGGCGGGACGACGTAGCCGTGCATCCGCTGGCCGTAATTCTCGAGGATGTCGGTGGGCGACTCGAATAGGTCGGTGACGTAATTCTGGCTGGTGGGGTTGTTCGGGTAATTCGGCGACGCCAACAGGTCCGCCACTGACGCACCCCCGATGCCTTCCCAGACCTGACGCAGCAGTCCCGTGGTTTGTCCATGCGCAGATCCGATGAGTGCGGGGATGAAAAACGCGAGGAGAACGATGAGACGCCGGGATCCCTTGAACATGCGCCCCAACGATCCCTCATCCCACGCGAATGACAAGGTCCGGGGGTGGGCGGAGGGCGGGCAGTCCCTTGCCCGCCGGGCGATTGCTGTCACCCGATGGCGCAGCGGGGGGTGGCGTGCCTTGCGACCGTAAAGGACGGCGCGCAGCGGAGTGCACGCCCTACCCACCCCGACCCGATCCTGCCCCCGAACGGCGCATCGGGTAGTGCACCCGAGTCAGGAGGTAGGGCGGGCAGTCCCTTGCCCGCCGGGCGATCGCTGTCACCCGATGGCGCAGCGGGGTGCGCCGTGCCTTGCATCCGTAAAGGGCGGCGCGCAGCGGAGTGCACGCCCTACCCACCCCCGGCCCGATCCGGCCCCGAACGGCGCATCGGGTAGTGCACCCGAGTCAGGAGGTAGGGCGGGCAGTCCCTTGCCCGCCGGGCGATTGCTGTCACCCGATGGCGCAGCGGGGGGTGGCGTGCCTTGCGACCGTAAAGGACGGCG
>CAIMTB010000023.1 GCA_903844265.1 uncultured Verrucomicrobiota bacterium
GGCGAAGAAATCCTCGTCATTGGTGACACCCCGCTCGATATCGAATGCGCCCGGGCGATCGACGCCCACTGCCTCGCGGTGGCCACCGGCGGCGCTACTGCCGACGTGCTCAGATCCCATCAACCCACCTGGACCGTGCCGACCCTCGAGCACTTCGATCCCGTCCGACTCCTGTCCGGTGGGATCAGTCCCACCCCTTGACACCCTCCATCTGTCCGGCGCTCAGGGCAGCTTGGAGAATTCTTCCCGGAGCCTGCCGAGCGGCAGACCGACCACATTTGTAAGCGACCCCTCGATCGATTCGATGAGCGTCTCGCCCGCCTCCTGCACGGCATAGGCCCCGGCCTTGTCCAGCGTGTTCACGGCCCGCACGTAGGAGGTGATCTGCCGATCGGTCAGCGGGTGGAACGTCACGTGGGTCGTCACTGAAAAGCTGCGCCTCCATCCCTCGGCCCGGCGCACGAGACAGACGCCGGTAATCACCTGATGGGTCCGGCCCGAGAGGGAGCGCAGGAATGCGGCGGCTTCGCGGCGATCCCGAGGTTTCCCGAAGACCCGCGAGCCGAGAGCCACCTCGGTATCCGCGCCAAGAACCCAGGCCTCGGGGAATCGCGCGGCCACGGCGCGCGCCTTGGCACCGGCGTTGGCGAGGCAGATCTCATGCGGCGCAAGATGATCAGGCGCTGGTTCAGGCGCGTCCGAGACCACGACGCGGAACCGCACGCCCAGTTGACGAAGCAACGCCGCGCGGCGCGGCGACGCCGAGGCGAGGATCAGTTTTGGGAGGGTTGTCATCATCAGCGGACCGTTCATGCGGCGGGCCCGAGTTCGCCGCCGCGCTCACTTCGGCGCGGTGATTTTCAACCGCTCCATTTCAATGGTCCATCGGCGAAGGTCGGACCTTTCGTGCAGTTTCTCGCCGAGCGCGCAGAGGCGGGCGAACAACAGGCCCGGGTCGTCCCACGCCTGGGGATCCTCCGCGAGAGCCTTGTAGGCCTCGTAGGCCTCCCGGGGGTGCCCGGCCAACTCGCTTTCTTCACCCGCATTCCACGCGAGCCGACGTCGCTGGTGGGGGCTCGGATTCAGCCTTGAGGCCTTCCGGTAGCCCTCCGCCGCGCGATCGTGATGGCCGGCGTCGCGGTGAAAATCCGCCAGCTTCTCCTGGAGGATGGGCGAGAACTTGAGCCGGGTCTCGGACTCGAGATCTGCGATGATCGCGTCCAGTTTCCCGCCGATCTCGTGCCTGCGGTTGTACAACATGACCATCGCCCAATCGACCCGGCCATCGCGGCGTTGCGCGAGGTCCTTCATCCGATCGAGGGCGTTCCTGGAGAACGGGCGATACAACGGATCCCCGACCACCGTGAGTTGCCAGGAAAGAAGTCTCTGCGATGCGATCGCGGCCTCGCCCCAGGTGAACCCGAAATACATGAGCCGGACAAAGGCCGCGCCGATGTCAGGCGTCCCGTCAAGGTACGGCTCCGACACGGTCCCCATCGTCGCGGTCACACCCCGTGCGATGAAGGGCCCAACCCAACCGCTGTTGGTCGACTTCAGCGTCGCAGCACTGAACGAGTGCAGATGGTAGGCGATCGCGCCCGGCACGAATTCCACCTGGGGCTCCGCCATCGGACCACTGACATTCGCGCCGTACCAACCCGCGTAGAGCGCAACATGGCTCATCGGAAAACCAGCCGGGATCGTTGCTGCCTTCAGGTCGGCGACCGTATCAAACCCGTAACTTCGCGCCGCGGACCAGGCGTTGGAGATCCAGCGATCCCCCGCGAGGAAGGAGGGGTCGGTGATGGAGCGGAGGTCAAAATAAGCGCGACCCAGAAGCCCGTTCTGCTCGGCCTCGATGGCCCGGTCCACCAACGCCGCGGATTGCGCCGCGCTCGGGCCATCCAACCGCCCCACGACCAACAGCCCGGCCAAAGGCTGCAGCGCAGCGGCATTCGTGGTCATGAAAAACGGATTGAGCACCGGTCCCATCAGGGTGCCCCCCGCCAGAAGCAGCGGCAGCACCGTCAGGTCCGCATCGACGGCCGCCTCGTTCCGCCGCAAGCCATCCGGCAACGACAAGGCGCCCGCGTCCCTTCGCGTCGCATCTTCCGCGATCCGAAGCGGAACGCCGTAGCAGACCACAAGGTTCCGGATCCTCGACTCTGCGACCCGCTGCACCACCTGGCCTGGTCGATCCTCGGTCGCTGGCCGTATCTCGTCCCTGAGCCGCCAAAGACCCCGCGCCGAGAGCTCGGTGACGAGTGGATTCTGAAGGCGTGACTCGTAATCGCCCCGCGAGATGACCTCCGTTTCGGGAAGCATCAAGCCAACCAACTGGTTCGTCGGCACCCCGCGTCGCTCGGCGTAGTGCCGTGCGACGGCCAGCGAATCCGGCATCGCCGAGTTGTACACTACCACCACGCTTGCGCCGCGATCGTCAGCACGCCCGAGCACCCCCAGTCCTGCACACGCAAGCATCATGAGCCAGGTCCACGAACCGCGAATCCCCACTTGAACCCGGGTCTGTCTCATCTCCACCCAACCTGCGACCCACCGATGCCCTGTCAAAGCCCGATTCGTACTCATGCGGCAGACTCCACTTTCAGACCGTCGTACGCGAACCGAACCCCACACGGCAATTCCGCCTCGTCGCGGTCGTGGTCGAAATCGTGCGTCAGATGCGTCAGGTACGTGCGTCCGGCTCCAATGCGCCGCGCCGCGGTCAGAGCCTCGTCCAGGCACATGTGCGTCGGATGCGGCGCACGCCTCAGGGCGTCGAGAACCACCA
>CAIMTB010000024.1 GCA_903844265.1 uncultured Verrucomicrobiota bacterium
CAGTGCGACTAAATATATACCGACGAATGACCCCACGCATGACCATAAAACAAATTTGAAAGGCTTTCTTGGCGGGCACTGTCCCGTTGCCTTCATGCGATTATAATAGTTGATCATTCAGGTCTTCATGCATCACATAAGTCATGAGCTCAAAAATTGGGGTGGTTCGAACCTAGTAATGTGCCAAAACAGGTCTCGATTAGGTCTCAGAAGACGAAGCCAGACCATCGGCTCAGGAACCCTAAGTTCCGTGCCTTAATTCTGATTCCCGTTTGTTCATCGCAACAAGAAAGGCATCCGGAATAATCCCAGGTGGCAACGACTTGTACTTGGGCATCATTTTCAAAAGCCGGACCACGTATTGCTCCTTCACCAAACCCAATAGCTTAAGTTCGGTTGAGTAGCTGCCTTTCTCGGGTACACTCAGCTCAACCTCTCCAGTGGCCTTCAGGAGTGAATTGATCTCTACGAGCATTGTGTCGGTGGGGGTCATTTGGAATGCGGGCATCAATTTGAACCTCGTGACCCCTACTTCTTTCGTGGCCGCTTATCCCTCGCGGTCAGGACCTTCGCCAAAGCCGTAACGCTCACCTCGGGCCACTTCAAAATCGCGAGGCAGGTGTTCACGTGGGAGACGGAGAACGCTTCCGGGTCAAAGTGCGGTCCGACCCAAGTCTTCATCGACTTGTGCTCTGGGTGCTTGGGATTCCGGAGGGCAGCCAGGCAATCCTCGTATCCGGGCAAACTCCCACAATCCTCAGGAGGGCATGCCCGCGATCCTTCAACGCAAACGGCAAGCTGAGGACGGGCAAGACTGGGGTGGGTTAGTTGTTCCACCGTGATGCTGTGGTTCCAAGAATCGCCGAAGTCGTATTCGTAGATCCAGGGCGGGGCGGGAGGGGGCAGAAGTCGATCGAGGTGGATCTTGCGCTCGTCGATCACCGGCGGGGCATCGTCGTACCGATCCAGGTTGAAGGTGGGATCGGATACCACCAGATCATCCTGACGAAACTGGTGGAGATGGCTGTTGGTCCACCCCATCGCGATCTGGAGGACCGCATGGAGCCAGCCAAAGTTCGCGTTGACGGGGACCACCAAGCGTCTCCAGATGGTGGGAGTTATACCCTCCAATTCGATTCGAAGTTGGACTGAGGGCGTAGAGGGCGTTCCGCCCAATCCATCAAGCTCTTGGTTCACGCTGATCATGGTTGAGGAAAGTTGTTCGACTACGAAGCTTCAGGCTGCTGGCCAGTCACTTGCTGGCTCTCGGATGTTCCCCCAGCAACTTCACCAAAGTGGGTTCGATGGCGTTCGCCCATGCCTCCGCTCCGGCCAGATTCGGATGGAGTAGATCTGGCATCAGGTTCGTGTTGATCGTCCCATTCGGGTTCTCGAATGTGGTTCCGACGTCGAGCCAGAAGACATGTTTGCGGTCTGCCAACTTGGCCGTCAGCAAACCGGCCTGACGGCAGGTCTCGATACACTGAGGGCTGTTGTGAAAGACCCGGGCGGCAGCACCTTGCTCAGCATCGTCACCACGGGGGAATATCCGGAGAATCAAAACCTTCGTTGTGGGATGTTTTTCGCGGATCAAGTCCACAATCGCTTTGGTTCCGGCGGCAACCTGCGCGGCGCTGTGGACACGAGGAAAGTTGCGGTCGTCGGTGTTGTTCGTGCCGATCAGGAGGACCGCCACTTTGGGCGACGGGATGAACTCCAGCTCTCCATGGAGCAGATTCCAGAGGATGTTTTCCGTCCGGAATCCGTTGTGGCCGAGGTTGATCGCGTGCCGGGGGGCGAAGTGCCGATCCCAGACAGCCTTCAAGGGCTCGTAGATGGTGCCTGGCATCTCGCCAACGGTGTGGGGGTTCGAGTCCCTCCACCGGTACCAACTTCAAAAACCGCGAGAAATCGCGGTTTTTGCTGTTTCCAGGTCGAAAGTAACAACGAAAGTAACAAGATGTCCGCCGACGTCCGGCGACATCCGCACTGGGTCAAGACCGCTGGGAACACCCCGAGGGGACGCCATGCAGCCCACAGCCCTTCGGTCGGCGTCCAGGCCAGAAGGCCTCCCGGCGAAATCTTTTTTTGCGCTGACTTGCCTGGGAAAGTCCCCGCCATGGGCTCCCTCGCAGCAGCCCTGACGGATCCAGCTGCCGACCTTCCTGATGGGCGGAAGGGCCACCCAGGGGGCGAAGCGTTCAGGAGCCAGGGTGATGGTACCGGCCGATGCCCGTCGCGGCCGGGGGTCTGGCGCTTTTTGATGGACGAGATTTTCGCTCCCAAGCACGAGGAAACTTTGGTGGCGTCAATTCGGTCGGCCATGACGGAAAATCCAACAATTCAACCAGGCACCGCGAAGATTGGTTGACTCAAATCCATGAGTTGAAAATGTCCGGAGTAACTTTACTAGAATTCGCCATGACGCTGGAAAATCTTGCTGCCCTGTACCAGACCAACAACGGAGGCCACTCGGTCCTAAGGATTGGGCCGCAAGTGCTAGCCCTCGCCATGACATTAGAAGAAAACTGCCAGGCTCCGGAAGAAGGGGCCGACCAAGGTGAGTTTTGGTGCTCTGCTGGCCCGTTGCGCGACATGGACAACGAAGCCCTCGCGAACAGCCAGAATGCTTTTGAAGTCTGGGTCCGCCCACCTGGGATTAATTCAAATTACGAACAGCGCGGGCGTTTCGAAGTCTCTGGTCTAATCGATAATCAACAGGCCTTGGACGAAGCAAGGCAGATGAGGGAAAGCGAAGACCCAGTGGTACGAATCATTCAGATTCAGCGGGTAGCCGGAGGATTGATTTCCCTCGCCATTTAGGATTCTTGTTTTAAAGCGCGTGAGCGGCCTTGCTTGAGGCCCAGGACCGAGAGACAGAAGTCGCGGTTGTATCTCACAATCATCGGGCAGCCGACTTAGTGCCCCTACGTCTCGACAGGCACACGAGCCGGCCACCAGCCGCCTCGATGGCAGGCTGAAGGAAACAAGGTCACCGGCAGGCTTCAGACATGGTTGCATGGTCAACCATGGTCTGGGAGCTAGCTGTGGGTGACACTATTGTGGCCACCTTCATCTGGCCCCCATGCAGGCACCATGGCTGAGCTTGCAACCATGTCTGGAAATGTCGGTTACGTTGGTTCCATCAGCGCAGCATGGCAGGCCGCCGACAATGTAGCGCTTTCTGGATTGGAGGGTATTGCCGCTGGCTGGGTCACTGCCACCGGGAGGCGTCATCGTCCAAGACGTCAAAATAATCGAGCCAGTGGGAGAAATAGCAGAATTCCCTCCATCGTGCTTCAAAGGCGCTCAGATTAGTATCTCTCAGGAAACGGGCATATCGCCGGAACCAGAACTTATCCGCTTGGGGAACTTCCGGTGCGGCTAGCTGCATCTCCTCATCGGCCGAAAGACTTCCATGGGGCACGTCTCTGGCTCGCAGGAAGAGCTGCATTGGTGTCAACCGCGTAGGGTCTTCGGTCCGCCTGTAGACTCCAGTTCCCTCGTCAGGTGAATCGCAAAACTGATGGTCGTACTCTGGCCAACGGCTATCTGACCGACAGCAAAGCCAGAGGGGGAATACCTTGTGGTTCACCGCCAAGCGGAACAGCCACCCACCTGGTCTCCAATGGGTCCAGTTGGAGCTGTCTCTGCCAAGATACAGAGCGAATAGGTCAGCCTTGGGCTTGAGGTTGCACCAGAGGCCCTTGAAGACCCAGACGGCTTCAGCATGGAGCTGAAGCAAAGCAAAGCGACGGCGATGGGTCTCTCCATCCATGACCTCATTGCGTTCCCAGACCGACCAACGGCCACCTAGCAACCTAGACTGGGGTGTTTCCTGCCCGGCGAAGTGATGGTCCAACGCTTGGGTCTCATTTGGCGTCAGGTCTCCCCGGGAGAATGCCGCCTGGTTTGGGTCCAGGCC
>CAIMTB010000025.1 GCA_903844265.1 uncultured Verrucomicrobiota bacterium
CTCGCTCAGCCGGATCATCGCGATCAACTGGTACGGGTTCCGCCAGGTCTTCGATGTCACCAATCATACCCTCGTCGCCGGAGCTTTCGGCACCGGCAAGACCGCGCTGCTGGACCTGATCCAGCACGTGCTGCTGGGCGAACACTGGCGCCCCAACCGCGCCGCGGCCGGCAACGCCCGAAGCCGTTCCCTGGTCAGCTACTGCCTCTGCGACACCAACACCGTCCGCGACGGGGAACCGCACTACACGCGGAGCAGCGGGGTCACGGTGATCGGCCTGGAATTTGTCTGGCCAGCCGAACGCGGCAAGGAAGTTCCCCGCCGCGAGACCTGGGGAATGCGGGTCCAGTACAGCAGTCCCACCGCCGAGCCCCAGCGGATCTACTTCCTCGTTCCCGAGCGGCTGGAATTCTCCACGCTCGCCCCGGCAGGCAGGATGATGGAGGAGGATGCCTTCAAGACCTGGATCCGCCGCGAATTCGAGGCGGGCAGTTCCCAGAAATGCCTCTTCAGCCGCCAGCAGGATTACCTCGCGGAGATGGCCACGCCAAAGCACCTGTACTTTGACGTCGGCCCCTTCCAGAAGACCCTGGTCAAGGCCATCGCCTTCGAACCGGAGGACAACGTCGAGGACTTCATCCGCCACTTCATCCTCGAGGAAAGCCCGCTGGATGTCCGCGACGTCAAGGCCGCCCAGGACGCCTATCGCGAAACGGAATCCCGGCTGCGACGCCAGGAAAGCGAGGCCGTCTTCCTCCGCCGCATCGCCGAAGCCCACGCCACCTACGAAACCGCCCGCACCGAACAGTCGCTCCAGGGCTGGCTCCGCCACGCACTCGAAGTCGAGAGACTCACGGAACTCGCCACCCGCCACCGCGCCGAATGGCAGCGGCTCGAGTCCGGACACGCCGAGGACCGCGAGGCGATCGGCATCGCCACCCAGGAACTCCAGTCGCTGGTCCAGATCATCGACGCCGCACGCCTCGAGGTCTCGCGCGATCCCGACCAGGTCAAGCTCGACGGTCTCGAACGTCAGAAGCGCGATCTCCATCACGAAATCGGGCAGCTGCGGGAAGCCGCCGAAGCGGTCTGGAAACGGCTCTCGGACCGTCACTCTCGCTGGACCCACTGGCTTCGACACGCCGCGGCTCTGAACCTCCCCGGCCTGACCGATCTGCTCACCGTCGACCCGGCCCTCCTGGAATCCCTCAGGGCCGGAGAAGACCCATCGCGCCTCGCAGCCCTGCAACAACTCGCCGTCGCGGGCCAGGAGATCACCCGCAAGGTGGAACGATTCACCGAGCCCTTTCGAAATCAACGCGACGCTGCCGAGCAGCGACTTCGCGTGCTCACCGCGGAACTCGAGTCCATCGGCAAGGAACGCAGCCCGGGCTCATTCCCGATCTTCGAGGCCATCCAAGCCCGACTCGGCGGTCGCGCCCACCAACTCGGCCGCCTCATCGAGGTGA
This sequence comes from uncultured Verrucomicrobiota bacterium, assembly GCA_903844265.1. Classification (GTDB taxonomy): domain Bacteria; phylum Verrucomicrobiota; class Verrucomicrobiia; order Limisphaerales; family CAIMTB01; genus CAIMTB01. The sequence goes on from CAIMTB010000025.1 coordinate 1,470, forward strand.
AGCCGGACTCCGAACGTTGGTGGCCCGCACTCGAGCTGTTCCTGGGCCGCCAACGATGGGCCATCATCGTCCGGGACGAGGATTATCGCGACGCCCTCGACGTCCTCCAACGCACGTCGCCCGGTCGGGAAACCGAACTGTTGATCCACCCCGGCGAGGTCTTCTCCCCGCAGCTGCGACGCGACGTGAAGCCAGACTCCCTGGCCGGGAAGATCGAGGTCGCAGATCCCATCGCACGAGCCTACACACACCATCTCCTCGGTGATGTCCTGTGCGTCGAGACGGTCGAGGACCTCGACCGAACCCCCGCCCCGCGGGCAATCACACCCGACGGCATCTCCAAGCAGCTTCCCACCCGCCGCCGACTCCGGCCCGCCGGCGACGTCGCGCTCACACTCGGCCGCGAGGGCCTCACCCGCATGCGCCAGGCCCGCGAACGTGACCAGGCCCAGGTCCGCGCACAACACGACACCGCCGAGCGGCAACTCCAGGATCTTCAATCGTGGCTGGATTCCGGCCTCAAGGGGGGCCTGACCGACGGCACCCTTCCCGATCGTTCCAACGACCTGCCGCGGCTCCCGCGGCTCCAACGCGACTTCGGCAGCGTCTGCGAAACGATCCAGCTCCTCGCGACCCCGGAACGTACCGCCCGCCTCGCCATTCTCCGGCAACACGAGGACCGCAAGACCGTGCTCGACGGCGACATCGCCGTGCGCAAGACGCGACTCGAGCAGTTCAACCTCATCGCCCGCCCCATCCGCGACGCCCTCGTCCGCACGGAAGCC
>CAIMTB010000026.1 GCA_903844265.1 uncultured Verrucomicrobiota bacterium
CTGGGAGCAGCGGATCCCTTGCTCGAAACCGGCGCGGGAGATTCCCCTGCAGGAACCGAAGCAGACCCGGAATCCACCCCAGCCTCCGCAGACTCTGAAATCTCCGTGTCTGTGTCCGTGTCGGCGTCGGTGTCCGTATCGGTATCCGTATCCGTGTCGGTATCGGTGTCGGCGTCGGTGTCAGTGCCACCGGAGCCGTCATCGGCCCCCTCGACGTCCGAGTCCAAATGATCAGGTCTGGCAACAGGACCGCCTTCCTTGCCTTCCTGCGGATGCTTGGCGCGCTTGGTCCGGGGGAGCGGGCTGATCATCACATTGATCGACTTCCCGGTGAGCTTGGCCTCGAAGTCCTGATGCCCCCAGGGCGCGATCTCCGCGAGGAACTTCTTCACCACCCTGAAACCGAACTCCGTGTGCGCCATCTCTCGTCCACGAAAACGAAGAGCCGCCTTCACCTTCATGTCCTCGCAAAGAAAATCGACCGCGTGCGCCACCTTGGTCTGGAAATCGTGCGGATCAATGTTCGCACTGAGCTGGATCTCCTTCACCTTGTTCGCGTGCTGGTGCTTGCGGCTCTCCTTCTGCCGCTTCTCCTGCTCGTACTTGAACTTGCCGAACTCCACCAACCGGCAGACCGGAGGATTGGCGTTGGGCGCAATCTCGACGAGGTCCACTCCCTTCTGACGCGCCAATACCAAGGCGTCGGAGAGCGTGATGACTCCAAGTTGCTGACTTTCCTCGCCAATCACGCGCACCTCCCGGGCGCGGATCTTGCCGTTGATACGGAGCGAAGGCCCACTCGGGGCGTGACGGGGGGCGAACGGTCGACTCAAGAAACCCTCACCGGTTTAAGGAAGCGATCAGTCGCCATGCGATTCCACTGAGATTCCATGCTTTTTGGGACACAACCGGCGGTGTATATAGGCGGGCCACCGCGCCTGTGCAAGCGCGTTTTTTGAACTACGCGAGCAACCCCGCCGCATTCGCCACCACGACCGGCTCAGCCTCCACCACTTCCGCCTCCACCACCGCTTCATTGCAACCCCGCTGAATCTGGAGCCGCAGCAGCACCACCCGGTTCGCACAATAAACCATCCACCCGCAGCACACCGCCGCAAAAATCATCGCCAACCCCGACATCCCAACCCTCGCCCCAGACGGACCCGACCAAACCAACGACGCCGCCAAAACCGCCAGAAATGCCGCCCCGAACGTGAAATAGCCGGCCATGTCCTGCCGCATGTTCCAAGCCCACATTTCTCTGCGTAACTGGATTTCTCGTCGTTCGCTCATGTTTGGGTCCCGCCTTCGGGAGTTTGAGGTTTCAGAGACCTTGCTGTTTTCGATTCTCGATCCGCCACCGCTCCGCATCTTCTGTCTACGCTTCTACTCTAAGGCTATTTATCATTCCCGATCCACCTGCAAACTACAGCAATGCGCCTCGAAATATCCTTGTTCCCGTCATTATTACCCAATCCAGACAGTCCACACGCTAAATCCCCCAAAAAGCCCAAGAACTTCCTGCAAACCGCCTCCGTCCCGGAGCGCCGTGACGCCCAACATTTTCCCCACCCTCCTCCTGCTTGCCTCCCACGCCCGGCAGCGCCAAGGTCGCCGCGATTCCCGCGCAGGACCCGCCCACCCCAGGTGGATGCCGTCCCGCGCGCCAACGAAGAAAGCCCGGCCATGACAACCCCTCGTCGCTCGCACGGTTTCCCCGCCCGCCTTGCCGCCATCGGTCTCGCTCTCGCCGCCCTCGCGAGTCCGATCTTTTCGACACGCACCCTCGCCGCCGCGACACCGTCCACGGACCCCCTCCTCCGACGCCTCGCCACCACCCAGGGCCTGTGCGTCGTCCTCGGCGAAAGCAACTGCGAAACCGCCCTCCGACTCATCCGCGACACCGAGCTCACGGTGTACGTCCAATTGCCCCGTGCCGACGACGTCGAAGCGGCCCGGCGCATCGCCGACAAACGGGGTGTCTACGGCCGCCGCCTCTTCATTGATCAGGGTGACCTGGACCACCTGCACCTTGCCGACAACCTTGCCGACGCCCTCATCGCCACGGGTGACGCCGCGAAGCTCACCGACGCCGAGGCGCTGCGCGTCCTGCGGCCAAAAGGAAAAGCCCTCCTTGGCGACCGCGACATCCTCAAGCCGGTCCCCGAGGGCATCGACGATTGGAGCCATCCCTACCATGGCCCAGACAACAATCCGGCGTCCAAGGATCGGGTTGCCCAGGGACCCTACCTGACTCAGTTTCTCGCCGAGCCAAGATATGCCCCGCTGCCACAGGCCGCAGTCGCCGCAGGTGGCCGCGTCTTCAAGCTGTTTGGGCACATCGCCTTCAAGGAGCGCGAAGAGCCCTGGCTCAATACGCTCGCCGCGTTCAATGGCTACAATGGCTCCCTACTCTGGCGCCGCGAGATACCCGCCGGCATCAACGTCCACCGCAACACCTTCATCGCCACCTCCAACGTCGTCTATTACGGCGACGACAAGTCCTGCAAGGTGCTCGACGCCGCCACCGGTGAGTTACGCGACGAGATAGCCCCTGCCGAATCCATCACCGGGGGATCATTCTGGAAATGGATGGCCCTCGACGGCGGCCTCCTCTACGCCACGGTCGGCGAACAGGAACAACGCGACCCCGTCATCCGCCTGAAGAGTGACAATCACGGCTGGCCCTGGGACCCCCTCTCGCCCGCGTTCAACCAGCCCGAGAATCCGTGGGGCTTCGGTCGCACGCTCCTCGCCATCGATCCCGAGTCCAAGAGCGTCCGCTGGCATCACGAGGAGAAGGAACCCTTCGACGGCCGCGCCACCTGCGTCCGAAGCGGCCGCATCTTCCTCTTCCGCCACGGCTCCTATCTCACCTGCCTGGATTCCAGCACCGGCAAGGAACTGTGGCGTCGCACACCCCAGGACTCACCCGACCTCTTCCAAGCCCTCGGCCCCGCGCTTCCCCGCCAGGACTGGCGCACGAACTGGCGCACGACCTCCTACACCCGGGCCAGCGACCAGGCCCTCTATCTCGCCGGCCCAACCATCAGCAAGCTCCTCGCCGTCTCCGCCATCGACGGCCGCCTGCTCTGGCAGCATCCCTACAATAACTACCAACTCGTCCTCCAGGGAGACTCACTCTGGGCTCTCAGCGGCCAGATCGACGCCCAGCCGAGCCGGAAATTCGACGCGCTCACCGGCCGTGTGATCCAGGAACTGTCCCTCGCCCGCCGCGCCTGCGCCCGCCCCACCGGCGCCTTCGACGCCATCTTCTGCCGCGCCAATGGAGGATCGACCCGCATCGACCTCGCCACGTCCCAACCCCAGCTCGTCTCCCCCATGCGCGCCCAATGCCAGGACGGCGTGACCATCGCCAACGGCCTCCTCTACTGGTGGCCCAGCACCTGCGACTGCAATCTCAGCCTCTACGGCATCACCAGCCTCGGCCCCGCCGGCAACTTCAAGTTCGCCGCCGCCGCGAAGGAATCCGAACGCCTCGAACCCGGCTCGCAACCCATCCCCGCCACCACCCCCATCACCCCTCCCGATTGGCCCAGCTTCCGCGCCGATAACTCAGCCTCCTCCACCGTCCCTACAACGCTCCCAGCCAAGGTCCGCCAACTCTGGAAATCCTCCCCCAATTCCGAACTCACCCCCACCGCCCCGACGATCGCCGACGGCCGTGCCTACGTCGCCGGCTCCGACGGCGTCGTCCGCGCCTTCGACGTCACCAACGGTTCCACCCTCTGGACCGCCTTCACCGGCGGCACGATTCGCTACTCCCCAACCTACTGGAACGGCCGTATCTTCGTCGGGTCCGGCGATGGCTGGGCCTATTCCTTCTCCGCCTCGACGGGCAAGCTCGTCTGGCGCTTCCGGGCCGCTCCCGCCGAGAGAAAAATACCGGTCTACGGCCAGATCCTCTCCACCTGGCCCGCCGCCAGCGGCGTCCTCGTCAAGGACGGTGTCGCCTACGTCGCCGCCGGGATCGTCAACTACGACGGCACCCACGTCTATGCACTCGACGCCCTTACCGGCAGGTTGAAATGGCAGAACAACTCCTCCGGCCACCTCGACGCCGATTCACTCGCCGGCGTCAGCGTCCAGGGCCACATGATCATCCACGACGGCAAATTGTGGCTCGCAGGCGGCAATGTGGTCTCCCCCGGCACCTACGACCTCAACGACGGCCGCTGCCTCAACGACGTCGGCCTCGTCCATCGCATGAGCTCCGGCAACCTCCCCTCCTCCGAGAGCCCCCGTGGCTCCTCCCTCTTCATCGTCGGTGACTCCGTCCGCGTCAGTGACCAACCCCTCTACGCCCATCCCAAGTGGAAGGTCTACGACGCTTCCGTCCTCAACAAATCCTGGCTCGGCTCCATGGGCGACCGCGACATCACCTGGGTCAACAACAACCGCCTCGTCGCCTACCCCCGCGTCGAGGAGAAACGCTCCGAACGCTTCCTCGCCGGTTGGGGCAAGAACCGCGTCCCCGGACTCGACCCCGCCTGGGAGGTCGAAATCAAGGACAGCACCGCCGTCGCCCTTGCCAGGAACGCAATCACCGTCGGAAGTCCGTCCGCGCTCACGACTTACAACCTCGCCGACGGCAAGGTCCTCTGGGGCCAGGCGCTCCCCGGCACCCCGGTGTCGTGGGGCCTGGCCATCGACCGCGACGGACGCGTGTTCGTCTCGCTCGAGGGCGGCCAGATCGTCTGCTACGGAAGCCCGGATTCCTCCAACCTCCGGGCTTCGATCGCCAAGTGACTCCTTTCTTCCATGGGGGGCGCCGGCCCCCCGGCGCCGAACCCTGGCTCGCGTCCCCGTTTCGAACGGAGGGATACGCACGCGCTTCCCTACTTTTCGCGGTATTCCTGCTGCTCAGCCTCCTCGCTCCACCTGACTCTGCCGCCTGCCGCTTCAATGTGCGCGACATAGGATTCGTCGACCTCGAGAACGAACCCTATCATCTCTATTGTTTCACGCGCTCCACGACTCCCCCGGGCACGGTCCAATCCCTCACCAACGCCGCCGCCGAGTTCCTCTCCGCGAACATCTCCTTCGAACTCATCAACGCCGACACGGAGACGAACCACCCGGCACTTGTCCACCGCCCCCCAGCTTCCAAGGGTCCGGAACCCATCGCCGTCCTGCTCTCCCCGGACGGGCAATCCCTGGTTCTTCCCATTCCATCGGAAGCCGCGGCCGCACGCCAGACCCTGCAGGAAATCGCGACGTCCGGGGCCCGCGAAATCCTGGTCACCCAGGCCATCCAGGCCTTCGGCGTCGTGCTCCTTCTTGAAGGAACCGAGGCCGACTCCAACCAGCGGGCACGCCTGGCCATCTCCAACGCGATCGCCCAGATCCGGCCGCAGATGAAACTCCTCCCCAAGGACATCGCCCAGCCTCCCACACTGCTGGTCCTCGACCTCGCCTCCCAGGCCCGCGAACGCTTCCTGCTCTGGAGCCTCCGACTCGATACGCAACCCACCCCCGAAGCCCGCGCCTTCGTCATCTACGGCAAGGCCCGCTGGATCGGCCCCCTCATGCGTGGCGAGGAAATTTCCCCGCGCAACCTCGTCGGCCTGTTCTCCATGATAGGCGCTGATTGCGAATGCGGCCTCGACCTCGCCTGGACCCGCGGCACCCGGCTCCCCGTTGTCTGGCCTGAATCGATCCGGCCCCAACTCGCCAAGGCACTCGGGTTCGACCCCGACAATCCCCTCGTGAAAACCGAGGTGAGCTGGATCCTCAGCCGCCGCGGATCCGGCCCTCGCAACGATCCGGATCCAACACCCGCAAGCACCCACGCTGTCGCCACGCTGACACAAGCCCCACCCCTCCCCGCTGCATCCGCCGCCGCCCACCGCCCAGACGGTGGTAATGCCCGCAACCCGAGCATTCCGCGCGCGGCCATCTTCCTCATCGCCGGCTTTGGCGCCGCGGTCATCACGGTCGGGATCATCATCGCGCGCCGCGCCTCGACCCGCCCGAAGTAAGATCAGCAGCCGCGTCCGGCCGCCACTCCTCCTCACCCCGACATCACGCGGACCCAGATCCCATCCATGCTATCCCATCTGCTCAGATTACTGGCCCTCCCATTCCTGCTGGCTGCCGCCGATGCCACTGCCGCAACACCCCCCGCGATCTCATCGACCCTCCCCGCCGCCGGCGCCCAGGTGGAATCCCTCACCGTGGCGGAGGTCTTCTTCACCGCGCCCGTCCTCGGGGTCCAAGCCGCCGACCTCCTCATCCAGAATGTCCCCGCTTCGGGAGTGAGTGAGGTCGCGCCGGGGCATTTTGTCTTCACCTTCAACCCTCCCCCACCCGGCGACATCGAGCTGCGATGGCGTGCAAACCAAGGCATCGCGGACGCGCAAAACCCGTCCCTGCTCTTCGGCGGTGGATCCTGGATCGTCCACCTCGACCCCACCCTCGCCCACCGCCTCGTCGTCATCTCGGAATTCATGGCCGACGACGACCTGACGCTCTACGACGACGACTGCGATCGCTCGGACTGGATCGAAATCCACAATGGCGCCTCGCTGCCGGTGAATCTCCTGGGCTGGTCACTCACCGACGACCCGATCGACCTTGGAAAATGGCACTTCCCCGCCTACACCCTCGAGCCCAATGCCTATCTCGTCGTGTTCGCGTCCCAGAAGAACAAGACGAACCTACCGCCGCGTTCCTGCAGGACCAGGTCACCCTCCCTCGCCGGCTTCCATACCAATTTCCGCCTCAACCCAGACGGTGAGTATCTCGCCCTCGCCGACCCGGACGGGAAGGTCAGCTCCGAATTTGCCCCGTCCTACCCGCCACAACGCCGTGACGTGAGCTACGGCCGCGACCCGGCGTCTCCGGACATCCTCGGTTATTTCACCAAACCCACCCCGCGGGCACCCAACACAACCACCGGATCCGGCTTTGCTGCGCCCGTGCAATTCTCGAGGCCGGGCATGCCGTTCGTCGATCCCTTCTCCGTCCGCCTCTTCTGCAACGATACCAACGCGATCATCCGGTACACGACCGATGGATCCTTCCCGTCGGAGACCAACCCAAACCTCCGTACCTACTCGACCCCCATCCTGATCGCCACCACCACCCAGGTCCGGGCCCGGGCGTATCTCCCCGGAGTCCTTCCCGGACCGCCCGCGAGTGAGACCTATCTCATGCTCAGCAACGACCCGGCGCATCTGGCGTCGTTCACTTCGTCCCTGCCTGTCCTCGTCATCACGACCCTCCGCAGCCTCTCCATCAGCTCCACCCTCAACACGCCGGTCCACTTCAGCCTGTTCGAACCCCGCGATGGCCGCACCACGCTGCTGAGCCGGCCCACACTCTCCACCCGCGGCGGCCTGAAGACCCGCGGTTCCAGCACCGCCGGACAACCCCAGTCCCCCTTCGCCGCCGAGTGGTGGGACGAATTCAACGAGGACCAGGACCTGTCCGTCCTCGGGATGCCCGCCGACTCGGAATGGGTGCTCTACGCGCCCAATGAATTCGACGCGGGACTCATCCACAACTCATTCACCATGGGGTTGAGCAGGCAGATGAACTTCACCGCGCCCCGGACCCGGTTCGTCGAGGTCTATCTCAACAAGGGTGGAACCGTTCGGTCCACCGACTGGTTCGGCCTGTATGTCCTCATGGAGAAGCCCGGACTCTCCAAAGGCCGCGTCGACGCACCCAAGGCCGCCCCGGAAGACGTCGCGGAACCGGAAGTGACCGGAAGTTATCTCTTCAAGACCGACCGCCTCGACCCCTCGGACACAGGCTTCAGTGCCGGCGGAACAGCGAACTGCTACGTCGAACCGAAGGAGCGCGAGATGAAATCCCCGCAGCGCGCCCCCCAGCTGGCCTATCTCACGAAATACTTCCGCGACCTCGACACCGCCCTCAGGTCTGGCAACCCGACCCTCCACGACCCCGTCCGCGGCTACCCCGCGTTCATCGAGGTCACGAACTGGATGGACTATCATATCCTCGAGACCCTCAGCGGCCAGGCCGATGCCATCCGGCTCAGTTCCTACTTCTACAAGCGCAGGGAAGGGAAGCTGGAGTACGGACCCCGCTGGGACTACGACCGCGCCTGGGAAAGCAAGGGAGACGGCCGCGACGACAACCCGCGCGTCTGGGACACGGGAGGCGGACTGTTCGGCGCACCCTGGTGGAACCGGGTGCTCGCCGATCGCGATGCCTGGCAGATCTGGATCGACCGCTGGCAGACACACCGCGGAGGCGCGCTGTCCCAGTCCAACATGTTCGCGTACATCGACTCACTCACCAACCAGGTGAGTTTCATCCAGACCCGCCAGGCCAAGAAGTGGAATGCCACCACGCCGAGGGTGAGTTACAGGAACGAGATCGGGATCATGAAAACCTGGATCTCCAACCGCCTCGCCTGGATAGACGGCCAGATCGCCCAACCACCCCTGCCCGTCGCCATCCCGGATGCGTCTGGCACACGGGCCTTGCAGCTGTACCTGAGGATTCCCGCGGGCATCTCCAGCCTCCCCAACGTCGCCATCTACTACACGCTCGACGGGACGGATCCCCGGCCCCCGGGAGGCACGAGCCCGCCCGTCTCTTTTCGCTACTCCCAGCCCATCCTGATCAAGACCAACACCCGCGTCATCGCCAGGCTCCGGGACACGGGCCGCGTCCAGCGGGGCACCCCCACCACCACGACGTGGTCCGGACCCGTCGTGGGGACCTACGTCGTCACTCCTCCCCGCTTGGTTCCGACGGAACTCATGTTCGAACCCGGACCACCGCCCGCCGGATCTCCCTACTCGGCCACGGACTTTGAGTTTCTCGAAGTGCTGAATGCCTCGGACAAGGCCATCAACCTCGACGGCTTCCTATTCACCGCCGGACCCGTTTTCAGGTTCGCAACCAGCACCCCCCTCCGGACACTCGCCGCTGGCGAACGGATGCTCCTGGTCGCCAACCGCGCCGCGTTCCTCACGCGTTACCCCGGACTCGACTCACGAATCGCGGGCGAATACTCCGCCAGCCTTCTCGCAAATGGCGGGCATGTCGCCCTCGTCGGTCCCGCCGGCGAAACCGCATTCGATTTCACCTTCTCGACCCAATGGCAGCGGCTCGCCGGTGGACTGGGTTTCTCGCTGGTCCCGGTGAATGAGACCGCTTCCGCCGAATCCCTGGGAGACGCGTCCTGCTGGAGACTCAGCTCGAGCGTGGACGGTTCACCTGGCCAATCTGACCCGCCGCCCCCCCCGTCCCCGCCCCATGTGGTCATCAACGAAATCCTTACCGCTCCTCAAGCAGGAGCCGAAGACTGGATCGAACTGTACAACCCCGATGCCCGCGATGCCGATGTCGGCGGTTGGTGGCTCACCGACTCGCTCTCGTCTCCGGGAAAATTCCAGATCGGGAAGGGAACAACGATTCCGGCCGGAGGATTCCTGGTCATCCAGGGCGCCGCTTTCCATCCCGCGCCCCACTCGGGCTTCGGCCTCAGCCTCTACGGCGACGAAGTCTGGCTGCTGTCGGCGGACCCGGCCGGGAACCTCACCGGCTGGCACCACGGCTTCAAATACGGGCCCGGCCTGACCTCCGTGACTTTCGGACGAATGCTCGGCGCCGGCGGCAGCGAATATTTCCAAATGATGTCGGCACAGACGCCGGGCCTCCCGAACGCCTCGCCTCAGATCGGACCCGTCATTGTCTCGGAGATAGCCCCCACCCGCTCCCACACCGGCATCGAACTCGGCGTGAGGGACACCTTCATCGAGCTTTGGAACATCTCCCAGTCCCCGGTCCCGCTCTTTGACCCCTCTTCCCCGGACCGGACCTGGCATCTGCGCGGGGACCTCGACTTCGACATGCCCACCGGGATTGTTCTTCCCCCAGACAGCGGCGTGGTACTCGTCGCCTTCGACCCCATTTTCGACCCGTACGAACTCGCCGGATTCCGCGCGCGCCATTCCATCCGTGACTCCGTCACGATCCTGGGACCGTGGCAGGGTGATATTCCCACGAGCGCACAACTCCACGTCCGTCTGCTCCAGCCAGATCCCGGGTTCGCCTCCGATACGAACCGCACGCAACGCCTGGTCGTCGAGGACATTACCGTCGACCCCGGCGCAGCGCCGCGGCCGGGCTACTCACTCACGCGCCGCAACCTCGCCACGACCGCCAGTGACCCTGCAAACTGGGCGCCAAACTTCCCGACTCCAGGCGAGAGCGATTTGGACACCGACGGCCTTCCCGATGGCTGGGAAAACGCGCACGGACTCCGAGGAATCTCCAGCGTGGCCGGCTACGGGCCAAACGCCGACCCGGATCGGGACGGCTTCTCCAACCTGGCCGAGCTCCGGAACGGCACGCATCCACAGAACCAGAAGGAAGCCCTGCGCCTGCGCTTTTTCCGCTCAGGATACGGGCGATGGACCGGGATGTTCGACGCCACGCCCGGCGGGAAGTTCCTCCTGGAATCACTCGTGTCCCCGGACTTCGGCCTGTGGGAAATCCTCACGACCCTCACCGTCCCGGAAGAAGGCACCGTCATGTTCTCCTTCGACACCCGCTCCGCGACCTCCCGGCTCCTCCGCGTCCGCCAACCCTGAGACGCGAGGGGCCAGGTCCTTACCATGGACCATGGAAACAGCCATGTCGGAGCCGGCGCCCCACGAGACGTCCCGGCACGGGCCTGATGGTCAACGACTCGGACCTGACCCCGTGGGAGGTCATTCCTCGGCCGTGGCCGCGTCGTAGAACTCGAGGACATCTCCCTTCACACCGTTGAGTTCCGCCTCCTTGAAGCGGATGGCGGTGCGCGGGTGCTGGTTCAGCATACCCGTGACGAGATAGGGAAGGTCATAGCCCCAAAGGAGCTTCGAGCGCATCGGCTCAATGTGGTTCTGAACGCAATCCAGGACCGGCCGCAGGTTGAACTTGGGGTTGTGGAGGAACGCCAGGATCAGTTCCATCGGGCAATTGCCAGCGCCACGGCCCAGTCCGGCCATGGTGGCATCGACGTAATTGGCCCCTTCGATGATGCCCTCGATCGTGTTGGCGTAGGCCAGCTGCATGTTGTTGTGCATGTGCACGCCGACCTCCTTGCCGGAGGCCTTGCAGTACCCGAGATATTTCCGGACGAGATAGTGGACCTTCTCGCTGTAGAGCGCGCCGAAACTGTCCACCACATAGATCGCCTTGGCCTCGGAGTTCGCCAGCATCGCCAAGCCCTCATCCAGTTCACGGTCAGGCACGATCGACGCCGCCATCACGTTGAGGGTGGTCTCGTATCCCTTGTCGTGGGCGTCCTTGACCATGTCCAGCGCGGAGGGAATCTGGGTGATGTAGGCCGCCACACGGATCATGTCCACGACGGAATCCTTCTTCGGCGGGATGTCCTCGTGATAATCACAGCGCTCGGCGTCGGCCATGACCGTGAGCTTCAGCGGGCTGGGGTTGTCGCCGACGATCCTCCGCATGTCCTCCTCAAGGCAGTACTTCCAGCAGCCGTGCTCGCCGACCTTGATGCCCTTGCGTGAAGCCTTGTAACCCAGCTCCATGTAATCCACCCCGGCTGCGACGCAGGTGTCGTAAACCAGCTTTACGATGCGATCCTCGAAGTGGTGGTTGTTCATCAACCCGCCGTCTCGGATGGTGCAATCCAGCACCTTGATCTCCGGACGATAGGAGAGCCAGCGGCCCGTCGGGGTGTCCTTTTGCTTCGCGATGGTCATGTTCGGAAAGGAATCAATTTCTGGAACGTACTGTGAGAGGCCGCACTCTGACCCCGCACCGCCCCCATTCAAGGCCGCAGTTGCGAACCCTCCTGGGGCGGTGATCCGGGGCGGCCTCTCCGAGGGCGCCGTGCCCGGGTGCGTCCGCGAGGGCGGCGCGCAGCGGAGTGCGCGCCCTACCGGCAGCCTACCGTCAGCCTATGGATGCGCCGGAAGGCGCACAGGACATCCTCCGGTTCTCCGTGGTAGGGCGGCCTCTGCGAGGGCGCCGCGCCTGGGTGCTCGCCTGGACCCGAGGCGCTTCTTGACACCCAGCCATTCCGTTGGCTAACAGACTGGCGTTCCCCCGCTCATGACGCGCATCAGGCATTCCCGGGTTCCGGGATGTGTCTGGTCATCCATCCTTTTCGGAGGCTGGGTGGCGATCCGTGTCACGGCTGGTGAGGCACTGCATCCGCACGGGACTCCAAACACAAACCACGCCCGATCGACCCCATGAGAATCCCACCGATCCTCGCCATCCTTCTCGCCCTGCTGGGCGCGGCATCACTCGCGCCGGCGTCCCATGCGGGCGTCCTACGACAGAAGCCCGCCACCACCTATGTGGCGTTTGAGGCAACCACCGTCACCATCGATCCCGGCACGCCGGAATCCTGGGTTTCATCGAACCTGGTCAGTTCGGCCGGCGGCACCGCTCTCTATTCCTCGGGCAGCAACAGCACCGCCGACTCTCCTCACAGCTTCGCCCATTACAGGATCCAATTCCTGTCCGCGGGCAGCTATTTTCTCTACTACCGATGGAAGGCCGACGAGACGCGGACCTCGGGCGACAACGCCACCGCCAACAGTTGCTGGATCGGCACCACCTTCGGCGACTACAACACCCGGGGAGACCAGGTCCCTTTCTACCGGTCCGACAGCAATAACAAGACCGCGCCGGCCGACAACGCCTTCACCTGGCAGAAGGAACCCACCGCGACCTACACCGTGGGCGCGGGCGAGTTGGCCGCCCCGGTGACATTCACCATCGGTTCGCGTGAGGCCGGCATGGCGCTCGACCGCATTGTCTTCTCGACCGAGGCCTCCCTCACCGACGTCCAGCTGGACGCGCTTTCCTACGAACTCGGCCAGGTCCGACAGGGAACAGGCGACAACTTCGCTGCATTCTCCGCGGATGGCCCGGTTCTGGTCTTCGCGGGAACGCCGGAGACCTGGGTTTCCTCGAACGTCGTCAATGCCGCCGGCGGCACCGCCCTCTACTCCGCGGGCGCCAACAGCACCGCCGACTCCCCCCATTCATTCGCCCAATATGAGATAGCCTTCAAGACGGCCGGAACCTACTCGCTCTATTACCGATGGAAGGCTGATGAGTCACGCACCGCAGGCGACAATGCCACCGCCAACAGCTCCTGGATCGCCACCACCTTCGGCGAATACGCCAAGCCCGCCGACCAGACGACCTACTTCCGCTCCGACAGCAACAACAAGACCGCCCCGGCTGACAACGCCTTCAGCTGGCAACGGGAACCCACCGCGACCTATGCCGTCGGCCCGGCCGAACTCTCGGGCCTGGTCCGATTCACCCTCGCCACCCGTGAGGCCGGCATGATCCTCGACCGCTTCGTCTTCAGCACCGAAACGGCTCTCACCGACGCCCAGCTCGACGCCCTCTCCGATTCCGGCACCCAGCCACCCGCTCCCGAACCCGCCACGGCCGTCGGCTCCGACTCGCTCACCGTGGTGACGCTGACCTTCACCCGCCCGCTGGCTCCCGGCACCGTCAATCCCGCGGCATTCACCTTCTCCCCCACCCTCTCCGTCACGGCGACCGCGCTCGATGCCGACGACGCCCGCATCGTTCGTCTCACGACCACCGCCCAGGCCGAGGGCACCCGGTACTCGATCGCCATGTCGGGCATCAAGGACACCTCCGGCACCTCGATGAAAGCCGGCACGGCAATCAACTTCTCCGCCTGGAAGACCGTGTCCGGTTGGGTACGCCTCGACATCTATCAGGGCATCACCGGCGCCACCGTCGCGGACCTCTCCGCCGCCTCGAAATACCCGGACAAACCCGACATCACCCGCTTCATCCGCGGCTTCCAATACAAGCGATCCGGGGCCTTCACCGACGTCGGGATCCGCGTCAGCGCCTGGCTTACGCCACCCTCGGCCGGAAGTTACGATCTCTTCGTCAACAATGATGACGAGGCTGAAATCTTCCTCAGCAGCGACGCCACGGATGGCGGTCTTGGATCCCTCGGAGTTCTACCCTTGCACGCGGCGCCGTTCGCGGATGGCGTTTCTGTTTCAACACCGGACCTCGCCTCCGGCCGGAAGTATCTGCTCCGCGCCGTGGTGAAGCAGGGCGGCGGCGATGCGGTCCTCGAGATCGGCGCCCGCCGCGGCGGCGCAAGCTCACCGGAGGCAGCCTTGATCCCCGTCGTCTCCGGCAATCTCATCAGCACCCTGGTGAACCCGGACCTCGGCGTGGTGACGTTCGACGCGCAACCCGCCACCGCCACTGCGGCTGCCGGTTCCCGCGCCCGCTTCGCCGTCAAGGCCAAGGCGCCGGGCTCGCCGATCTATTACCAGTGGCGCGTCAACGGCGCAGATATCCCAGGCGCGACGCGTCCGGCCTATGTCACCCCTGAACTCACCAACGCCGACGACGCCAAGTCCTATGACGTGGTTGTCTCCGTCGCGGGTGTCTCCACCGCCAGCCAGCCAGCCAAGCTCACTGTAACTCCAGGCGAACCCTCCAACCTCCGTCCCTACGTGGGGGTGAACTTCATCGGTGGTGGCTACGTCAGCGAGGACGCCGTATCGCTCGCCCCCGCGGATGTCGCCGGGGCCGTGCTGCAGGAGAACTGGAACAATCTCGGCAACTCACTCGATCCCGTGCCCCTCACCGACGCCAGGGGTGCAGCCACGCCCGTGACTCTTGCTCTTTCCCTGCCGACCGGGACGGCGCCGGGGATGTGGTCCTCGGGAACGCGCTTCTCGGGCGATGCGGATGGCGACCTGCTGCAGGGCTTCATCAACAACGGCATCAGCACCGACCCCGTGACTCTCTCCTTTGCCGGGGTGCCGAGCGGAACCTACCAGGTCCTGGCCTATACCATGGGCTTTGATTTCCAGGCCAATTACCAGGAATCATTCACCCTTCAGGGAACCGGGAGTTATCCCACCTACCACGGACTGGGCGAGACCGGACTCGATTTCAGCCAGGGCCCGGGCTATCGCCGCATCACGAACACCGACGCCTCGGTCCATCCCAGGGGCAACTACGTCCAGTTCGACAACGTCAGGCCGGCCGCGGATGGCACGCTCACGTTGATCGTCCAGTATGAAGCCACCACGGGCGGTTCCTACAACCCGGCCATCAACGCCGTGCAACTAATCCAGGTGCTGCCCGTCACCGCCAAGCCGCGCCTCTCATTCACCGGCGCCGCCAGCGCACTCACCCTGGCCTGGGACGCAACGGCCGCCGGGTTCACACTGCAGTCCAGTCCGGCGCTCGGAAGCGGGGCCCTCTGGACGACCGTGGCCGGCAGCCCAAGCCCCATCGCCGGCGCGGGGTCGATGCCCGTCACCAGCGGCAACCCGGCAACCCGGTTCTTCCGACTGGTGAAGAACTGAGTTCACGAGCAGGCGGCAAGGCCTCCCGAAACCGCCTAACTCCTCAAGGTATGCACGCCCACGGCCCGGATATACTGGGCCCGCTCGAACGCACCCGGGTCGGCGCAGTATTTCTGGCTCAGGCTGCCCCTCATCTGCTGCACGGACGCATACTCATGCTCGGTCATCCAATCGCGCAGTTCCTGCTCGACGACCCGGATATGCTTGATGCCATGGCGCAGCAGGCAGGAGCACAGCATCGTCACGCTCGCCCCGGCCATGATCATCTTCACCGCGTCGGTGCCGCGATGGATGCCGCTCGTGGCGGCGAGGTCTGATCCGATGCGCTCGAAGAGGATCGCGATCCAGCGCATCGGCAGGCGCATCGCCATCGGCGTCGAATACATCACGTTCGGGACAACCTCCAGCGACTCCAGCTCGATGTCGGGCTGGTAGAAACGGTTGAACAACACCAGTCCGTTGGCCCCCGCACCGTCGAACTGCTTGGCCATGTTCGAGAAATTCGTGAAGAAGGGGCTCACCTTCACCGCCACGGGAATGCTCACCGACGCCTTCACCGCGCGCAGCACATCCACGTATTGCTTCTCGATCTCGGACCCGGCCTGGTCCTGGTTCGTGGGTATGTTGTAGAGATTCAGCTCCAGCGCGTCGGCCCCGGCCTGCTCGATCTGCTTCGCGAAATCGGTCCAACCACCGAGCGTCGAGCCGTTGATGCTCGCGAAGATGGGGATCGAGCACGCCGCCTTCGCGCGCTCGATGTGCTTCAGGTAGTCCTCGACGCCGACGAACAGCTGGCTCGGGTCGGGAAAGTAACTCAGCGCCTCGGGATAACTCTCGGTGCCCTGGGTGAGATGATGGTGCAACTCGTACCGCTCATAGCGGATCTGTTCCTCGAAGACCGAATACAACGAGATGGCCGAGGCTCCCGCCTCCTCCATCCGCTTGATGTTGTCCAGGTCCTCCGACAGCGGCGAGGCACTCGGGACGAAGGGCGACTTCAGCTTGAGACCAAGATAGGTGGTTGAGAGATCCATGGTGTTGCAGCGATTGAGGGTGGATCAGATTCGTTCGACGTCTTTGAAAGGTGTTGCCGGGGATCAGTGAGTGGGACGCGTGATGGGTTGCGGATGATTCACCCCTACTCTCCACCCTGTTCTGCTCCGCCTCGGCCGTTGCCGATGGCGCCTCCCGCACCCGCATCAGGCCCCTTGACCTCACGCCCCGCCAGATGTTGATACAGGGAGAAGCGCGACTTGGCATCGGACTGCGCCTGCTTGAACAACGCCCGGGCCGCGTCGGGGTTGCTCTTGGACAGCATGCGGAACCGGTTCTCGGACTGCAGAAACTCGCCCAGCGGCACGTGCGGCGGAGCCGAGTCGATCTGCAACGGGTTCTTGCCCTCCGCCCCGCGCTCCGGATGGTACCGATAGAGGAGCCAGTGGCCGCTCTGGACCGCTGCCTTCTGGTTGCGCAGGCCGCCGGTCATGTCGATGCCGTGCGCGATGCAATGACTGTAGGCGATGATCAGCGACGGGCCCTGATACGCCTCCGCTTCCATGAAGGCCTTCAGGGTATGTTCGTCCTTCGCGCCCATCGCCACGCTCGCGACATACACGTGCCCGTACTGCATCGCAATCAGGCCGAGATCCTTCTTGCCCAGCGGCTTTCCGCCCGCGGCAAACTTGGCCACGGCACCGCGCGGCGTCGACTTGGACATCTGCCCGCCGGTGTTGGAATAGACCTCGGTGTCGAGGACCAGGACCTTCACGTTGCGACCGCTGGCCAGGACGTGGTCCAGGCCGCCGTATCCGATGTCGTAGGCCCAGCCGTCGCCGCCGAGGATCCAGACGCTCCTGCGGACCAGCATGTCGGCCAGTACCAGCAGCCGTTTCGCCTCGGGAGTCGACAGCCCGGCAAGTTTCAACTTCAGCGCGGCGACTGATTCGCGCTGCTCATAGATATCAGCCTCATCCTTCTGTCGGTTGAGGAGGATATGGCGGGCGAGTGAGTCACCCACCTGGGGGGCCACCTTTTCGAGGAGCTCCAGGGCGAACTCACGTTGCTTGTCGATCGAGACGCGGAAGCCGAGGCCGAACTCGGCGTTGTCCTCGAACAGCGAGTTGCTCCATGCGGGGCCACGGCCGCAGCCGTTCGAGGCGTAGGGAGTCGTGGGAAGATTGCCGCCGTAGATCGAGGAGCAGCCCGTGGCATTCGCGATCACCAGACGATCGCCGAAGAGCTGCGTCAGAAGCTTCACGTACGGCGTCTCGCCGCAGCCTGTGCAGGCGCCCGAGAATTCGAACAGGGGCTCCGCCACCTGCATCTCCCGAACGGACGCGGTGGAAAGCTTGCGCCGGTCGAACTCGGGGAGCTTCAGGAAGAAATCCCAGTTGGTGTTCTCGGTCTCGCGGATCGGCGGCTGCGGCAGCATGTTGATCGCCTTCAACCGCGCTTCCTTCTTGTTCTTCGCAGGGCAGATGTCCACGCACAACGCGCACGCGGTGCAGTCCTCGGCCGAGACCTGGATGGTGTACTTCAGCCCCTTCCACATCGGGATGCGGGAGTCGATGGACTTGAAGGTCTCCGGCGCGGAGGCGAGCAGGGCCGGATCGTACACCTTGCTGCGGATGACCGCATGGGGGCAGACCAGGATGCACTTGCCGCACTGGATGCAGACCTGGGGATCCCACACGGGAATCTCCAGCGCCAGGTTGCGCTTCTCCCAGCGGGCCGTGCCCGTCGGGAAAGTGCCGTCGACAGGGAATGCGCTCACCGGAACGCGATCCCCGCGGCCGGCGATGATCGGGCCGAGCACGTTGCGGACAAAGGCGGGCGCCTGGGCCGGGACCGGAGGCCGAAGCTGCAAGGGGCTCGACGCGACCGCCGGGACGGGGATCTCGAACAGATTCGCGACCGTGTTGTCCACGGCGCGGAGGTTCATCTGGACGATTTCGTCGCCCTTCTTGCCGTAGGCCTTCCGGATGGAGTCCTTGATGGCCTCGATGGCCTCTTCGCGGGGCAGGACGCCCGAGACCGCGAAGAAGCAGGTCTGCATGATCGTGTTGATGCGACCGCCCATCCCGACATCGCGCGCCACCTGGTTGGCGTTGATCGTGTAGACGCGAGCCTTCTTGTCGATCAACGACTGCTGCAGCGACTGCGGGAGATGCTCCCAGACCTCCGCGGCCGGCCAGGGCGCGTTCAGCAGGAACGTCCCGCCCGGGGCCAGGGGCTCGGCGAGTTCATATCTCTCCAGGAAGTTGGGCTGGTGACAGGCCACGAACTGGGCCTGGGAGATGAGGTAGGTCGAGCGGATGGGCTTATGGCCGAACCGCAGGTGGGAAATCGTGATCGCGCCCGATTTCTTCGAGTCATAGACGAAATAGGCCTGGGCATAGTTCTCGGTATTCTCGCCGATGATCTTGATGCTCTCCTTGTTGGCGCCGACCGTGCCATCGGCGCCCAGGCCGAAGAACACCGCGCGCCGCACGTCGTCGGTCTCGGTGGTGTAGGATTCATCCACCGTGAGACTGAGATGCGTCACGTCGTCGGTGATGCCCACCGTGAATCCCCGCTTCGGCTCGGCCTTGGAAATGTTGTCGAACACCGCCTTGACCATCGCGGGGGTGAACTCCTTCGAGGACAAACCGTACCTCCCGCCGACCACCTTCGGCATGGCACCCCCATCGAACCCGGTGCCGCGCTCGAACAAGGCATTGACGACGTCGAGATACAACGGTTCGCCGGCGGATCCAGGTTCCTTGCAACGGTCCAGCACCGCGATGCGCCGGGTGGTCTTCGGAAACGCGGCCAGCAACGCCTCGTTGTCGAACGGCCGGTAGAGTCGAACCTTCACCAACCCGACCTTCTCGCCGGCCGCGATCAGGGCCTCCACCGTCTCATGCGCAGCCTCGCAGCCGGAACCCATCATCACGATGACCTTGTCCGCGTCGGGGGCACCGACATAGTCGAACAACGAATAGCTCCGGCCGGTAAGTCCCGCGAACTTGTCCATCGCCTCCCGCACGATGCCGGGGCATCTGAGATAGTAGGGATTCACCGTCTCCCGGGCCTGGAAATACACGTCGGGATTCTGGGCCGTGCCGCGGAGGACGGGGCGGTCCGGGGACAGCGCCCGTTCCCGGTGCTCGCGGATGCGCTCCTCATTGGTCATCGCCACGAGCACGGAATCCGGCAGCACCTCGATCTTGGCCACCTCGTGCGAGGTCCGGAAGCCATCGAAGAAATGCACGAACGGGATGCGGGTCTCAAAGGTCGCGGTCTGCGAGATCAGCGCGAAGTCATGCGCCTCCTGGACCGAGTTCGAGCAGAGCATGCCCCAGCCGGTCTGCCGGGCGGACATGACATCCGAATGATCGCCAAAGATGGACAACCCCTGGGCCGCCAGCGACCGCGCCGCGATGTGGAAGACCGTGGACGTCAGTTCACCCGCGATCTTGTACATGTTCGGGATCATCAGCAGCAGTCCCTGCGATGCCGTGAACGTGGTCGCGATCGAGCCGGTCTGCAGCGCGCCGTGGACTGCTCCCGCGGCGCCGCCCTCCGACTGCAATGCCACCACCGAAGGCACCGTGCCCCAGAGGTTCTTCTGGCCCGCGGCGGCCCAGGCATCCGCCCATTCGCCCATCGGCGATGACGGGGTGATCGGGTAGATCGCGGCGACCTCGGATAGTTTGTAGGAGACGCGGGCGACGGCTTCATTGCCGTCGAGGGTGTAGTACTTCTGCTCGCTCATGGTCTTGGTGAAACGGGGTTGCTGGGATCGGGAATCCGCTTCCACGGAGCCCTCTGGGGTGGGCTCGAATGGATGGCGGCCGGCGTTTGCATGACGAAAGAAAAAATCACAGGGGCAGCTCCGCGATGCACTCGCTGTCACCGGGTTCGTGGTGCACAACGAATCCCATCTTCCGGCAGAGATGCTGCATCTCGCGGTTGCCGGAGAGTATGTGGCCGAAGAGGCGGGTGATCCGTTCGTCGCGCGCCACCTGGATGATGATCTCGAGCAGCTGGCGGCCCAACCCGCGCGCCTGCCATTCATCCGAGACGATCAGCGCAAACTCACCCTCGCTGAGAAGATGCTCGCGGCTCAGCCGGCCTATCCCCGCAATCCGACGCGCCCCGGAAGGCTCGGACTGGTACTCGGCCACCAGGGGTATCTCGCGGTCGTAGTCGCTGAAGCAGACACGAACCAAGCGCTCGTGGGCGATGCGCTCGCTGAGCTTCATCGGCACGAAATACCGATTGTACACACTGCGATCGGAGAGGGTCTTGTGGAACTCAACCATCCGCGGCTCGTCCTCCGGCAGGATCGGCCGGATGGTCATCGCCGTCCCGTCCTTCAGTTTTCGCTTCAGGATGTACTGGTTCGGATACGGCCGGATGGCAGGGCGCGGCAGCGTGAGCGGATCCACCTCCGGCGGATGCAGCACCACCCGGGCGTCCACGGCCACAAGGGTGTCCGCGGCGACGATCAGCGGATTGACGTCGATCTCCGCGATTTCCGGATGCTCGATGACAAGATAGCTGAAGCGCACCAGCAACGCCTGCAACGCGGCAAAATCAACACCCTTCCGGCCACGCCCCCCGCGCAGCGCAGCAAAAACCTTCGTCTGCTCCATCAACCGCTGCGCCAACGTCGCGTTCAGCGGAGGAATCCCCAACGCCTGATCACGGAATATGTCCACCCACTGACCGCCCGTCCCGAACAGCAGCACCGGCCCGAACTGGAGATCGAGAGTGCTGCCCAGAATCAGTTCATAGCCGTTGTGCACCACCATCGGCTGCACGGTGACACCCAGGAAATCGTCGCGGTGCGCCCGCTCCGCGACGTGCGATTCGATCGAACGCCAGGCCTCGCGGACGGCGATGGGATTGCGGAGGTTCAACTGGACCCCGCCGACGTCCGTCTTATGGGTGAGTGTCTCGGAATAGATCTTCAGGACCACCGGATAACCCAGGCGGTTCGCTATTCTCACCGCCTCACTCTCACTCGGTGCAATGTGGGTCTGGGATACCGGTATGTCGTAGGTCGCGAGCAGCTCCTTGGACTCCACCTCGGTGAGCAACGTCCGGTCCGCGGCCCGGACGCGCCGGATGACCTCCGCGGTCTTGGAACGATGGATGTTGCGCCCCTGCAGATCGGCGACCTGCGGCGGAGTCTCGTACAACGCCCGCAACGAATAACTATGCCGCCACATGTGGCAGAACGACGCCGCCGCAGCGTCGGGATAGTCCGTGGTGGGAAACCCCGCCTCGTTGAGGATCCGCCGGCCGTCCTCGACCGCGCCGGCACCCATCCAGCTCGTGAAAACCGGTTTCTGCGGGGGCAGCTTCAGGCACTTCAACGCCTCGGCCGTGCCCCGGGCATCGGTGCTCGACTGCGGCGTCAGCACCACCAGCAGACCGTCGTTCGCCGGATCCGCCGCCACGATCTCAACCGCCTGGGCATAGGTCTCCGGACTGGCATCCCCGAGCAGGTCCACGGGGTTTCCGTGGCTCCAGTGCGCGGGAAGAAGACGGTCCAGCGCGGCCTTCGTTTCCGGGGACAGCCCGGCAATCTCCCCACCGCGCTCCACCAGCACATCCGTGGCCAGCACGCCGGGCCCTCCGGCGTTCGTCACGATCGCAAGACGTGGACCGGCCGGGCGCGGCTGCTTGCCGAGCGTCTCCGCCATGTCAAACATCTCCGAGATGGTGTCGACGCGAAGCACGCCGACACGCCGGAACGCAGCGTCGAGGACGTCGTCACTGCCGGTCATCGACCCGGTGTGCGACGAGGCGGCCTTGGCAGCGGGTTCGGAGCGCCCCACCTTCATCACGATGACGGGCTTGCTCAGCGCCACCTCGCGGGCCGCGGACAGGAAGCTGCGGGCGTCACCCACTGTCTCGAGATAGAGGACGATGCTGCGGGTGTGGGGATCGTCGCCGAAATGGTAGATGAGATCGCCCCAGCCGACGTCGAGCATGGATCCCGTCGAGACGAACCCGCTGAAGCCGACGTTCTCGCGGTGACTCCAGTCGAGGACGGAGGTGCACAGCGCCCCGCTCTGGCTGAGGAAAGCCACGCTGCCGGGGCGGGCCATGGTCGCCGCGAAGGTCGCGTTGAGCTTCAACCAGGGCACCATGAGCCCAAGACAATTCGGGCCAATCAACCGCATCCGCGCCTTCCGCGCCTCCGCCAGAATCTCCGCCTCCAACCGCGCTCCACCAGGACCGATCTCCTTGAACCCGGCCGAGAGAATGATGGCTGCCCGGATGCCTACGGCGGCACACTGCCGGATCACCTCCGGCACCGACGCCGCAGGTGTCGCGATCACCGCCAGATCGGGTTTCTCGCCAAGCGACGCGAGGTCCGGATGACAGCGCCGACCCAGCACCGTGGCCCGGTTCGGGTTGATCGCAAACACCGGGCCCGCAAAGGGCGCCAGGTTTTGAAGCACGATGCGTCCCACACTGCCGGGTCGCTCCGTGGCCCCGATCAACGCAATGCTCCGCGGATTGAACACCGGCTCAAGGGACCCCACCCCACCCAGACGAGGCCGCACCGGGGAGGCACACATCGCCCCCGCCGCGGATTCCGCGGACGATGCCCCCACCGAGGTCGGCGGAGGAAATCCATGCAGCCGGCGGCGTCTCATGGGAATCGGCAAGACCCCGCAATGCGGTGAGAATTCTCACCGTGAAGCGGGGCGCGAGGGAAAGGGCGCATCGGATTCGCCTCCGGCCCGACCCCTGAGTCGCGCATCCCCAGGACAGTCTCTCATACCCGTCCCGAAGAAGCACCGGAAGGCGCCCAAACCATCGCCGCCAAGGCCAAAAGCGAGCTTTGCCGGGATTGGCCAACCCTAACCGTTTCTTGCGAACCCCAGCGGGACGGGTCCGTCAAACCACCCGGACCGAGCCCGAATCCCAAGGCGGAAGGTTCAACGGGCTCCCTCGGCTTTGGGCGAAGGCGAAGGCGGTTCCAGAAGGTAACACAGCGAACAGCGCCGATGCACCTGTCGGGCCACATCCTCGACCACCCCACCCGCCGGCACGTCCCGGACGTCCATGGACACGGGCCCGGAGGTTCCGTCCTCGAGCAGCACCAGGACACGAGACACCCGGCTCAATGCCTTGGCCGCTCCCTCCACGGGTTCCGCGTCGAGCCGGAGGGTCACCAAAGCCTTTCCCGAGGCACCGGACACGGCGGGAATGACGGGCGTCGACCGGCTCAACTGGGCTCCGAGCCGGGACCAGCCAGGGACGTTGTCTGAGCCCTCCACCAGGGCGTTGCGGAAAACCCGGTAGGATTCCGAGCCGGAATTGAGCGCGTAAACCCGAGACCAACTCCCGTTCAACTGTCCCGCGACCCGCTCCAGCACCTCGGTCAAAGGCATGTCACGAACATCCAGGGAGATTTTTCCAGCGGCCGCTGGGCGGACGAGAATCGCCTCCCAGGACTGGTCCTCGAGCTCGCGGACCACACCGGCAAGATCCATGTCGCGAACATTCAGGGTGATGAGATCCGAGGCCGCACGACGAGCCAGCCACACCCATCCCGCGACGGCGAGGAGGATGGCGAATGGGAGAACTCGGAATAGGGCCCGTTGCATGGTTGATCAGCAGTGTCCGGCCAGGACTCTAGCGCAGGGACTTGAAGTTGTCTCCCCACCGTTCTCCCGGCACCCTGAGCGCCAGACTCATGGCCACAGCAACCCCCGATCCGCAGGTGCTCCTCGTCGAATGTTCCGATCGCCCGGGCCTCGTCCACGGCATCACCGGCGTCCTCTTCCGTCATGGCGTCAACGTGGTCGGGAACCAGGAATTCGTCGACCGCACCACCGCGCGATTTTTCATGCGGACAGAATTCGACGGGCAGGTGGATTCCGGGAGCATCGTCGACGAGCTCCGCTCGGCGCTGCCCGCGGACGGGACGGTCCGACTCTCGCGTCAGGAGCCCAGGCGTGTGGTCGTGCTGGCCACCCGCGAGCACCACTGCCTGGCGGACATCCTGGTCCGCAATTCCTTTGCCGAACTGAACGCGAAAGTGCTCGCGGTGGTGAGCAACCACGCCTCCCTCGAACCGCTGGTGCAACGCTTCGGGATCCCATTCCACCACGTCGCCCACGAGGGACTTGAACGGACCGAACACGAGCGAACGCTCACGGCGATCATCGACGGCTACGCGCCGGACTATCTCGTCCTGGCGAAGTACATGCGGATCCTCGGCCCGGCATTCGTGGGGCGATACCCGAACCGGATGATCAACATCCACCACTCGTTCCTCCCGGCGTTTGCGGGAGCGCGGCCGTATCATCAGGCGTTTGAACGCGGGGTGAAGGTCATCGGGGCCACGGCCCACTTCGTGACCGAGAAACTCGACGAAGGGCCGATCATCGTCCAGCAGGTCATCCCCATGGACCACACGCACTCGGCGGAGGATCTCCAACGGGCGGGGCGCGACGTCGAACAACTCGTGCTGTCGCGGGCGCTGCGGCTGGTGTTCGAGGAACGTGTGTTCCTCTGCGGCAACCGCACCGTGATCCTCGACTGATAGGGAGCGCGGTGGCGTGCCACCGCTTTCGACGCCTCAACCTTCGACCAACGCGCAGAACCCTCCCAAGCGTTCCCGGCGACTCCGACTCCGCAACCCCGTCCGCAAAGCGGCGGCGAGCCGCGCAATCCAAGGCGGCCGCCTCCCGGCCGCGCCGGTCACTCGTATCGCAGCGCGTCGATGGGATCGAGATTCGCGGCCTTCAACGCCGGGAAGAAACCGAACACCACCCCGATCACGGCGCTGACCGAGAACGCCAGCAGGACGGAGCTCTGGGAGATCAGCGTCGGGAACCCGAAGCCCCTGGTGAGGAGCGGGGCCAGCCAATAACCGGTGCCGATGCCCAGCAGTCCGCCCGCGGCGCTGAGCAGCACCGCCTCGGTGAGGAACTGACGGAGGACATCGCGGGCACGGGCGCCGACCGCGAGCCGGATGCCAATCTCGCGGGTGCGCTCGGTGACGCTGACCAGCATGATGTTCATGATGCCGATGCCGCCGACCACGAGTGAAATCCCGGCAAAAGCCCCGATGAGCACGGTCATGATGCGGTTGTTCGCATTGGCAAACTCGCTCATGTCCTGCTGCGTGCGGATCGAGAAGTCATCCTCCTTGTCGGGCGTGACCTGATGCAGTTGGCGCAGGACGGAAGCGACCTCGTTGGTCACCTCGAAAAGCGAATCGGCACTGGCCGCCTGGAGGCTGAACGAGCGGTACTTCGTGTCGCCGGAAAGCCGCTTCATCGCGCTCGTGTAAGGCAGCAGGATGACGTCGTCCTGGTCCTGTCCAAACGCATTGGCTCCCTTCGATGCGAGCCAGCCGACGATGGCGAACGGGACGTTCTTGAGGCGGACGATCTGTCCGACCGGATTGGCGCCTTCACCGAAAAGCGCGATC
>CAIMTB010000027.1 GCA_903844265.1 uncultured Verrucomicrobiota bacterium
CCGTCTACGCCAATGCGCCGTGAGGCTCTCAGGTTTCAAATTTCAGAGGCAGCGGTTCAATGACCGGCAGGCGGTTCAGGACCGTCGGGCAAGCAGTCGTTGGAAGCGCAGGCGGTTGTAGCGCTGGGCGAGGATGCAGGGCAGGTTCGCCGCCACGGCGTAGCTGAGCATGACCAGGTCGGCCCACAAGGGATTCCAGAGAAAGAACAACGGCGCGAGGCCGAGCGCCGACCAGTGACAGAGTTCGCCGCGCCAGGTTTCCCGGGTGAAGCGATGCAGGTACTGGGGATCCAGCCCGGCCAGTCTGGCCTTGGCGAAGCCGACACCAGACCAGGAGGCCGCATCGGGAAGCCGGTCCTTCCATCGCTTGATGCCGAACAACCGCTCGTACAGGCGTCCGCCCTGCTCCCACCGACCCGGGTCGGGCGGGTCGAACCAGCCCTCTGGCATTCGAATGAAGAGCCAGGCGAGTCCGAACTGGATCACCGGCCACCCGGCCACGTTCAGCGCCACGACCCAACCGATGGGCAGGTCAATCCGCACGGAACTCCCGTCCTTTCCAGGTCACCCGCTTCCCCGAAAGGAACGCAGAGCGGCCGAACACGACGAAGAAGAAAACCAGCGGAATAGGGAACAGGAAGGCGCTGGACCACCGAAAGCTTCCTGTCATGCGGCTGAACCAACCCACCTGCGCGGCACATAACAGGTAAGCCACCACCCAGGCCAGCCCGCCACCGCTTGCCAGCCCACCGAGGAACGCAAGCATCAAACCGATCATCCAGGCCACAATCAGGAACAGCGCACCGCCTGGAGTCCGCCCGGCCCCCGACGCGAATCCCTTGGTCCAGCCTTCGATCAGCTCGCGCACCCCGCCTGGATACATGCGGAAGGAAAGCACCCCGCGACCGGCCACGCCGCGCACGGGAACGCCCGCAGCGCGAAACAACCCCGCCAAGCGGACGTTCTCGAGGACACAGCCCTGCACCGCCTCGTGCCCGCCCGTCCGCCGGTAACTCTCCCGATCCACGAGCAACAACTGCCCAAACAAACCGCCCGGCACGGTGCCGGCCGTCATGGCGAAATTGAAGAACATCGAGAGTTCCTCGTGGACCTTCCTTACCGCGTGATGGGGACCGACTGAAAAAGCCCCACCAGGGTAGGCTGAAAGAACTCGAGAGAGACCCTCCGGCTCGAACCATGTGTCCGCATCGACGAACATCAACAACTCACCCGTGGCCAGCCCCGCTCCCTGGTGACAGGCCCAGGTCTTGCCGCGCCAGCCCTCCGGAAGAGGCTGCAGCGCGATCACCCGGGCCCCGTATTCG
Source organism: uncultured Verrucomicrobiota bacterium (assembly GCA_903844265.1). GTDB lineage: Bacteria > Verrucomicrobiota > Verrucomicrobiia > Limisphaerales > CAIMTB01 > CAIMTB01. The sequence continues at coordinate 1,326 of CAIMTB010000027.1, forward strand.
CGGGCCAATGAGGCAGTGCGATCGGTGGACCCATCGTCCACGACCAGGATCTCGTGCGCCTTCACGGACTGGCGGGCGATCGAATCCAGGAGCCTCGGCAAGTTATGTTCCTCGTTCCGCGCGGGGATGAGGATGCTGAGTGTCCGGCCAACCTCCGGTGAACCTGGCACGATCGGTGGCGATTCCGTCATGGACTCCGGTGCCTTGCCACAGCAGTCCATGCGGGGTAGGGCAGGAGGCTCGCTGCGTGTTGCGCCCTCCAAAGCGGTGGCCTGCCACCGCACTCCAAGGCATCCCGCCCGCCCCATTCGCCCGTCGCCGACGAGCGGACGGAGGCGATGCAGGAGAAGGAAACCCGACGCCCACAAGACCAGCGTGACACAAAGCAGGGTCAGCATCGGTCCCAGTCGACGATCTTCCGGGCAACATTCTGGCCACAGAGAACGACCATGGGCATGCCGCCACCGGGGTTGACCGAGCCGCCGACGAAGAAGAGGTTCGGGTATCGGGTGCTCTGCCTGGGCGCCTTGAAGGCGAGATTCTTGAAGCGATCGCTGACCACGCCGTAGATCGAGCCCTTGTTCGAGTAGTATTGCTCCCGGATGTCGAGAGGCGTCCAGCAATGCTCAAAGACCGTGTGCTTCCGAAGGTCCTTCAATCCCATCCGTTCCAACTTGTCGACCACCCTTTCCTTGAAGGCCAGATAGTCCTCCCGGGTCAGCGGATGCGCATCGTCGATGTGCGGGATGTGCGGCAGGATCTTGAGACAATCGCAGCCGGCCGGCGCAACGGTGGGATCGGTCCTCGACGCGGCCACGAGATAGATCGTCGGGTCAGGCGGCAGCTGGCGCTTCCTGAAGACCGTGTGGAAATGCTCCCGCTGGTGATCGGAAAAGAAGAAGTTATGGTGCGCCAGCTGGGGATACTGGCGGTCGAGGCCAAGCTCGAGCACGAGACCGGAGCAGGACGGTTCGAACCGGTCCAGGGTGCGGAGGAACGCGGGATCCTCACGGAGCAGCCGCTCGTAGGTCGGGATGACCTCCATGTTCGAGACCAGGATGTCGGCGGCGTGGAAGGTCCCTTCCCGCGTGGCAATGCCGGTCACCTGCGCCCCTTGTCTGCGAATCTCGGCCACCTCGCTGTTCAGTCGCACGACGACGCCGAGTTCGTCCATCAACCGCTGCAGGCCCAGGGCGATGTTATAGAGGCCGCCATCCACATACCACAGGTCATGGCGGAACTGGATCGTGGGCAGGCAGTTCATGAACGCCGGCGAATGATAGGCCGACGAACCGACATACTTGATGAAATAGTCGAAGACATCCTGGAGATACCGCGTCTTCAGGAACCGGCTCACCCCGCCGTGCATGGTTCGGAACAGGTCGAACTTGAGGAAGTTACCCAGTCCGTAGAACCGCCTGAATTCCTTCGCGGTATCGAGGCCCTGTTCAAAGTAGCCGGCATTGACCAGGTCATAGAGATCCGAGGAGTATTTCAGGAAGCGCTCCACGTTGGCGGGATCCTCCCCCACCTTGCGCGCCTCCTCGGCCATGCGTTCGGGCTCGGGATGGAGATCCACCACCGTGCCGTCCTCGAAGAAGTTGCGCCAATGAGGCCGCAAGGGGCGGATGGGGATGTAATCGGACATCCGTTTCCCCGAGCGCTGGAAGAGCCGCTCAAAGATGTGCGGCAGCGTGAGAATGGACGGCCCGAGGTCGAAGCTATAACCACGTTCCTTCAGGACATTGAGCTTGCCGCCTATCTTGGCGTTTTTTTCATGGATCGTGACCGCGTACCCATCCTGGGCCAGCGAGATGGCGGCGGACAACCCGCCAAGGCCCGAGCCGATGACGATGACGTTCTTCTTCATGACGTTCTCATGGAGGTCCCGAGGTGCGCGCCAAGCCCTCCGAGGCGAGGTGATCCGCCGGGTGCACCGACAACGCCTTGCGGAAGTAGTCGGTCGCCGGGCCTCGCTCCCCGAGCCGCTCGTACGTGCGCCCGATGAAGGTCAGGCAGCTCGGGTAGCCCCACCGCGGCTCGAGCGGCCCCGCGGGCCGTCGCGCCTCCGCTTCGAATAATTCCTTGGCTGCCAGAAAGGAGGCCAACGTCTCCCGCAGCGCAGACGAGCGGTGCGCCGTATGAAACTGGCAGGTGCCCAGGAGGTACGCCACCCTCGGGTTGCCCGCCCCATCCCGGATCGCCGCCTTGCGATGTTCCTCGATCCGCGGGCCGAACCGCAAAGCCCGGAGCAGGTTGCCATCGATTTTCATCCCGAGCAGCGTGCCAAGCAGCGCATGACTTTCCGCCTGGTGCGGGTCAAGTTCCACGGCGGTCCCCAATGCGTCCAGCGCGGCGCTCATCAGGGCGTCGGCCACAGGCGCGTTCGTCCGGTTCGCGGGGAGGCTGCGAAGATGAAGGAGTCGATGAAACTCGGCCGTTCCAAGCCAGTGGAACGTGTTGCAGGAACGCGGCGCGTTGGTGGCCGCCCGCCGGAACAGTTCCGCCGCCGTCCCAAACCGGGTTCCATCCCAGGCCTGATACGCGGCGTTGAACTCCGCGATCCCGGCCGAAGTGAGCGGATCCACCTGGCTCTCCGCGCAGACTGAGAACAGCACCAGGCACATCAGGGTTGAAAACCAGCAGCTAATGACGATCTGATACGCGCAAGTCGGATCTTCTCCAAGCCGATTATGGATGCCGCCATCGCCGTCGAACGCCAACGCCGATTCTTCCTGACCGGCGCGACGCGTTCGCACGGATTCCGTCTGGACCAACTGCGCCGGCTGGAGGATGCCCTCCTCGCCCACGAGCCCAGCCTGCTCGCCGCGCTCCACGCCGACCTCCGCAAGCCTGCCTACGAGGCCTACAGCTCGGAGATCGCCCTCGTTCTCGGGGAGATCCGCCACGCCGTGCGCCATCTGCGGTCCTGGATGAAACCCAGTCGCCGTCGCGCCCCGTGGCTGGCCTGGCCCTCCCGGGGATCCACACGACCCGAACCGCGCGGGGTGTCCCTCATCATCGGTCCCTGGAACTACCCGGTCCAACTCATGTTGTCCCCGCTGGTCGGCGCCCTCGCCGCCGGCAATTGCGCGGTGCTCAAGCCTTCCGAGTTCGCCGCGCATACCGCCGCCGCCATCGCTCAGCTCGTCGGCGGCGCGTTCCCGGAGGGGTATGTCACGGTGATCAACGGGGAGCGCGACGTCGCGGAAGCGCTGTTGCGCGAACGGTTCGACGCCATCTTTTTCACCGGCAGCACCCACGTCGGGCGCTCCGTCATGGCCGCCGCGGCCCGGCACCTGACACCGGTCACGCTCGAACTCGGCGGCAAGAGCCCTTGCCTGGTCTGCGAGGACGCGCCGATCGATGTCGCGGCCCGCCGGGTGGTCTGGGGCAAGTACATGAACGCCGGCCAGACCTGCGTCGCCCCCGACTTCGTGTTTGTGGACCGCCGCATCCGCGACGCCTTCCTCGCCTCGCTTCAGCGGGCGATTCGGGATTTCTACGGCGACAACCCGCAGAAGAGTCCGGACTACGGCCGCATCATCAACCGCCGACACTTTGACCGGCTGGTCGCGTACCTTCCTGCCGGCAGGATCGAGCACGGCGGCCAACACGACGCCTCGGACCTCTACCTCGCCCCCACCGTGCTCAGCGGCGCAGCCGACGACGCCCCGGTGATGCAGGAGGAGATTTTCGGGCCGATTCTGCCCGTGGCGGTCTTCGATCGCCTCGACGACGCCCTGGCGCTTCTGCGCGACCGACCGACGCCGCTGGCCCTCTATCTCTTCACGCGCGACCGCGCCACCCAGGAGCACGTGCTCGACGCCACGCGATCCGGCGGCGTCTGCATCAACGACACCCTCACCCACATGATCGGCCAGGAGTTGCCCTTTGGTGGGTTTGGGGACAGCGGGCTGGGGGCCTATCACGGGCGGGCGAGCTTCGACGCCTTCACGCATCATCGGTCGGTGCTGAGGCGCTCGCTGGCCATCGACCCGCGGTTGCGCTACCCCCCGCCATCGATCTCGCTGGCGAACATGAAGCGGGCGATGCGCTTTCTCCTCGGTGCCTGAGCTTGATTGCGAACCCGTGGCCGGATAAGCCAGCGGGCGTGTCCCAACGAGTCTTGATTGTGGGTGCCGGACCAGGGGGACTGGCGACCGCTCTTTTGCTGGCCAAAGCCGGGTTGGAAGTGACGGTCGTCGAAAAGCAGCCCCGCGTGGGTGGGCGCACCTCGGTGATCGAGGGTGACGGCTACCGCTTCGACCTCGGACCGACTTTTTTCCTCTACCCGCAAATCCTGGAGGAAATCTTCGCCGAGGTGGGCCGCGACCTGCATCGCGAAGTGCCCATGAAACGGCTCGATCCCCAGTACCGGCTCATCTTCGGCGCCGGCGGCGAGCTCCGGTGCACCTCCGACATCGAGCAGATGGTCGCCGAGATCGCCAAACTTGCGCCCAGGGACGCGCCGCAGTTCCGCAAGTTCATGGCCGACAACCGCGTAAAGCTCGCGAAATTCGCGCCCTGCCTGCAGTCGCCGTTCCCCGGTTGGACCAGCCTGCTGCAGGCACGCCTGCTCGCCGTGCTGCCGTTCCTGAAGCCCTGGAAGTCGTTGCACGCGGAACTGGCCGGGTACTTCCGTGATCCGCGCCTCCAGCTGGCGTTCACGTTCCAGTCGAAGTACCTCGGCATGTCGCCGTTCCAGTGCCCGAGCCTCTTCTCGATCCTGTCCTACCTCGAATACGAGCACGGCATCTGGCACCCGATCGGCGGCTGCAACGCCCTGAGCACCGGCATGGCCCGCGTGGCCGCAGAATTGGGCGTCACCTTCCGGCTCAACGAACCGGTGGAGGAACTGCTCTTCGACGGACGCCGCGCGGTGGGTGCCCGCACGGCCCAGGGTGAACTGCGGGCGGACGCCGTGGTGGTGAACGCCGATTTCGGCCACGCGATGACGACGCTGGTCCCCAATCGGCTCCGCCGCAAATGGTCCGACGCCACCATCGCCCGCAAGCGATTCTCCTGCTCGACCTTCATGCTCTATCTCGGCATCGAAGGCCATTACGACCAACTCGCCCACCACAACATCTACGTCGCCGAGAATTACCGGCAAAACCTGGACGACATCGAACACCGGCACGTGCTGAGCGAAGACCCGTCCTTCTACGTCGAGAATCCCAGCCGTACGGACGAGACGATGGCTCCTCCCGGCCACAGCGCCCTCTACGTGCTTCTGCCCGTGAGCCATCAGCACTCCAATATCAACTGGAGCCAGGAACGGGTCCGCTATCGCGAGGTGGCCCTGCGTCAACTCGCCAAGCTGGGCCTGGCCGATGTCGAGCGGCGCATCCGCTTCGAGCGGTTGGTCACGCCCGACGAGTGGGAACACAAAGTCGGCACCTACCGGGGCGCCACCTTCAACCTCGCCCACAACCTTGGACAAATGCTGCACCGGCGTCCCTGGAACCGCTTCGAGGAGTTTCAACGGATGTATCTCGTCGGCGGCGGCACGCATCCCGGCAGCGGCCTGCCGGTCATCTTTGAGTCGGCGCGCATCGGGGCACGACTGCTCCTGGAGGACCTCGCGTGACGAGCAATGGGGTCAAACATTGACTATTGACACTTTGGCCTTGAGCCGACGCACGCTCGCGGTTCGACCCGGACGGCGCCAACCGAAATCCCTTCCTTTCGGCCAACAGCTTTTTGGGACTCTCCCAAGGCGGACCCAGCGCCTTCGAGCATCCGCTCATCCAGGAAGCCCGCACTCCGGGGTCAGAACCAGACTCCGGAGCGGACGAAACTTCCGAAAGCCCTGATCAAACGTGACGAGGGGCAGGCCCGCCGCCACCGCGAAGGCTGCGAGATAGGCGTCCTGCCAGAGTTTGGGGGAGTAAGGGAACCCTTTCGTCAATCGGCGGAGGTCCTCCTCCAGGGCGGGTGGCTCCGTTTCGAACGTGAAGCGGGGGTCACCGAATAATTTGTCGTTCAATTTCCAGACCTCATTCGTGCCGCACACATCGGCGCCCATGACGGCGGGGTTGCTCAGGAGTCGCAGCAATCCCATCTGCGCCAGGCGACAGACCACCACCTCGCCCCCCTGGGGCAGCGCGTCCAGCCAGCGGAGGGCGGGCTCATGGTGTTCATGGCCGCCGTAGCAAAGAGGCAACAACCAGCTAACGTCGGCCAGAGCGCGCATGGCGGGAATCCTCTTCTCGGGCTTCGGCAGCTTCGACTTCGTCGACTTTGGCGGCGGTCAGCCGGGCTGCTCCCGGCTTGCCGGGAATCAGCGGAAACCGCAATTGCCGCCCCTCGGGCCTGGCCTTGCCAAGAACCAGTCGCAGACCGTCCGCCACCAGGTCCTTGAGCTTGGACCCATTGCGCGCGGCCGTGGCCTTGGCCTCGCGGAACAGTTCGTCAGGAATTTCCACGGTTGTCTTCATGACCCATATTCCCATAAAGCCATATCCGGTGCAAGGCGAGTGAGAGTGGGGTCAAACATTGACTATTGACACTTTGGCCTTGGGCGGACGTTTCGTTCTGCATTCCAACGATGATTGAGGTGACGCGCATCCTGGATGCGGGCGAACCATCGCCTCCGCCGGGCGGGGATCAGCTCGTGGAAGGACTCCTCGCGGGAGCCCCAGAGGCTTGCCAAGTGGAGAACCCAAAGAGGTCATGAATGTTCTGCTCTGCAGTCTGGGTTCACACGGCGATGTGAATCCGTATCTCGCCATCGTCCAAGGGCTTCTGCGACGCGGCCACGGCGTTACCTTGTGGGGCTGCGCCGCCGGCAAACGCCGCCATCCCGGGCATCACGGGGCAAGTCGGGCGCGATAGAACCGTGTCTCGGTGGAATGCGTTGGGGCGGGATCGTACACCGATTGTGACGGAGCGGAGAGCGTGACGGTGGTCAGGGCCAGCCAAGTCTCCGGAGCCAGTGCGGTGGAGTATTCCACAACGTAGGTCGACCCCACGATTCCGTCGATGGTCACGGCCGCGTGGAGAGCCACGGAGACTCTGGGTGCAGTCGACACGGTCGATCCCGTCAGCCTGATCTTGTACCCGTCCAGCGAAACTCCCTGTCCGCAGTGGAGGCGGACATAATACTTGCCTGCTGAAGGCACCTGGAAGGAAATCGGCGCCTCGGCCATCATCCATGCCATCGGATCCTTCCCAACCGCCTTCTGTTCCGAATCATAGACCGTCATCCGGTCATAATCAGCGCCCCAGTTGATGATGCCGATCCATCCCTGCAGGCTGATCGAATAGGTGCCGGCGGCGGCTGCCACAAAGTAGTAATAGTCCTCGTCCCCCGCGACGCTCATGGTCTGGCCGGACGATTTCCATTCATACGCCTGATACCAGGTATCCGAGAGCGGGATTTGTTTGGCGTTCGCGAAATCGTCGTTGGGTTCAAACGGGTCGTTGACCGCGACAAAGGAGGACTTGAGCCGGTAGGGGGTCATGCTGACGCCCGTACCCGCATGGTACCGAAGGTAATACACGCCCCCCTGCGACAGATCCATTTCGGTCACGTGCGGCTTGGTCTGGGTACCGTCGCCCATCATCCAGTCATAAAAGTCGTGCCCGGCCCTCATGCCGATGGATGTTTCATCGGAGGCGTAGACATACAGCCGGTCGAAGTCACTCCCCCAGTTGTAGACGCCCACCCAATCGCTCAGCTCGAGCATCAGCTTCCCGGGGCCAGGAAGCGTGACGGCGTACCAATCCTCATCACCAGCGATCGCAGCGGTGCTGACCAAACGCCACTGGTAGGCCGTGATGTCGGCTCCGAGTGGAAGGGGTGTCGCCTTCTGGAGCGTGTCGTTGGGCTCCTGGACGTCCTTGCAGTACGTCGCGGAAACCATCAGGGAGTAGCTTTGGGCGGTGGCCGTCCCCCAGTCGATGGCCTTCACCGCCCCGGAATGCAGCACGATGGAATAATCCCCGGCCGCCCCGACTCGGAACACCAGATTCTCGCCCGGGGCAAACATGTGGAACAGGAACGGATCTGCCGCGGAGGATAGCTGGCCCTGGCTCACCGTTGCTTTGTCGCTGTTGTAGACGTACAGGCGATCGAAGTCGTTTCCCCAGTCGTAGGTGGAGATCCAGTTCAAGATGTGAAGGGTCACCTCCGCCGGTTTTTCCAGCGTGATGGAATAGGCGACGCTGCTTTGGGGTGCCTGTCCGAGGCTGTAGACCTTGCCAATCTCCAGCGAGGTCTGGGTCTGCGAGGTTGCCGCCCGCGACAACATCAAGACCCAGAGACAGAGCGCCAGTGCCGGTGTTGGATGTCCAAATGCTCGCATGGTGAATGGGGTCCGCTGGCTTTTCAGTTTTGTGACGTGGCTGGCACCTCACCCGGTTCATGCCGATCAGGAAATCGGCCCGTGGCTCCACCCTCGACGAAGGTTCCCCGCGACGACAAATCATCTGGGGCGAAGTGGTTTTGAGGTTTGAGCTTTGTCGGCGGTCCGGGGAAGGTGAGCGGAGCCCCATCGCTGCGACCATGCGCCACACCCTTCTTGCCTCCTGCGTCCTTGCGCTGTTGCTGCCGGAATCGCTTCCCTGAGCAAACCTGCCTCGATTCATCCTGTGTCAAGAATGCTTCAACGTCTGGTGCTGCACGGCTCTGTAGGGGCTTGGCTCCTGTTCGCGTGGTCCGGCTTCGGTGCGGTCACGCCGCAGACCGAGGACGCTGCGGGGAAGCACTGGGCCTATCAGCCGATCACGCGACCCGCGCTGCCCGGTGTGAAGGCGGGCGAACGCGTAGCCGGCCCGATCGATGCATTCCTGCTGGCGCGGCTCGAAGAGCAGGGACTCTCGTTCGCGCCGCTGGCCGAGCCGCGGACGTTGCTGCGTCGGGTGTACTACGATCTCATTGGGCTTCCTCCGACGTTCGAGGAGACCGAGGCCTTTGCGAGTGATCCCTCGGACACGGCGCTGGCGGCGATCGTCGATCGGCTGCTCGCCGACGCACGTTATGGGCAGCGCTGGGGGCGGCATTGGCTCGACGTGGCGCGGTACGCGGACACCAAGGATCTGGTGCTGCTTTACGGCCGCGATGCGATCCGGCCTTACGCCTACACCTTCCGCGATTACGTGATCCGCGCCTTCAACGAGGATCTGCCGCTGGACCAATTCATCCGTGACCAGTTGGCGGCGGATCTCGAGGATCCGAAGGTGGCGCCCTGGCGATTGGCGGGCCTCGGTTTTCTGACTCTCGGCCGGCTTTTCGACAACAACCCGCACGACCAGATCGACGACCAGATCGACACCGTGGCTCGGGGGTTGCTCGGACTCACTGTGGCCTGTGCCCGTTGTCACGATCACAAGTACGACCGCATCTCGATGGAGGACTACTACGGGCTCTACGGGGTGTTCGCTTCGACCGAGCGGCCGACGGTCCTGCCGTTGATCGAGGATCCCAGGACAGTGCCTGGCGGCGAGGCGTTCGAGCGCCAGTTGGAATCGGCCCGGCTGGAGCTTGAGGATCACATCGACCAGCAGGATGCGTTTCTCTCGGATCGGATGCGGCGGCGGATCGGCGACTACCTCGTGCGGGCGGCAACCACGCCACCCGACCTCACCGAGACCACGCAATTCGCGCTGTCGTTGACGCCGGATGATTTCCGTCCGTCGCTGGTGTCCCGGACACGGCGCTTTCTCGAGGCCCGCCTGAAGGTTGGCGATCGCGTGTGGGGTCCGTGGGCGGCGTTGATGGAAATTCCCGAGGAAGGCTTTTCGCAAAAGGCTGGCGCCTGGATGCGGCGTGAACTCTCGGAGCCGGCGGCCGCGGCGCGCTTCAACGCGCGGATCGTGACGAAACTCACCAGCGCGGCTTTGGCCCAGCGTTCCGACGTTCCTCGTCTCTATGGCGAAGTGCTGCTTGAGGCCTACCTGGCGCGGATGCGGTCGGCCTGTTCGCCGGATTCGATCGTCGTTCCGGTGGAAGACCAGGAGCTGCTGGACATCCTCATGGGCAACGACGGGCCGGTGTGGTTCGCGCGGCGCGACACTCCCGACCACATGTCGCGGGTGGAGAAGGACCGGTATGGCGGGTTGGTGCTGAACCTCGACAAGATCGCGGCGCACGCCAGCAACGCCCCGCCGGCTCGGGCCATGGTGGTGGCGGATCTTCCCCAGCCTTATGCCTCGCACGTCTTCCAGCGCGGCAGTCCGGCCCGTCCCGGGAAGCCCGCGCCGCGGGGGTTCCTGGGTTTGTTGAACGGGGGCGAACGGCAGCTGTTCGGGAAGGGCAGCGGGCGGCTGGAGTTGGCCGCCGCGATCACCTCGCCGCGGAACCCGCTCACCGCGAGGGTGCTGGCGAACCGGGTCTGGATGCATCACTTCGGTGAACCGTTGGCGGCGTCGACGACTGATTTCGGCGCGCGCAGCGAACCGCCGGTCAACCCGGCCCTGCTTGATTGGCTGGCGAGTGAATTGATCTCCTCGGGTTGGCGGCTGAAACCGCTTCACCGGCTCCTCATGCTCAGCACCGCCTACCGCCAGGCACCAGCGGGACCGGCACTCGCCTCGCGGATGACCGAGGGGCTTTCGAAGGATCCCGATAACCGGCTGCTCTGGCATTTCCCCCGGCATCGCCTGGACCTCGAGTCCATGCGCGATTCGTTGCTGTACGCCTCGGGCCGGCTCGACCCGTCGGTGGGCGGTCGGCCCGTCGATGTGGCCGGCGACGCGCTGAATCGGCGACGCACCGTCTACGGCCTCGTCGATCGACAGAATCTCCCCGGCCTGTTTCGTTCCTTCGATTTCGCGATGCCCGACCAATGCGTGGAGCGTCGGCCAAAGACGAGCGTGCCGCAGCAGGCCCTGTTCGCGTTGAACTCGGCGTTCGTTCAGGAACAGGCCCGGGCGCTGGCGAAGCTGGCGCAGGAGTCGGTCGCGGCGGCGGATCCGGCCTCGGCGGGGCGCGGCCGGGTCGAGGCTCTTTTTCAACGGGTGCTAGGTCGCCGGCCCTTGCCGGCCGAGAGCGAGCGCGCTTTGCGATTCATCACCGGAGCCGCGGCGGACGGAAAGGACGGGTCGACCTTTGGTCCCTGGGAACAATTCGCCCAGGTTCTGCTCGTCTCGAACGAGGCCGTTTTCGTGGAATAGACCCAGATCAGGAATCCCACCCATCCATGAACCCTGCCGATCATCTCCCGCCTTCGTATATGACCCGGCGCCAAATGTTGCGCCGGATGGGCACGGGCTTTGGGGCTTTGGGGCTCGCGGGTCTGCTGCGGGACTCGGGCGCGCTGGCGCCGAACGCCGCGGCCGACACCGGCAATCCGCTCTCGCCGAAGCCGCCGCAGCTCCCCGCCAGGGCGAAGCAGGTCATCCACATCTATCTCAACGGCGGACCGTCGCACGTCGACACCTTCGACCCCAAGCCGGCACTGGCGAAATGGGCCGGGAAAGTCATTCCGTCGGGGAACCTCACCACCGAACGCACGCTGGGTGCGGCGCTGCCGTCGCCGTTTGAGTTCCGGAGATTCGGCCGCAGCGGGATCGAGGTGAGTGAGATTTTTTCGAAGACGGCTGCGCACGCTGACGAGATCTGCTTTGTGCGGTCGATGTATGCCAATACGCCGAACCACGAGCAGTCCATGCGGTTGATGAACTGCGGCAATGAGCGGCTTTCGCGTCCGAGCTACGGTGCCTGGGTCACCTACGGCCTCGGTACCGCGAACCTCAACCTGCCCGGCTTCATCGCCATGTGCCCGGGACTGCCGGTGTCGGATGTCTCCAACTGGCGTTCCGCTTTCCTGCCCGGGATCTACCAGGGGACGCACATCAACACCAAGGAGACGCAGCCCGACAAACTCATCGAGAACATCGTGAACGCCCGGCTGCCACTCGACGCGCAGCGGCGCCAGCTCGATCTCCTGCGCGAGTTCAACCTCGACCACGAGCGTGCCCGCGGCGAAGACCCGCAGCTCGAGGCGCGGATCCAATCCTTCGAACTCGCCTACCGCATGCAGTTGGAGGCGACCGATGCCTTCGACATCTCGCGCGAGCCCGCCCACATCCGGCAGATGTACGGCGACACGGTGCAGTCACGTCAGTTGCTCATCGCGCGACGCCTCGTCGAGCGCGGGGTGCGGGTGGTGCAGTGCTACCACGGGGATGTGCAGCCCTGGGATAGTCACGACATGATCGCCAACGAACACCGGCGCTTGGCGGGGCAGGTCGACCAAGGCATCGCGGCGCTCCTCACCGATCTCAAGCAGCGGGGGTTGTTGGAGACCACACTTGTGATCTGCGGGGGTGAATTCGGGCGGACCCCGGCGGTGGAGTTGCCCGCGCCGGGGACTCCGGGGAACGGCAAGGGGCGGGATCATAACCACTGGGGGTTCACCGTCTGGCTGGCGGGCGGCGGGGTTCGGGGCGGTCACGTGCACGGGGCCACGGATGAGTTCGGATTCCGGGCGGCGGTGGATCCGGTTCATGTGCATGACCTCCACGCGACGGTGTTGAGGTTGCTGGGCTTCGACCACGAGAAGCTTACCTATCGCTACGCGGGGCGGGACTTCCGGCTTACGGACGTAAGCGGCGAGGTGGTGCGCGGGATCCTGGCGTGAGGCCACCCGGGAGACAGTGACGCCCGGGACCGAGGGCCATGCCGCCGGGGCCGCTGAAATTGGCTTGCCACCTGTCGTTGATATGCGTCACACATCGAGCTTGAAACGCGGTTACCTTCTCCCGGCAGTCTTACTACTAAGTCTCGGTTTGCTGGCGTTGCACGCCACGACGGCGCCGAGCCTGCGCCTGTCGATTGTTGGACTGGACCAAAGCCGCCGACCAACACTGGAGCTGTCTGGCCTGACCGACGGTTCCTACGTGCTTGAGGCGTCCACGAACCTGAGTAAATGGTTCACGCTCACTTCGGCACCAGCGGCCCAGGGGCCGCTCCGGTTTCAACACCTGGAGGCGCCCAGCTCGCAATCCTTCTTCTACCGTGGTGTCAAGAGCACCGAGGCCGCCCCGGCCATCGTCGTCGCCGAAATCGACCCCTCGGCAACCACAACCGCGGTCGTCACCTATGAGGACGGAGGATACCTTAGCCTGACCAACGCTGCCGGCGTGCGCTACACCTTCACCGTCCCCCCGTCCAACGTCGTCGACTCTGTTGCAGTCCGAATGACCCTGATCACAAATTTCAACTCCTTTCCCTACGAAAACCAGATGCGCACCGGGGTGAAGTTTGAGCCGGACGGATTTGTGTTCCACGGAGCAGGCCTGCTGCAAATCCAGTTTCCCACGAATATTCCGCCGCTGCAGGTTACCAGCTTTGGCTTTTCGGACAGCGGGTCCCGGTTTCATCTCAAACCCGACCTGGCGGCCACCAACTCAGTGCGCATCCCGGTCGCGCACTTCAGCGGCGTGGGCACCGGCCTTTGGCAGCCCACCGAACGAACGAAGGCCGTCACCAAGGCAGCCACGGACTCCAGGGACAGAGCCGCACACGACTTGGGCATATTGATAGCCGAGGAGCGCGGTCGGCAACTGCTGGGGTCCGAAGGGCAGGGCGATTGGAACCTCGGGGCAGAGGTGTATCGGAAGCAGCAGGAATACTATGACAACTATCTCAAGCCCTTCTTCGCCGAAGCGGAAAAGAATTGCGCACTGGCCGAGTTCCTGGTGCGTGAAGTTCTCGCCATGGAACGTACGGCGCAGTTGTTGGGCCTCGATGAGGAAGGCGGAGGGCGGGCCTCACTGCTTGGATCGCCTCAGTTTCAAAAGTGGAAGTGTAACTGCCTGAAGGAGGCAATCGACGGTTGCGCGCTGAACAAGATCGGGGCCACCACCTTCGTCCGCGCCTGGCTGGGCATGGAGCGCGAGTCTCAACTCCTCGGGGGTGGGGACGTCCTCGAAGGATGTGGCTTGGGCTCCACTTCCGACATGTTCGAGCAGCTAGGCAGTCTCCCCTGCTCACCCGAGTGGGTCGGCTCGGCCAAATACTCCGGTAAAGCAACCGGGGTCGTGCCCGCTAACAATGGCCAGTCGACGGCAACGTTCACCCTGACAGTGGATGCGCCCGCGGACCGGAGCGAGGTGCTCGAGGACCTCTCGTTTCCTCCGTTCTTCGTGAGGATGCGGTGGCAACTCGATCTGGCCGGCATCGCCACCGGAAGTGAGGAATGGCAATCGTCCCGGGTCGAGAAGCTCGAGTGTGGCGAGACACGGACTACCGGTTCGTCCAGCGTGGGAGGGAGCGGGCCGCTCGACATCCAAGTGGAGTTCGAGTTTGAGAACGGCGAACTGACTGATTTCGTTGTCTACAGTACCAGTCGGAACGGAAACTCAGACCTGGAGATGCCCGGCCAGTATACGAATACCGAGACCTATACGCCCTGTCCGCAACGCCCCGGATCTGGCTATACCCACAGCGAGCACGGCAAGATGAACACCCCGCGCAGCATCCAGCACCTCGGCATCGATGATATCGAGTGGGTGGCACGGACGCCCTCCCACCTGGAGGGCAGCTTCAACGGCAAGAAGCCCTGGCTGAGCGGTATCGACGAGCAGTTCCGATTCACCTTTTCATTCCGACGAAAAAAGACCCATTAAGGAAGTAGCATTATTGTGTACCCGACGGTGACGTTCCGCTCGGCCCGCGACCGGTTGGTGGCCGGTCACGGGGAACGCCCCGGGGTGATCGAGTACCTCCATGGTCACGCTTGGTTTCTGTCCCCAAATACGTAGTCGGGAACACTTGAGTTCACCGGATGGTACTGAGGGCGGGGCGAAAGCCTTGGAAGTTGGTGAAGGCGTCCGGAACAAGCCCGGAGCGGTACGCAGAGCGACAGAACTCGGCCTCGTAGCCCCAACTGCCACCGCGGCGCACTCGGATGTTGCCCGAACTGGGTCCTGTTGGGTCGGTCACCGCACTCGACGAATAACTATCCTGCCAGTCCGAACACCATTCCCACACGTTCCCGATCATGTCGTGCAACCCCCATGCATTTGGCGACTTCTGCTTCACCGGATGGGTCTCACCGCCAGAATTTCCTGCATGCCAGGCAATCACGTCCAATTCCCCGTGCCGAGGTCCCGGAATCCCAGCTCGTGCCGCGTACTCCCACTCCGCCTCAGTCGGCAGCCGCCACGCCCAATCTTGAGGCATAGATCCCGCCTTCTGATGCCGCTTCGTCAGCCTCTGGCAGAAGTCCACTGCCTCGTGCCAATTGACCATCTCCACAGGCCGATCAGCGCCCTTGAAGCAGGAAGGATTGCTCCCCATAACCGCTTGCCACTGCGCCTGTGTACAGGGGGACTCGGATAGAAAGAACCACCTTGTCAGTGTGACTTGGTGCCTCAGTTCGCCGATATACCGGCTCTCTTCGGAGTCCGGATTACCCATTAAAAACAATCCTGGCTTAACCAACACGAGTGGAATGATGGGATCCACAGGAACGGTGAGTATTCTTGTGTTCGACTTGCAGTTGGAACTCCAGGGCTTCCTGAGAAGGCTCATGGATTCCACAGGCATCTCGCGACGTTGCATCTGCTTCGTTTGAATTCTTAGGTCGAACATTGTTATCCTCCCGCTGATCCCATAGCAGCAGCGCGCGGGACGGACCGGGATCAACGAAGTCATTAGTGCTCAGGTAGAGCCGCCAGGGGGGAGTTCCCAACCCAGACCCGCGGTGCTTCTCTCTCCAATGCGAGATTCATCGCTGCTGCGGGCCAAAAATCTTCAAACATTTTTACGGCGCGATTTCTGGAGCGTCAGTTGAGAGGATCCGGGCGGTCACCTGGACCGCACCAAAGTTGCGGCTGACAAGTGGCTGACGGCGCAAGACCATGGGTTACAGGACCGTGAGTTCGGCCTGCACTTCCGGGCGCGAGGCTGAACATTCCGTCATAATCGCAGGGTGAATAGATCCGGTTCTGTGGCGCCACTGGGAAGGCCCATCCGGCGAGCAACCCATCTCGCGGCCACCGCCGCCATGGGCAATGGATCCGCGATGAGCACGGGCACCTCCGAGAGGTCGTAGCCATGCGGTTCCCGGGAGATGAAAGCTCGCA
>CAIMTB010000028.1 GCA_903844265.1 uncultured Verrucomicrobiota bacterium
CGGAGGCTCACTTTCGCGTAGCCCCGACAGGGCGGCGGGCAAGGGACTGCCCGCCCTACCTTCACGGTCCATGGAGGAGCTCAGCGGTAGAGCAGAGGACCCATGACTCGAGCCGGCGGTTTTCTCCCCTTTGCGCTCCAGTCCCCGGGGGGCGGGCCACGAAGCCGCTGCTTCAACTCACGGTCCCGGTCCCGGCGCCGGCGCGGGGTTGGGCCTTCTTGCACTCGGCTTGCAAGGAGGCCCAACCCGCGTGACCGAGCGAACGGAGGGTCACGATGTTGGCCTCGTAGATCGACGCCGGATCCTCGAGGGAATCCACCGCGCGGGTGATGCTCTCCTCCCGCAGCAGGTGCAGCGTGGGGAAGGGCGATCGGTTGCTCGCGCGGAAAACGCAGAAAAACGGGGACCGGCTTGACTCACCTGCCCGCGCGTCCCGCCGCCTGCTGGCGGGCCCGGGCGAGGATATCCGCCAGCAACACCGGGGCGCCATCGTGGCGGGCGCTTTCGTCGGCGGCCTCCAGAAAGGCGTAGATCTCCAGGGTTTGATCGACGCTCACCGGCGCTTTGCCGGTCGCGAAGAAGCGCGCGATTTCGGCGATGAGGGGCTCATAGCCTTCGAACCGGCCGACGTCCGCGACTCCTTTCTCGCAGAAGGCCGTGGCCCCGAACCCGACCGCTCCCTGCAGAATCCCCCGGTACGTCCCGGCCCGGCCGTCGGCCCAGACGCCGGTCACGACGTCGGCGGTCGGGGTCTTCACCCGACGGACACTCTGACATCCCGGACCCATCAGCGTGAAGAGGAGGTCGGTTCCGTGGATGCCGTAGTAGAACAGGTCCGGGTGGCCCGGGAGGATCGATTGACTGCTGCTGTAGGTGGCGCAGCCGAGCACCCGGCCGAGCTTGCCGTCCGCGGTTACGGCGACCGTGGCGGGACCGTAGCGCAGCGCGGAATTCGAGAAGCACGGCGTGCCGTTCGCCTCGGCGTCCTGGAAGAGGGCGATCGCGTCCGCGAGCGAGGCGGCGACCGGCTTGTCGATGAAGACCGGTTTATGGGAACGGAAGACGGGCCGCGCCTGATCGTGGTGGGGCCGGCCGTCGATGCTGAGCACCAGGACCGCGTCGACCTTCGTGAGCAGTTCTTCGATGGACCGGCAGATCTCCACGCCCAGTTCGCGCATGATCGCGGTGTTGGTCTGGTTGTTGTCCCGGCTGAAGGGAATGTCCGGGCTGGGGGTGGCCACTGCCGCGACAATCCGCAGGGTCGAGAGCGGCGGCTTGAGGCCGGGAGCGGTGAGGATGCGGGTCCACGGCACCGCGTGGGCATCCAGCCCGATGATGCCGACGCGGATGATCGCGGGCGGCTCGGCGGCGCTTGCCACCGGTTTGAACGCGGCGACGCCGAGGAAGGCGGCGAGGAGACCCAGTTGGATCGCGAAGCGGGAGACACGTCGGAAGGTCTCCCGGAGGAGGGTCAGTTTCGGGGGGGGCATGGTGCCTGCACCGTATCAGACTCTTCCTTCGAGGTGAAGCGGGTCGCGCGTGTTGTGAAAGGCCGCGGGTACGACCGGTCCACTTCCGCTTTGACCTGTTCCCGGGGGGGCCGGTTTGGGGATTGTCAGGTTGCTGGCGTTCTTGCGAAGGTCGGCCAGCCGGCGGTCGGCGGGTTTTCGGCTGATGGTCTTGAGCAAGCGACGAAACTGCTTGTCGCCCCGCTTCAGGAGGGCGTAATAACCGCGCGTCGTTTTGAGCCGACGCCGGTGATTCGCGACACGGATCGTTCGCGATCCTTGCGGAGCGTGGGCTTGGGCGGTGATTCGGACGCGGGGATGGACGGGGTGCAACTCCGGTTTGGCACTTGGATTGTCAACCGGGGGTGAAGTCGCTGTTTTGGACCGCTGCTTTCGGAGACGCAAGGGGTTGGTTTCTAGTGGTTTGTGCCAGAGTAGCTCAGCGGTAGAGCAGAGGACTCATAAGCCTTTGGTCGGGGGTTCGATTCCCTCCTCTGGCACCACTACAAAAGCCCTTCAAAACCCCGCTTTTTCAGGCATTTTCAGCGATTTTCCGCCTCTTTTGCCTCCCCTTCCCAATCTCCAGCAATGGCAGTCATTGTCCCCGAAAGCTGACAAAACTGACACACGCTGACACACGGGTTTGAGCCCTCAAAAACGAAAAGAGCCGGCAGCAGGGCATCGACCACCCCCACCACCGGCTCCCCATCGTTCCCGCGCCCCAGCGCCAAGTGAGCGCCGGGGAAATCTCACGCTCGACTCAACGACCGGCTCGCCCAGACCGCCAGCTCACGACGCACACGATCCGGATTCCGGCATGGCACGTTGCCGAGGGTGTTGAGGATCGCCAGGAGCGTCCGGGCTTCCTCAGTCTCCACCTGGGCGCCGCCGGCCACCGCGGTCATGGCGACCGGCGCCGGGTCGTCGAGGATCTCATGGATCAGGCCGGCAGCCTTCGCTGCCTCCGCGTCGAAGTACGTATCGCCCTCCAACCACCGCACCACCGTCGAGGCGGGCTGGCCGGTACGCTCGACGATGTAGTCGGCGGCCATCTCATTCAGCCCGATCAAGCGGGTCACGATGGCGGACAGTTCCCGGTCGTCTCCGTAGGCGGCAGAGCTGACACGATGAACCATGAACTTCGACGACTTCGATGCCACCCGCCGGTCTGCCGCCAGCGCGACGAGAACCGCTGCCGAGAAGCACCTCCCGGAGATGACGGCCAATGGGCACCTCCCGCGCAAGGATGCCGCCAGCGTGAACGCGGTATGCGAATCACCTCCCGAGCTATCCACCGCCAGGGTGACCTCGGAGAACGGCTCCAAGGCCGCCACGCATTCCTCCGCGGTTTGATCCATCCCGATGGCATCACCGGCCACGCGCAAAACGCACGCGGTCGAGCGTTCCGGGTCCGGCAGCACCTCGAACCACTTCACTTCATCCCTCCCATCACACGCATGGCGATTCCGGGATGACGGCTCGCCAGTCCATCGAGCAGACGTGGAGAGTGTCCACAGGTCGACAATGCAATCGCTTGAGCTTCAGCCCGAAGACGCAGCCTTTCGTCTTCGTACGGACAGAGATTCGCCAACCGCATCAGACGATGCGCCCGTGCGACCTGAAGGCTTCGCTCGATGATGGGCGGGCGGACAGGTGGCGGGATCACTTGGATTTTCCCTTCCCGTCCGTCGACATCACCGCGTTGAGCAGCGGGTGC
>CAIMTB010000029.1 GCA_903844265.1 uncultured Verrucomicrobiota bacterium
CAGACGGGTACGCCGTCGAACAGACGCTCCGCGCTGAGGCTGCGACGTCTGTTGCGACTGCAGATGAACAGCAGCTTGGTGATCGAGGTGGGTGCGTTCATCTCCAGACCGGCGTGCCGTCCGCCTTGATCACAAGTGGCTCCGAGACCGTGTATCGCTGGCGACCGGCCCAGGCCCGCGTGCGCATGACGACCTGGAAGAACCCGTCATCGCGAGGCAGCCACCGGATGGGCGCGGTCTCGATGCGTGTATACTCGCTGCGGACGCGGCCCAGCTTGCCGAAATTGCCGGACTCCACGGCGCTGACGTCCACCGTGAGGAAGCTGCCGCTGGGCTGTCTGAGGAAAACGAGGACGCGAGTGGCCTTCGGACGAGGAACGGCGAGTGCGACGGCGGTCTTGTTCGTGTTCCACAGGGCTTTCCCGGCGGCCTGGCTGATCTCCGCGTCAGTGACATCCGCCTTCTTCAGCGCGGCTGCCAGGGTCCGCTCGAAACCAGCTGTCGTATCGGCAGCCGTGGCTACGGACGAACACAGGATGGAGATCGTGGCGATGAAGAGCCGGATCATGGGCGTGATGGGATGAGCAGACCCGCTGAGCTTACACGACTTTTACGCCGCGCCTCCGCCCAATCGCCGCATCGCGCTTCGTCTGAGTCCGTTACAAACAGTCGCCTCGAGGTCCCCGTACTTCGCGGGCTGCGCGACCTCGCAAACTGAGCAAACTGCGGGATCACAACGAGTTCACAGGACACATACGGGATTATACGTAGTTGAGAATTAGGGGATTCTTCCCGTGCGATTTACCCCGCGAACGAACGGGTCGAATATCATTCCCATATTTCGCTGACTGAGATCCTTCTGCAGCTCAAGGAGGGTATTTCGAAGTGGTCGAGCGGTGTGAATGGTTGAGGGCGCGGCCATGGCGGGGCAGGTATTCCGAGGCTTTGAACGCTTGATGGAAACAGTTGGGTCGGGCAGAACTGTGCAGTGAAATTTCCATCGTTGGTTGCCCTCCTTGTCGGCGTGGCCCTGCGACTCACAGCAGGGGAACAAGCGACGGCGATTGCCACGGTGACCGTTGGCTATGTGACCGGCATTACGGTGACATCTGGAGGGTCGGGATATGTCTATGCGCCCGACGTTTTTCTGGTCGGGGGCGGCGGGACTGGCGCCCAGGTGAAAGTGATCCTGATCAGCGACCGTGTGAGCGAGATTCTGGTCGCCTCCGCGGGCAGTGGATATATTTCGCCGCCGGAGGTTCGAATCAACCCGCCGGACGGCCTAACCCAATCGAGGAATCCCAGACTGTTGGTGGAGGGGCCCTCTAATGCCCGACCGGTCTTGCAGGTTTCGTCCAACCTCTATTATCCGTCCGGATGGAAGCCTTGGACGACCGTGGATCTATCATCCGGCCCGGCAGAATCCGTGGACCTGTCACCCTTGGAAGCTGGGACCTATTACCGGGTGCTTATCCCGGCGGGTCAGGAGGGTACGCCCGCTCAGGCGAGCGCGTCGGTCACAGGCGGGTTGGTAAGCAAGATCAACCTGTCCGACGGCGGTCTTGGCTACGGCAAGGCGCCCCAAGTCACACTCACTGGCGGTGGCGGCACTGGGGCCAGCGCGATTGCCCTGGTAGATGCCGGTAGGGTGACGGCCATCATTGTGACTTCAGCTGGCCTGTCCTATCGCTCGGCTCCCGTGGTGAAAATCGCCCCTCCACCGGCCTTGAGGCTCGGCATTGACACCGTGAACCTGATCCGGATACCCGGGTCCGCGAGTGCATCGAACCAGATCCAATACTTGCCGAACCGGGCCACCACGCTCGGTTGGCGTATCTTCACCAACGTTGTGGTGGGCCCCGGCGGCGCAAC
>CAIMTB010000030.1 GCA_903844265.1 uncultured Verrucomicrobiota bacterium
CCCATCCCATGGACCTCTTCCGCCCGCCGGCACCCAGGCCGGATTCGGTGAAGCCTGGCGTCACCCAACCACCACCCGGTCCCGTCCCGGTGATCGTCACCAACCCGGCGCCCTCCGTAACTCCCGCCGCCCTCGCGGAACTGCCGCTCTCGCTCGTCCCTGACGCCACCGCAGGGAAGGCGCCTGCCAAGGTTCACAGCGACGTCTATGCCCCGTACGGCCGACTCATCCCCGCCGAGACCGTCATCACCGTCGATTCCTCCTCCATCCAGACCCCCATCATCGGCCTCATCACCGAGGACATCTTCCACGCCGGTCGGCTCGTCATCCCCGCAGGCACCGAACTCCACGGCACCGCCCAGGTGGATCATTCCCGCGAGCGCATCGCCAGCGGCACCGCCTGGACCCTCGTCTGGCAGAGTGGCGAGGAACTGCATCTCAAGGGCATCGCCCTCGACCGCGAGTTTGCCAGCACCTCGAACCACGTTGGGTGGGGCATCACCGACGGCAGCGCCGGGTTACGCGGGCGCCTCCTCAAGACCGACGACCTCGCCGAGGTGAAGATGTTCGCCGCCACCTTCCTGGCCGGCGCCGCCAAGGCCCTCACCGAGAAACAACCTACGCTCCTCGGTTCCGTGGATGCTCCTTCGCTCAACAACGCCCCGCTCAAGGGCGCCGAGGACGTTCTGGGCACCTACGCCGAACGCATCCGCGAAAGCATCCAGCGCGATGGTTTCTATATCCGCGTCCCCTCCGGCAAACAGTTCTACCTCTACGTCCTCCAAGCAATCGACCGCGCCGATGCCCGATTCCCCGGCGACATCGAGAGTGAAACCACCCCATGAAAACCCTCGGCCTTTGCCTCCTTCTCGCCACCGGTTGCGCCACGCAGAAGCCTATCCCGACGCTTGGGTTGCGTCCGCTCCTTCCTGAACCCCAGCCCGGTCTGCGACTGCCCGAGGTCACCGAGTCCTACCACCTGGGCCGCCACACCGATCCCGCCCATCCAGACCTTCTCCATGAGGCTCACCCGGTCTATCGCCTGGAACAACCCGCCACCTGGGACCTGAGACCCGGAGGCCCCGGCGTGACAGGCAAGGACCCCGCCTTCGCACCGGTCCCGGTGAATGACGCCATCGTGGCGGAACTCTCCCAACAGAAGCAGGCCACCCGCCGCGTGATGCAGGAAGCCGCTCGCCTTTCGCTCGCCCTCCAGACCCTGCAGGGCCTTGTCACCGAGATGACCCGCGTCGCGCAGGACCATGCCGCACTGGCCACCCGGCTCCACCTCGCCGAGCAACGCCAGAAGGATTTCGAGAGGGATCTGGAAAAACTCCGACTCACACCCCCCAGCCAGCCTCCCTCGCCCCTTTCATCCGGACCCATCAGGACCCCGGATGGACTCACACCCTGAACCCCCTGGGCTTCATGCCCGACATCCCCACAACCAATATGGCCAAACCCCAGCCCAAGTCCGCCAACCCAGCGCAGGATGCGCCAAACTACCGCGCCAACCCGGAGATCGACGCCCGGATCGACGCCTACATCAAAGAAAACCCCAAGCACTGGTCCTACATCCAGGGCATGCCCCGGGAACGCCTCGAGCGTGCCGTGGTCCTTGGCGAGGTCCGTGCCCTCGAGCGCCAGCAACGTGTGCGCGACAACCTCCTCCAACGGGTCAACCAGGACCCCAGTTTGAAGCAGGCCTATGATCGCCTCGTCAAAGACCTGCCCGAGGAGCAACGCGACACCGTCATCGCCCAACTCGCCAGGCAGCAGCAACGCGTCGTGGCCCGAGCCCGTCACAACGAGCCTTCCCAGGGCGTTGGCGTCTGACGCAGCTCTGGGTTGAGAGCGATAAATTGTCAGGGCCGCTCCCGGGACCATCCTCCGGTGAGCGGCCCTCTGGCTTCTTCATCCCCGGGCGCCACGCCCAAACCAGGGGGTTGCCACCTCACCCAAGGGTGGAGGCATCATGCAAAACCCCATCGACTGGCTGATCGAGGAGCACGGCCACATCCTTTACCTCCTCTTCATGTACGTCTCCGTGGCGTTCTGCGTGTACCTGATCGTGCGCCCCCGGCCAGTCAGGCCACGCCAGTTCCACGGCGGTGGCGTGCCCGTCATCGTGGTCGTTGTCGTGGTTCCCCCACCGATCCTGGCGCCCCCGGTGCTCCCCTACCGGGAGGTGGGGAGGAGCCGTCCCGTGGAGTGAGGGGTCAGGCCGGGTTCGGGTAATGGATCACTGACGCTTCAGTGTAAGATTCGTAGGGCTACAGGGCGTTTTCACCTCTCGGTAGGTCAAGGATCCCGAGCCCACCCAGCACGCCTCACTCGGCGTGTCGGCGGAGGCGCACAGGGCCTGGCCTGACCGCAACAGCACCAACCCCAGGGTCAACTCCCATGCCCTCCAGCCTCCCGGCACGCCGCGTGCGTTCCTGTCACTCGCTCAACGTCATCGGACCCGCAGTCGTGCGATTGCGCCAGGCCTACGCCTGGACCCAGGAGGAACTCGTCGCCCAACTCCAGTTGCGCAACTGCGACGTCTCCCGCGACATCATCGCCAACATCGAGACCGGCCGGTGCAGTGCCTCCGACGCCTTGGTCCACGTTCTCGCCCAGGTCTTTGGCATCCCCGAGTCCGACCTCTTCCCGCGCCACGGGGATGGCACCCATCGTGTCGGGATCACGCCAGAGACCGCCATCCGCCGTCGGCATGTCCCGCCACCGGGTGCTTCCTGTCCTCACGCGCCAGTGAAGGCGCCCATGGCCCCAGCCACGTAACGCAAGGGTGCGTCCGGGGGCGGGTAGATTCCTTCCCAGGGGGACTGGGATCCCCTCGTTCCCCATTCGGGCGTGATGACCTGGGGGAGCCGAAGATCGGCCCTCAGGGAGGGTGTCCATGTTCCCTGGGGGGCTTGTCCCGGTTCGGGGCTCTGGTGGCTCCCGTGCGCCAGCCTCGCGCCACGGGGCAGACCCGCGTGGCACGCTGGGCGTGGCTGCCACTCCCGCACACCGCCGCCCGTCCCGGGGGGGGAGGTTCCCCAGGGGGCGTTTCGCATGAGCGCCGTCCAGCTCTCGCCTCGTTCATGGCGAAGAGAGCCGGACGGCTCCAAACGAAACGCTAAATACCATGAACACCCTCCCAGGCACCGACCTCACGACTCCAATCGCCCACGCCTCCGCACAACTCGTCAAACCCTTCAGGTTCCCAGCCCAACCCCACGAGTACCGGATCCTTCCCCTGCGCGAATGTCCCACTCCGGACTCGCTCCACCTCTGCGACACGCCGGAACGCGCCGCCGACTACTGGCGTCAGAACGTCGCCAGCAATCCGCTCCTGAATCTCGAATGCGAATGCATGGTGGTCCTGATCCTCAACACCCGCCGCCGGATCAAGGGCCACTACCTGGTGTCCATCGGCACCATTGATACCCTCCTGGTCCACCCTCGCGAGATCTTCCGGTTGGCGATCATGGTCAATGCCGCGGCGATCGTCCTCGCGCACAACCACCCCAGCGGGGATCCGACGCCATCCGAGGCGGATGTCCGCGTCACCCGCGAACTCATCCGGGCCGGTCAACTCCTCAAGATCGAAGTGCTCGACCACGTGGTCGTTGGTCATTCCACCTATTCCTCACTCCGGAGCATGGGTTACTTCCAAGTCTGAACTCCCGCCCCTTGAAGGCCGTCCGAGACCCGGACGGCCTTTCTGTTTGCGGGGCGGGGAGGTGGGGCGAGTGACCGATTTGTCGACCTCGACGTTGGAGGGAATTGGCCGTGTGCGATTGCAGGAGGGCGCAATTTGCTGACGAAGTCGATGTGAGGGGTCGCCGCTGCGGTTGTTGCTCGCGATCGCGATCGTCGACGGTTGCCAGAGCTGCGATCTCAACGGCGTCCAACAGGCTCTCGGCCGCCTGCGGTGCTTGAGAGACGGGGCAGCCGCCCGTCCAGATAGGTCCTGGGGTGGATTCGTACAACCTCGCGACTTTCAACGATGACCCCGGGCAACAGCCTCAGGCGCCTCCTCACCCAACACTGTTTCACTCCGATCCAGCGAGCGAACTCGGGAATCGTCATCGGACGGTCCAGGTCGGTGGTTGCGCCCGCTTTCGCGTCGGACTCCGAGGCTTCGGGGGACCGAGAAACCGGACCCCGCGGTGAGTCTTGGCGAGTCCAGAAGGTCGGTTCTCCAGCGAAGTCCGGTTGGCCCTTACTTGGTTCCTGCATGCGTCCAGTGGATAGCAGGAGAGCACACAGTTGAGGTGTACCCGGTACACAATCGGCGTCTTAGCTGCTTTCACCCGGTGGAAGCCTGGGGTGATGCAACCGCTGTTCCGTACCCAGGGCGCGTGAACCTACCATGAAGTCCGGATGCGGCGCTCACGAGGCGACGGAGCCACTCGGCGAAGTGAGTGTCGGGCATGTCCTTGGGCCTCGGGACGCGCAAAATGCCGGCACCATACGGGCACCAAGGCATTTGGCACCAGAGGACTAAGGGGGTGAAAACCGTCGTAAGTACTTGAGGCTTAAATGGTGCGCGATAGAGGGTTCGAACCTCTGACCCCTTCCGTGTCAGGGAAGTGCTCTACCACTGAGCTAACCGCGCGTCGAATCTTGGCACGCTCCATGTGATTGGGCTTGAGTGCCATAGCGGCGCAGACTGTGGGCCCGGAGGTCTCCCGAGGCAAGCCGAAATTCAGCAGCTGTCAGACGCTCCGTTAGACATGAAAGAAGTGCTCTGCACGGCATATCGTGCCGCCTCTCCGGTTCGTGACGCAGGGGAGGGCAGATGGTGAACATCGTGTTCATCGTGGGCCCGTGCGCGTTGTGGATTTGTCGTCGGGCCCGTGTCGTGGGGACGACCGCCGCACGGCCTGATCGCTGCCGTCGTCATGTGGAGTGGTCGATGTTCCCGGCGGTGGCCGACTCTGGATTGTTGCCGGTAGCGCGAGTTCGGCGGCGAACACCCGGAAGGCTGGCAAGCCGCGCCAGGTGGGCAGGTGGAGTTCACCTTCGCGGCCTGCGAATCAACGTGCGACCGCGCCACCCCATTCCGTGAATTCGTCCTGAGCAGCACGGCCCGTGCACAGTGTGAACGGTGAGCGACTCAGGATCCGCGAGAACTTCGCCACCGAGCTGGCCGCCATCGCGCGAAAACACGAACTCGAGGCCAAGGCCTTGCAGGGCGAGAACGTGAGGGAGGCCTTGCGAGCTACGATCCTGACGGCGCATCAACTCGGCGAGGCTGAATCCGCATGGCAGCTCGCCAGCGCCCTTGGCCATGGGGAAGGGGCTCTGGTGCGTGCCGTCGCCTCGCTTCCGGCACACGACAAAGACATGTCGGCGGCGTCTGTCCGGATGGACGAGGCGGTGGCGGAGTTCCGACAATGGTTGGCGTCATCCGAGGCAGGAATGAAGCTGAGGCCGCGTACGCGTGAAAATCTTCGGGCCAGGGCGTCGAGGCTCCTGCTGACGCTGGGACGAATGCTGGTCTCTGAGGTGAGCGCCGATGACTTGGAAAAGTGGCTGCTGTCCATGAACCTGGCCGCGCGATCCCGACAGAACTACCGCCTCGTGGCGTCCAGGCTGTTCTCCTGGTGTGCTGAACGTCCGCGCCGGTGGTGTTCGTCAAACCCGGTAAAGGACGTCCATGTCACCCAGCCTCGGCCGTCAGAACCGGTGGTTCTGCTTCCAGTCCAGTGCAAGACGCTCCTCCGCGCCGCTCAGGAGCATCGCGGCGGGATCGTCGTGCCATTTCTGGTGATTGCGCTGTACGGCGGCCTGCGTCGCTCCGAAATCGAACGTCTACGCCACGATCAGATCAACCTGGTAGATCGCGAAATCCGCATCGAGGCCTCACAGAGCAAGACCGGGCGAAGTCGGGTCATCGCGATGGAACCAGCTCTCGCGGCCTGGCTGGAGTGGTGTGGAGCGCGCGGCCTGATCAACTATCATCCTCGCAGAAAGGATGTGGAGGCTGTGCGCGAGGCGGCAGGTCTCAGCACGTGGTCAGCGAATGCCCTACGCCACACGGCCATCTCCGTCAAAGCGCGGACCTGCAAAAGCTTCGTGGACACGTCCGAGTGGGCGGGCAACTCGGAGCCGGTGATCCGCAAGCACTACTGGGGCAGGATGACATCGAGTGACGCCGCCAGCATTCTGGCCATAGCACCCTGAACGGCAAGATGGGGGAGGCACCCAGCCTGTCCAAGACGGGTCGGGTGCCTCCTGACAGTGTCACGCGCCCTGTGGGCGGCTCAAAGTCGCTCGCACGGACGCTCCAGCCACGGACGCAGCCCGAGAATTCTGTTCTTGGGTGGCGTGGACCAAACAACGCCCAAAAACCAGGAAAGCACCAGCAACCGCACGCCACTGCTGGTCGACTTCAATACCGTATACAAGTATGTCGGCGAGCGGTTCAGCCCGGTGCCGCATCGTCGAACGGTGATGGCGTGGCTCAAGGACTCCAGGGTCCGCAGCACGAAACGAAATCCGCACGCTGTCCGAGGAGGTGGGCGGCGCTGGTTCGTGCTGGCTGACGTTCAGACGCTCATCGAGCGGATGTGCAAGTGAGTTCAGCTGGCGTCTACAACGCTATGAGGTCGCATCTCTCGTTCATCAGGACGACGTTCGAGGGATAGCACACGGATCCGCGATCAGGTCGCGTTGAATCCTGATGATCGAAAGCTGCACGGGTGGACTCAGGAATATGCCAAGTGACGGCGCGGCGGCGTTTGTAGACAGGATGATGCTCTCGCGCGCGGATCGAGGCCTGTCATGGGCGAGTAATCGGATCGTCCAAGCTCGGTTCAAACTCCTGCGCGGTGCCGAGCCACTTCGAGGCGTGGCGGGTTTAATGGAAGCCTCCTCTTCGCGGTGGAAGACATGTGTATCTGGCTGGCGCTCGGATCGATCTCCCGCGAATGGTCAGGATGCCCAGCGAGCGGCCTTCATGACCTGCTCGTTGATCCGAACCAGAGCCACCTGATCCTCGATAGGTATGTCGCGCAACAGTCGCTCGCTCGCGGAGCGAAAGCGCTCGTAGACAGGACTGATCTTGGCAACCCCGCTCTTGGTGATTCGGACCAGGACGACTTTCAGGTCTGCCTTTTCTCCCGCCCTCGCCCGCTCGCGTGGCTTCAAGGTCTCCACGAGACCAGCGGACAGGAGCGCGGCTATCCGTCTTGAGAGGGAGGAGGATGAATGCACAAGAGACCTCCGCAACGCAGCGAACGCCACGTACCCATCCTCGTCAGCGACTGGATCCTCCCAAGCCAGCTTGGATGCACCAAACAGATCCATCAGAACGTCCGCCTCCTCGAGCGTTAGGCTAGCACTTTGGAGGACGTGCTTCTTGACGACCAGGCTCAAATCTCGGCGGACTCGGAATATGCTGCCGATCACCTTCGTCGGCGACGGTACGCTAGGGAGTTGGTCAGCCCCACGTTTCATGCGCATGTCGGTGGACACTGTTGTGTGGGGTAGGCCTCGCGTCAAGAGAAGCGATGCGTCTAGAGTTGACAATGGCAACACTACCGGTATCGTCAAGCCGAACTTGGGCGCCAGAGCGCTGTCCGAATGTCCCACAGGCCAAGAGCCGGGGAAAAGTCGACCGGACCGCGTAGCACCCGACGACCGTTGTCAGGAAGCATGAGTCACAACCTTCAACCCGAAGTGAGGCTTTTGGGGTACGAGCACGCCCGCCGAGACAGGCACGGCCAATGGGGTGAAGTTCGATCCCTTGATGGAAACAAGCGTGCTGAGGCTGGCCAGGAGAGGGGAATCCTGTCCCGGAGGGTGCGCGTCGAGCGTGGCCAAGTTCGAGTCGGATCAGCCCCTGGAGCGGCAGGCACACTCGGTAGCGCTCCCATAAACGAAGCGACAGCCCATTCAGGCAGGGGTCCAGAAGCTGAGCCGCGACACCCACAGGTCTGCGCTTCGCGGAGTTGGCTGTCTACGAGACGGGGCCAGCATTGATCGTCCGGCAGCGGACAGCAGCCTATGCCCACAACAGCTACATCCGAGGATCCCAATACGAAGGCGCCAGGAAATAAACGGCCATCGGCCGACTGGGCAAAAGAGAACACAAGGCTACGATTCGACGTGGATATTGTGCGAAAATTCGGCTTGAAGGCCTGTCGGTTCGTCACCTATCTGGAGTGCTGGCTTGCTGGAAAGGTGGATCGCAACCCAGGGTCGCTGCAGTACACATTCGACCCTGCCTGGCTAATTTCTAAGCGAACGGGGCTGGCGCCCGCTACCCTGGAGCGCATTGTCAACACGCTCCTCGATGCCAAATTTATACGGGTCAGACATGGACGCAAGAATGTAAGGCGATATGAACTGGTCGCCGCCAGGGATTACTATCAATCGCGATCCTCACAAAGGCACGTCTTTGCCCTGCGTGCGGATGCCGACGTACACCGGGAGCCTGTCGCCATACTGCTGTCCAATTTGCGCTACTGGCAGGAGCAGAACAAGGAACGTAGTCGCCTCTACGAGGGGCGGTTTTGGCGTTACGAGTATGTGGTAGATCTCAAGTTCAAATTTCGCGGTATCCTCAGCGCCAGGCAAATACAGACTGCCATCGTATACATGCTGAAAAAAGGACTGGTAAGTACGCTCGACTATGTTGACGCAACGGGAATCAAGGACGAAGAAATATTCTGGATCACCTTGCTCGAGGTCCCTCCGCTCGATGAGTTAGAGCCGACTAACATGGTCCGTCCTGCGTCATTGTTTACAACCGCTGGATCGAAAATACGCCCCGAAGTTGCATGCCAGTCAACCGCCAGCCCAAACGATAAATCACCGCTACAATCTGATAAGCAGGTCTTGCAGCTTGATAAAACAGCAAAGACCAGAAATCTGGCGGAAATGCCCGCGAATGAAGGACTTGCTGCGACCGCCAATTCCCCTCTTATCGAAGCCGCCTTATCCGTCTCACCGGAGCTCGCTGACGCTCGCTCCGTTGATACGAAAAGCCACGTAAGCGCAAGCCTTCCTTCGCCCAACATTTCCGCACGGCCTACGGCCTCTCGTAAGCCTACGGCTTCCGAGGCGGAATGTTCGGCTACGGAACTGCACTCTCCTTCGCTCATTTCTAGGATCGATGAACTGGAAGGGTGCTACCACCAGCTGGCACGTCAAATCCAAGAACTGATCCTCACCATTGAACTCAACAAGACATCAGACGAAGCAAAGGACGGAGTAAGGAGCTTGGAGATTCTCGCGGTGCGGATCCCGTACCAGCACAGACGAAAGTTTCAGCATGAGATGAAGGGTGACAAGGCGGATATCCAGAAGCGAATTGACCAGGCGAGGGCTGAGGAGCGTATACATTTGAATGAGGAACTGCTGCGTGTCGGAGAAGGTAAGATTCCACGGGAATGCTTTGGCAAGCGTTTTGGTGACCCACGGCTCTACTGCAAATCCTGTGCATGGATTAAATCTTGTCGCGTTGCAACTCCAACGGAAATCCAGGAGGCAATTCGCTCCGTCTCGTCCCTGAGCCAACCTGGGTTCGATGCACTTATGGCAGCTGATCGGGTTGAAAATGTGGCTGAAACCTACCGCGTCGCCTACCGTGATGTGTTTGGGCGAGATCCTCAGGATGCCGCAGGTCAGGCTGCTAAAGTATACAGGTATGCAAAGATATTAAAATTGCCAGTGCGTCTCTATTGTCTCGTGTACATGACTTTGTGGGTGAGGGGCCATCCTAAGCAGACATTTTACTTCAAGTATTTATCAGGACACAAGGCCTTGGATTCGCTGCTGATGGTGCATGGTTTGTGCAAGCAGAAGTTCGCAGCTGTGCTCGAGGATAAGTTGGCTACAGTACTCGACCTGAAGTTCTCGGGTGATAGGCCAATCTGGCGGCATTCCAGTACACCCACCGAGGCCTTCCTCGAAGGATGGCTGAAGATTTGTCAGACGGATGGAAATCCCGAATACAAAGTGGCCGACGAGGAATTGCAGCGCCTGATGATGCGGACGCTGGAAGCGAGGCATGCTGATATCGATGACATGTTGGAGCGAGCGCAGACATGGGTAGACAGCGCGGAAGCTCCGAAGACGCTGTCGAGGTTTCTTCTGGAGGATGGGGAGAATTGAGGATGGCTATTGTGTCAGGCTGAGCGCGGTGGGGGTGCCAGCATGCGCCGCCTGATGTGCCTAGCTTTCGATGTATCGCGCTGGGTTTCTCGTTCCGAACATGAATATTTCGCGGCAACCGCATTTGTCGATGCATTTTCCTAACCTTCATCCCACATACCGTAAACAAAAATGACCTATGAAACGTAAACAAAGCACAGCTGCTACTGGCGTGACTCTAGAGGCCGAGATCGTCAACAGCGCCCAGGAACCCACTTCAAATGCCTCTGTAGCAACCGTTGCCGTAGATCCTCCCGCGGCCACGCCGATGAGCACCGAGGAGAGGCTGAAACTGGAAAGCTGTGAGGCTGATATTCGGGCTTCGCAGACCGCCGTGCGCACAGCGCGGCGAGCTCTCCGGACGATCCGAGACGAGCGCCTTTACCGCGATAGCCATCGTAGTTTTGACGCGTACTGCAGGCAAATGTTGGCCAAATGTCGGCGCACGATTGACACCGAGATTCGCATCGAGGAGGAAACTGAGTTTATGGAAACCGAGCACCCGGGTGCTCGGTTGATGAAGGAGCTAAGGGTAAACCCTGGCCTTGCACGTGTACTGCTTTCACTGACCCGCACAGAGAAGGACGAGGTCGTTGCGGCCGTGGAAAAGGCTCCACCTGGCACCAGGATCACGCGAAAGCGGATGCAGAGTTTCGTTGAGACCCTGCGCTCTGACGCTAACTCGATTGTCGCGACCCAAACATCCAAGCCCGTCTTGCCCTTGTCCCAGCCCGCTTCGCTTTCCTCTGAGGTCGCTGATGGCCACTGTAGGTATTCGTTTCCGCCCATTACCAAGCTATTCGTGCCTGGCGTTGTGATGTTTGTGGGGCAGGCTCCTTCGCTTTATACGGGGCTTTTGAGCGTGGAGCTCGCGATCAAAGCATACCTCGATCCCTTACCGAATCAGGCCGACCGGGCCACGGCGGTGTCCTTAATCACACAGACAGCCGTGTTTTTCGCTTCAGAGAATCGGGTCAAGGTGAGCGGGGTCTGCGACGATGAGGCTGTCTGCAAGGCGACCCCAGCCTGACGCGGCAATTTGCAACTTCGTTCGAGGCCGCCCACGCTGAGGCGTTCTACGCGACCATAGCTCATTCGCCCTTGCGGCCTGACGCATGATCTCACACATCTGCTCGCAAGGGCATCATTTTGCCCGGCCCATTGCGACATCTGCCTGGTCGCCTGGGCCGCTGTGCTCTGCCCGGCTACGAGATCGCGCGCCAGATCATCGGGCGCGCCATGCGCCCGAAAATGCGAGACAACCCCGCTCACGTTGTCTGGTTTTGGGATCGCCAGAGCAGCGTGTTCTCGAAGGGATTCCGGAAGGTCCTCGAGAAGCTGGAGAGCACGGAAGGTTTCACCTGCTACCACCCATGTGCCGGTCGTGACAGCGTCGTTGATCCAATGTTTTGAGAATGAGCCTATGATCCAAACGTTTTCGCCCTACGTGGCCAAGCACTTCGGAATACCTGCCGCGATCATCCACCAGGGCCTGGCGTTCCGCTGCGACAGGAGCCCTCGCGGGTCTGTAGCAGCCAGCCAGGGTGCTTTGGCCATCGAGTACCCGTACCTGAGCCAGACCGTCATCCACAGGGCGCTTAAGTCGCTGTGCTGCGGCACCAAAAAATGTCCTTCGCTACTGCGACGCTGCATCAAGCGTGGCGAGCTCCAGTTCACGTACAAGATAGCGGATGAGCTTCGTGAGCTTGCTGACCTGCAGCGCTTCGACACTGAAGTCGCCATGGAGTTCGGCGTCCTGGCTGCGGTTGTCCACTATAGCATCGGATTCTCCGTGCGCTCGAACTGGAAGTCGGCTGCAGACCTCTTCGCGAAGGAGCTGGACCCCGCAGACTACGGCATGGACGCCGTGAAGTTGAGCGACGCTGCCATTTACCTCACAACCGACTTGGCCTGGCACTACACAACGCCGCGACACTGGGCAGGCGAACACGGGTATGTGTCTGTTCCAACTGTTAAGCGAGCGTTCGCAGCGCTCCTGAAGGCTGGCTTGCTTCGAAAGAAGGCTGGACGTGAGCGTATACCGGGATGGTCGATAGAGGAGGCAGATCCTGTATACATCAAATCAATGTCTACATCTGGCAGTGCACCTGGTTGGGGTGCCAAAATGGACGGGTTCGGTTCGGATGCCAGAATGGACCCCTCGGTGTAGAGCCGTGGAAGCCGCGAGTTCGCCTGGGCTCCGGAAGGCGCACGTGGCTGACGGTTTCTTTTTGATGGTGATGATGACCAGATCTCCTGTCGTGAACAGCGGTTGAAGATCAAAGCTCGTGCTGTGTTCAAGAATCCAGGCAGCAACCGGACCTAGACCGCAGAACGAATCAACTGCACTTCCTGGCGATAAGCGCTCAAGGTGCTGCTCAATGGCGTCCGCGGCTGCACGAGTTGGTTCATGCCGGATGGCGCAGAGAGCATCAGCAGATGGCGTGGGCCAGCTTCCGCTCCCATCCCGGATCGAGGTGACGACATTCCTGGCCACGGATCCAGGTCAGACCGTTGCATCCGAACGTGAGGGCGTAGGCCCAGTGGGCGATCCGGAACGAGGCTCCGAGATCAGAAATCACGCCGACCTGACCCAGGCAGGTCTCGATCTGCACCTTGTGGGACTGATTCCTGTCCACCCATGCCTCGAGGTGCTCCGTGGCGGCGAGGAAATCCGACTTGCGCTCGTTGCAGGTACGGTGGGCCAGCACGAAGTTGTGACCGAGATGCACCGGATATCGGGACCAGGGGATGAAGTGGTCCACATGGCCTAGCCCATCATCCCGGATGGGCGTGTGGCAGTAGAAGCACTCGCCGTGCTGAAATTCAATTAACACCGGCGCCACGGCGCTCAGATCAGCGCGCTCCGCGCCGAACAGGAATTCGTTGAGGTCGGCCCGGTCGCCGAGGAGATCCGTGTTGAACCTGCGCACGTATCGGGCCCAGGCACCTTTCACCAGGTCCGCAACAAGCGCATAGTGCCGCCGGAAGCAATACGCCACCCCGGCTTTGAGGATGATCTCAGCGCCCTGACCGAGGTTCTCGTAGAGGAACTCCAAGCGATCTGGGCCGAGCGTCTGCAGCTTCGAGAGGGGCATCTGGCGCACGATGGAGTCAACCCGGCTGACGAGTTGCCGCCAGCTGCTGGTCTCCTTTCGCGCTTGTGCCAAGGATCCCTCAAAGCGGCGGCGATGTTCGTCGATGGCGGCGAGCACGGCGGCGGTTCTGCCCGTGTTTTGCCTGAGCAGCGTCAAGGATGGTCCAGCGGCTACGGAGGCGAACGGCGCGGCCTGCCGCCAGTAGTACCGGATGAAATGATCGGCGATCAGACGGGGTCGAACTGGTGAGCCGCTCGTCATCGTCGTGGCCATGTTCCACTGAGATGTCTGCAAGGGCGAGCAGCAGCGCGAACTTGTAGGTCGCCACGAAGGAGCCTTCGCCCAGCAGCCGCTGGAGGTCGGACAGGAAGCCAATCTGGCGTTCAGCGCTCGGAGTGCTCATCGGGCGACCTCACCAGTACTTGGCCTTGTCCGGCATCATCCACCGGACGCCGCCACGAGGATCGAGGACATCTCCTGTGCGTCGAGGGATCACGTGGATGTGGGCGTGGGCCACGGTCTGACCCGCCGCCTGGCCGTCGTTGATGCCAACGTTGAACCCATCGGGACGGTAGCGCTCCCACAGGCAGTGCCGAACCTCACCAACCTGCTGCCACAGTTCCCGCAACTCCTCAGCGCCCAGCTCAAAGACGGAGGCGACGTGCCGCTTGGGTATCAGGAGCGTATGGCCCTCGCTCACCGGGAAGCCGTCCAGGAAGGCAATCGTCATCGCCGACTCGAGCCAGATCCGGTCTGTGCCGAGCTTGCAGAAGGGGCAATCCCTCGTGGTCATCGCGCCGCCATTGTACCCGTCGGCCTGCCCGGCTCCAGCGCAAGTGCGGGTCCACCCGCAGCCGCACAGCTCACTCGACACGGTGATCCTGACCCCAGGACTCCATGCCGTTCAGGATGCCAGCACGCTCGCCGCCGAGCAGGAGTCCACAACACCCAGCGTTGTAGACGCCAGCATGCCCTCCTCCTCAGATCGCGAATCCTCAAAGTTCGTTCTCAGCATGTGTAGGTAGGATAGCCGCGAGTGCTGTCTGGAAGCAGCCCTCGTCGATCTGGTCGAGAATATGCGTCACGCCACAGTCATTTTTGCCGCCGTGCGGGGCCGCGAGGTCCATGGCGCAGCTTCCAGCCGCACGCATAGCCATCGACCGCACGGCGGCATCTTTTCACCTTCTTCAGCCGCAGATCACGCCGGGTTCGCGCCCTGCCAAACCTCCGCAACAACCATGCGCGACCTATCTCGTAAGGGGATAGAGAACACACTCTCTCATCATCCTGCTGCTGCTGCTGCTCATCCTGCTGCTCATCATCCAGCTCATCATCCATGACCACGTCACATCATCATCCAGCCCTCACATGAACAACATCGACACCACCGCTGATCTCATCCCCGCCAACGTCAGGCGGAGGATGCTCCATGACCAGGCCTGGCTGAAGAAGCGTGAGCGTGAGAATGCCGAGCGTTGGCGTGCCAAAACTCAGCGCCGCGTGGATGACCTTGCAGCCAGCCATTCCACGGGTCCTGAGCCTGACAATGCCAGGCTCGATGAGAAGGAGTCTCGCCGTGAAGCAGGAGCTGCTGCCGCCTCTCTCGTATACAAATTGATTGAGGAGATCACAGCTCAGTCTGACATGCAGGCTGGGGCAGCTCGTCCTGCGGCTGACCTGCGTGACATCAGGATCGACGACCTTACGTCACTATTCAGAAATCGGATGCAGATGGGCGCCACGCTTCGCCGACGCATCGAGAAGATCCACGCCAAAGTCCACTGGACCAATGATGACGGTGACGCAACGTTCTTCAACAAGGCCGTCCATAAAAACAATATCCCACTCGACAAGCTCCTCTGCATCCTCGCGCACATGAGCCTGGGTCCTGGCGTGGACGGGAGTCTGGACCCGTGGATTGAAACGATCATTGAGTGTGGGCTCTTCACTCGCGTCCACCGTGGGAAGCACAAGTACGCGCGCCGCTGCCAGAATCCAGAGTGCGACTTCTGCAACTACGTGAACCCCTCGGATGGAATCAAGACTCTGGCTGCTGCCTACGACGAGCCCGCTTTCAGGCGTGGCGGACACTGGTTCTGGTTCACGATCTCAGCCCGTAACAGCGCATCGGAGGCCAAGGCCACCGGTCATGTGGCGGATACCGTGCGCCTTGGAAAGACGCCCGTCGGGCCACCAACCTCGGGCGAGCATGCTGATAATCGCACATTTGCCTGGCCCAGCCTTGCCGTTCCTGACGAACTCCCTGATTACGACGTACAGAAGCGCATCCGCGCCTTCCTTGGGGCCGGTCAGCTCGCTCTGGGCAAGCTCGTGAAGGACCACTGGCTGGACGGCATCCGAGCTCGCGTTGAGGACAGTGTCGAGTTCCTTCCCTACCGCTCCCACCAGCATTGGCACGCCGTGGGCAGCTCATGCACCGAGCACGATCCGCAGGCGATGGCAGAGAAGATCAAGGAGGAGTGCGATGCAGTGCTCGAGAAAACCTGCCCTGGTGTTTACGCGGATGTTCTGGTTTCCACGATCCCTTCCGCTGAGGATCTATACCGGTATGTGAAGTACATGAACAAGGGCGTTGACCTGGTCCGTGCCGTGGATTCCGTCTACAATCGATATCCTGCCATCGGCCGTGAGCCAGCACGGTACCGACAATTCCGGAACGAGCTGAGCACCTGGCGACAGCGCACGAAGACCGTGTTTCAAACTCGCATTACCATCGATGACGAGAGGGGAATGCACACCTACTGCCTGCGAAAGCGGTATGTCGGCGGGAATCACCGTTTCAGGAAGGGCAGCATTCTCTCGGAGACAGAGCGTCACAGGTTCTGGCGCGAGGAGCATGGTGTTGCTTCGGTAAGCGTGCGTGGGGCCGGATTTTTGGAGATATCCGAGAGCGCATGAGGTTCCACGCGCCCGTGGGGGGGGGGTAGCCACCGGTCGGCCCCATTCGCCGTGGCGGTC
>CAIMTB010000031.1 GCA_903844265.1 uncultured Verrucomicrobiota bacterium
AACGACGGGAGCGGCGGCGAATTACTCGAGCACAGACGCCGGAACGTATCCGGGCGTGGTGATTACGTACACGCTGCACAACGGGACGGGTGGCGGGTTGGCGGCCAATTACAGCCTGGCGAACGGGACGGCGTCCGGGCAAGTCACGACTAAAGCCTTGTCCGTCACCGCGCCGTCGATTGTGTCCAAGGGGTATGATGGCGCAGCGACAGCCGGTCAAGTGATGGTGGGATCGCTGTCGGGCTTTGTGGACAGTGAAACCGTGACGGCGACGGGAGCGGCGGCGAATTATTCGAGCGCCAACGTCGGATATTATCCCGGCGTGGTGATTACGTACACGCTGCACGACGGGCCAGGTGGCGGGGGAGCGGGCAATTACGGTCTGGCCAATGGAACGGCCGCGGGGCAGATCACGCCGAAGGCGCTGTCCGTGACCGGCATCCGGGCCAGCGACAAAGTCTATGACGGAACGACCATCGCGACGCTGATTCTCACCAATGCGGCGTTGGCCGGGAACCTTGACGGCACCCAGGTGGTGCTCAGCACGGCAAATGCGACGGGGGCTTTTGCAGACCCCAACGTTGGGACCAACAAGACGGTGCAGGTATCCGGATTGACCATCAGCGGTTCGGCCACGGACAACTATGCGTTCAGTCAGCCGACCACCAACGCCATCATCGCGGGCAAGCCGTTGAATATCACGGCCAATGCGGAATCCAAGACCTACGGCGAAGTCACGATCTACGGCGCGGGCCAGACGGCGTTTACCACAGGCGCGGGCGAGTTGGTGAGCGGGGACAGCGTGTCGAGCGTGACGCTGGCCTGTCCGGACGGGTGGCCGGCCAGCGCGGCGGTAGGCAGCTACCACATTATCGCGAGCGTGGCCGTCGGCGTGGGGTTGGGCAACTACAGCATCACCTACCACGACGGGATGCTGGCGGTCCAGCGGGCGAACTCGGTCACGGCGCTAGTTTCGTCGGGCAATCCTTCCGTGCACGGCTCCAACGTGACCTTCACGGCCACCCTCTCGCCCGGCGCGGCCGGCGGCACGGTGACATTCAAGGATGGCGCTGACACCCTGGGCACCGGCACGCTTAGTGCGGGCGTGGCGACTTTCGTCACTAATGGACTTAGCCTCGGCGTCCATTTGCTCACGGCGGAATATGGCGGCGACGCGACTTACACCGCCAGCACGAGCAGTATATTGACACAGAGCGTCTATGTGGTCACTACCGCGGTCAACGACACCCTTGGCGCGTTGGAGAACACCAATACGATCGTCGCGGCCAGTGTCTTGACTGCCAATGATATCTGGGCCGCCGCCGTCACCGGGACCATCACCAACGTCACTTACACCGGCACCCACGGCGGCGTGGTCGCGCTGACCGGCACGGATGTCATCTACACTCCGGCCACCAACTATGTCGGGAGCGATGTCTTCACCTACACCCTCAGCGACGGTCACGGCGGAGTCTCCGTGGGCACCGTGGCGGTAACGGTGCAGGATTCCGCGGGCAACCCGCCCAGCAGCATTGGCGGCATCATCATCGACGGTGGCACCGTAAAACTCACATTCCGCGGCGTGCCGCTGCGGACCTATCGAGTGCAAACCACCGAGAGTCTGCTCACTCCCAACTGGCAGACCTTGGGCACCGCCACCGCCAGTCGGACGGGGGTCATCACTTACCAAGACACGCCTCCAGGCGGCGTCGAAACGCGCTTCTATTGCATCCGCCCCCTTTAAGTTGAAGTGCATCGCCTTATTCTGCTTATTTCAATGAATCACAATCATCAACCCCAACGCATATTGGGCGACTGGTCTCCGTTGGCGTGGCGACGGCGCTGACGCTGGCGGTGGCGCCACGCGGCTGCATCGACGTCTCTCTGGCCCCGTCCTGCTTACGTGTTACTCCATCGTTCTGTCCGTTCAGTCGTCGGGTTGAATCGCGGGTAGCGCAAGCCGAAACACGGTCCGTGCGGGCCCGCTTCCCGCGAGAATCAATTCACGCCGATGCGCCAGGACAATCTCACGGGCGAGGCTCAAGCCGAGGCCCATGCCGTCCCGACGCCGACTCCGTGCGTCGCTGCCACGATGAAACCGATCAAAGGCGTGCGACCGTTCGTCCGGTGGGATTCCCGGCCCGGTGTTGGAGCCTGCACCACTTCAGGCCGCCGCGGACCCGTCCTCGGCGAGTTGGAGGGCTTGCTCCAGTTCCCCCTGCATCACGGCGAGGGGAGTCTTCAGCTCGTGCGAGGCATCGGCACTGAACCGAGTTGGGCGTTGGGGAGGGTGCCGGCGGCGGACAGCAGGCCGAGAGCGATTGATCGGACCAGATGGGAACGAAGGGTTTTCATGAGATTCCTGCGGATTGAGGATCGTCTCTGTTTCGGTTCGGGATGACTTGTGTCGTCCCTTCACTGCATCAGACCCCGGGCACGTGAACGTCTGGCTCCCGCCTGGATTACAGTTCGTTCATCCGTGCAGCGCGGTAATCGGGATTCTTCCGGGGGACAACGAGCGCATCGGTGTCCGGAAACGGGCTTTCCCGGACCGTGGCCGCACTCGACCGCGTCGCCGCTTCGAGGTGAACGCCACGCCCAACCTCCTGCCCTACGAAAAGTCTTGGTGGACCCGCCCGTGGACCGACATCGCCATGGAACTCGCGCGTTCGCCGTTTGTTGGCATTGGAGTCGATCGCCTCGCCGAGGGTGGCAGCCTGAAGGTGCCGACGATCGGCATGGCGATGCAGGCGGTCGGTGCTGCCATGTACGGGGTCAAGGGACTCCGCGATATTCTGAGCGGTGACAAGGTGAATGCGGAAACCAACATCCGGGCCGCAATCCGGGATGGCGCCGGCGCCTTCGGACAGTGGGGTCGGGTCATCAACAACTTCATCACCCCTCCGATGCGTCAGACAACCCACGACATCCGAAAGGCCGCCAACGAGGTCGGGCTCCAGTTCACGCCGCCAAAAGCCAGTGCCGGGTTCGGATTCATGAACAACACGCCCACCAGACTCCCCTTGCTGGCCGCGTCACTTGCCCTCGAACACGCCCGCACCTCGGAGGAGAAGCAGGCCGCGTCGGAGCGGTTGCAGACTGTCGCCCGGTCCATCTACCAGTCCGCCTATGACTCGGTGATCGAGAAAGGCGGGTTCGCCAGTGAGTTCGAGGCCAAGAAAACCGCGGACCAGGCCGGGCGGCGGGCCATCCAGTCAGCCCTGAGTGCCATCGAGCCGGTCACCCGCGCGTTGGGCAGGTCGTTGACCCGGAAGGAATTCGATGAACTCAAGGGCACTGGTGTCCTCGATGACGCCACGGTGCAGGATGAGCGCAATGCAGTGATCCGCAACGGTACGCGCTCACTCGTCGCAATGACCGCTCTGTTGCTGTTGCCAGAAAGACTCAGGATCGAACCGAACAGCTCGAGCTGCAATGTATAGGAGCCCGGAGGCAGAGGCGGTCTGGCAGATGGGAAGCGTGTCGGGTCGATCATCATGGGAAAGCGAACAAAAGACTTTGCGCTCACCTCAACCAGATCGTGAGGCCCCCTGCCTCTGCGCGAAATGGCATGATCCGGTAAGGTGTTGACGATCTTCCCATCAGAATCTCGAAGGACAATCTGACCTGGCTGCTCAAGGAGGCCGTCGAAACGTGGGTTGAACAAGCGATGAGCGACCGTGCTACAGCCGATGGTGATCGTGGCTTCAACCGGCTCCTTCGGTCTGATGGACGCCTTGTCGATCGCCAATGAGGCAGTCAGTCCGCGGAATGATAGCGGCCTACCGGGCGTGGACTCTTCTGCGGCATGGCACCCTCGAGGCAACGCAGCCATGGCTACGAGCCCACAGGCCATCACGAACGGCAGCAGGCGCGTCCTCATCCCGAGAGGATTTCTAAGGTGGTGCATCTTCTGCGCTTGGGGTGCCCTCGGCGGCGGAGTATTGCGTCCGGCCTTCAACCGGCAACACGTCCGTGACGGCAGCCAGCAGGATGACTATGCGCTGGCCGCGTGGCGCATCCGGGTGATGAGCCTGGCCTTGAAGGAAAACCTGCCGGCCTACTGCAAAGGCACGGTCACAGCCGAGTTTTTGAGCACACTGGCCCAGTTGAGCTACCTCGACGCCGGCCCGAAACTCGCTGGGGAGTTTCTCAACAAGAACGGCATTCATCTGGTGATCGAACGTCATCTGCCCAAGACCCACCTTGACGGCGCAGCGATGAAGTTGCCGGACGGGTCGCCCTTGGTCGCGCTGACGCTCCGGTATGACCGACTGGATAATTTCTGGTTCACGCTCTTGCACGAAATGGCGCACGTTGGATTGCATCTGGATCAAGACGGCTACGAGGTGTTCTTCGACGACTTGGACGACACCGGTCGCGACAAGTGCGAGAAGGAAGCAGACGCGATGGCCCAAGAGGCGCTGATCCCAGCCAAGTTCTGGAAAGCGTCGCGGTTGACCAACCACGCGCCCGCAGAGGCGGTCATCCGCTTTGCCAGACAGTTGCGCATCAGCCCGGCTATTCCCGCTGGCCGGGTGCGGCACGAACGAAAGAACTTCTTCCTACTCAAGGACCTGATCGGGCAGGGCAAGGTGCGTCGCGTGTTTTCTGACGGAAAGAACTAAGGACCGCCGCGATGCCGCCCACCGACACCTCCGAGAAGGGCCTCGAAACGCTCATCGTGCGGCACATGACCGGCCTGGACGGGCTGGCGGCACCGACCGACGAGGTGGTGGCGGAGACACCTGACGCCCTTGCCGCCGCGAAGGCCGCCGGCTCGGGTTGGCTTGCGGGCCGTCCCAGGGACTATGACCGTACCCACGCGCTCGACCTACCGCAGTTGTTCCAGTTCCTTCACGCCACCCAGCCCGAAACCCTCGGGAAACTGGCCATCGTCGATTACCGGGACGCCAAGGACATCATCCGACAGAAGCTCCTCGCCCGGGTCTCCAGCGAAGTCGGCAAGCGCGGCGTCATCGACCTGCTGCGCAAAGGGGTCGACCACGGCCCGCTTCATTTCGACCTGTTCTACGGCACGCCGTCACCGGGCAACCCGAAAGCGGCGGCGCTCTATGCCCAGAACCGTTTCACCGTCACGCGCCAGCTGCGTTACAGCGCGGACGAGACGCGCCGGGCGCTGGATTTGTGCCTGTTCGTCAATGGCCTGCCCCTCGCGACGTTCGAACTCAAGAACAGCCTCACCAAGCAGACGGTCGAGGACGCCATCCAGCAATATCGCCGCGACCAGGACCCACGGGAGAAGCTCTTCGAGTTCGGCCGCTGCGTGGTGCATTTCGCCGTGGACGACGCCGAGGTGCGCATGTGTACCGAGCTGCGCGGCAAGGGCTCGTGGTTTCTGCCGTTCAACCTGGGCTGGAACGATGGGGCAGGCAACCCACCCAACCCGGGCGGCCTGAAAACCGATTTTCTTTGGAAGGAAGTCATCACGCCGGCCGGCCTGGCCAACATCCTCGAAAACTACGCGCAGGTCGTCCAAACCAAGAACGAAAAGTCGGGCCGGAAGAAGCGCACGCAGGTGTTCCCGCGTTACCACCAACTTGACGTGGTTCGGCGAACCCTTGCGCACGCCACCGCCCACGGCGCAGGTACCCGCTACCTCATCCAGCATTCGGCTGGCAGCGGGAAGTCCAACTCGATCGCTTGGCTGGCGC
>CAIMTB010000032.1 GCA_903844265.1 uncultured Verrucomicrobiota bacterium
CCGGGAACCAACCAGGCAACGCATACCAACATGCCTTCCAGGCTTCAAGTGATACTTGCTGAGGGCCTGCCCGTTGGATCTGAGGATGACGCTGCGGGTGCCTATGAACTGCAGCCAGGCGAGCGTGCCTTTCGTGTTTTGCTGGACGGAGATCTCCCAGTTGAAGACCCAACTGGAGTCCGATTGCGACCCGCGGCTTTGGTATGTGTGACCTCGGCGTCCGGCTCCTGGCTCGACGTCGTGGATCTGACGCAGCCCATCGAGCCACGCCGGATAAATCGCATCCCAATGGTCTCCGGCAGGTCCGGGACGCTCTATTCAATCTCCCGATCGGGCCCGGACGAGTACTTGGTCGCTACTCCCACAAACACCTTCGTCTTACAGCGGCACCTGCTCTCGGTTACGGCACGAACTTCCGAGATGCACCCCGCCATAGTGTCCGTCATTCCAACCACCACGTTCACGCGCTTCCTCGGTGTGTCGGATGATTATCTGTCTTTCAGCAAGGACACCGAGGCGTTCGCAGTGCGGCGGCCGCCGATCCTCGAGGTGGTCAGGGTGCCGACTCGGCCGGTGACCAATATGGCATCCATTATTGCCAAAGGACCGGAAGCGGTGACTGATTTCCTTCGCGAAACCCATCCGGCAATCCACCTTGATCCAACCTCCGTGCACCCCCGGAACCCGGACTGCCTGGCTGGCTTGTTCCCGGCCAACCCGGCAACTCATTTCTATGTGTTGGTGCATACTTCGGGCGAAAGCGGTCCGGTGCTGCGGGTGGCGGCGCAGAGTCTCGACGTCGCGGGCCGTCAGATCTATCCAAAGGGTCTCGATTACCCCCCGGTCGTCCTGACCGGCGCGGGCGTTGGAGTGCGTGCAACCAGGAGCCAACAAGTAGTGGCTGCCCTTAGCGCTCACCGGCTCTCGGACGATCCGGAGAGTCAATTATTCGATTACTACGCCACCGACGCCTTCGCAGTGCTGCGGGAGCCCCTAACAAAGGCTGACCGCCAGAAGCTAGCCCTCACCCCGGAGCGGCAGGTTCTTTGGAGTGGACACTTCGTGCGAGTTTTCCTGGATGCGACCCAGCCCCAGCCTACCGGGCTGGAGGAGATGAGCGCGGTGGTTGCGAGGGGGGAACTGGTTCCGGGTGTTGGGCCACAGCTTCCGGCGCTCCCTGGCGAATATATCGACTCTCCGAATCCCTCCATGGGAGCCTCGCCATGGTACTCCGGTGTGAATCTGCAATCGGGGGAGTATCGGTTTGCGCCCACGGACATTTCGCTGCGGGGCCGGTTGCAGGATCTGGTGCTAACCCGCTGCTACGAGAGCCGCTCCGAATACTTCGGCCCATTCGGGCGCGGTTGGGACTTCAACTGGAACGCCCGCCTGGTCGAG
The DNA here is from genome assembly GCA_903844265.1 of uncultured Verrucomicrobiota bacterium. Lineage (GTDB taxonomy): Bacteria > Verrucomicrobiota > Verrucomicrobiia > Limisphaerales > CAIMTB01 > CAIMTB01. Next base: position 1,399 of record CAIMTB010000032.1, read on the forward strand.
ATCCCGGAGGCGTTTGCGGGCGACTTCTGCATGACGTATTACGGAGATCCGCTTCGGGATCGCTTTGGCCGGGCAGGCGATGTCCTGCTGGTGGACGGAGCCGGAGCTGTCCAGCACTTCAGCAGGATCTCCGAGAGCGCCGGCAACCTTTCCCGTCTGGCTGGGCTGACAAATGACCCTGCCATGACCGAGTTCGTATGGGATGGCAAGGTGGCAACGTACTACATGTCCCCTCCGGGCCAGTTTTCGATCCTACTCAAATTCAAGGATGGTACATTTGTGGTGCTGGCACCCCAGGGGGCCAAGACCCACTTCCGGGCGGATGGTCGGATCGAGCGCCAGTCGGGAGTCTATCGGGCGAGCGAGTTGGTATGCGCCTATCGCGAGGATGGACGGCTCGACCGTGTTACGGGGGATCGCGGGTTGGAATTGGAGTTCGGCTACAACCATGAGGCGGGGGCTCTGAACTCGCGACCCTATGACCGCGTGTCTACGCAGAACATCGAAGAGGGATTGATCAGCAGGGTGCGGATTCGTTACCCCGGGGGGATAGCAGGGGAAGTCAGCTACAAATACGATTCCCAGGGACGAATCTCCAACGTTCAGGACCTCTCGGGGCTTGATTACATCTACGCCTACGACGCCAACGACGCCCGGTTGCTCCGCCGAGTGGGGCGGCTTGACGGGACCCGGTTCCCGACCGAGGAGATCGTCTACGAGAACGGTCTGGTTTCAGCAGTAATCCGAAACGGGCAGACGACGCAGTATTCAGGTGCCAAGGAATCTGCGGCGGATCGCTACCAGACGGCGTCTGGCGCGCTTCATGTCAAGCTGGGGGACTCCCCCCCCGCTGAAATCATGGTGGACCAACTCGGAAGGCCCAAGGCCTTCGCCAACCGCAGCTTGGAAGCCAACGAGGATGGCCGGATGACTCGGATCGGCGATGCCTCGGGGCAATATCACCTCTTCTTCGACTCGACCAACGAGGTGTATCGATTCCGGGGAAATCTATTGGGTACCTTTCAGGAGGGGCGGATGTCTTTCACCACGACGAATGAGTTTGATGGTGGCGCTTGGAACCGTCTGGTGCGGCGGGTGAACACTGAAGGGGTGGAGACCTCCAATACCTACCTCAGCCCCGGCACCGCATTTGTTTCGACCATCGAGGAGCGCACGGGTCCGGTCCTGAGGACCTCCAGGTTCAACGAATTCGGCCAGATGACGAACGAAGTCGCATCTGAGGCGGATCACCAGATCGTCCACCGTATTACCATTGGGCCCAGCCTTTTGCCAGAGGGGGAAAGCTTTGGATCCGCTCCCAGCGCGGCCGTAGTGAGCCTGTCCAGCGGCGGAGCGGCGGTGCAGCAGGGCGGCTTGAGCGCATCCAGCACACCCAATTCCGACGGCCAGCCAGAGGAACTGACGGTCGGATCTCAGGATCCGACCGTCAAGTTCCCGAAAGGGATCTTTGGATATACCAATGGCCTTGTGGCGTCCGAATCCTTCGCCTTAGACTCCATGTCGTTCAATACGCAGTACACCTATGACCCCGCGAATCCTGGCCGGATCTCCCAAGTCGTCATCCATGAATCCGGGCTGGCGGACCTGCAGGTGGACTACGCGTTTAATTCTATAGGACAAGTCCTATCGATGACGCGGAATGGAGAGGTCACCACAAACACGCATCAGGGAGTGCTGCTCACAGGAGTGCATGGACCCGGACTTTCGCGCGAGGTCAAATTTGTGGGCACGGCCCCAACGCTGGCGACCGAGAACGGGATCGGCATCGCCCTGGGATACGATCCGCAGGAGCGGCTGGAAACCGTGACGCGCCCTGAGTCGATCACCCAATTCACTTATAATCGGGGCAACGAGGTCCGCACCAAGACCATCACTGCCTCGGATGGAAGTCTTCTGTTGAGCGAGACGAATTCCTATGACGCGGCTGGCCGGCTTATCCAATTGGAGTCGGCTGATGTCACCCGCGAGATCGACTATTTCGCCGACGGCGGGATACGCCACGTGCAGTTGAATGGGCAGTTGATCCAGGAAAATGAGCGGGACGACGCCGGGCGCCTGCTGGGCACGACGTTCCCCGACTTGGTTTCCTACCGCTTCAGCGATTTCAACCCAACTACGGGGTTAGCGGAGCAACGCAGCATCCGCACCTATCTGGCGAATGAGAGTCTCCCGCCAGGCTCCTACCGTGAATATGCCGAACACCGGCATTTTGACGGCGGGGGCCGCCTGGGATGGATCGAGTGGCCCTGCGGGCGATGGAACTTTGAATATGATGGGTTCGGGCATCTGGCTGCCAAGATTGATCCGGACCACGTGACGGAACACTGGACCAACAGTCCAACAGGTGTGCTGCTCGGCCGCGGGTTCACCGACGGCAGTGGCGTGGCATACTCCTATGACGCAAACCGCCGCCTGCAGCAGGCTGGGGATCAGACGGTCATTCTCTCAGGGGCCAACAAATCCGTCGACCGAATCGATCAACCGGACGGCACCTCAATTCAGTTTGGGAATTATAATGCCAATTTCCTACCCGAGCGGGTGACCCATGGAGACGTGCGAGTGGTGTATTCATACGAGAACGGGCTGGTTTCGGCCATGCATGGTGCGGAGTCTATTAGGCACTTCCGTGACGGGTTCAACCGGGTGACGAACGTCGTGCGGGGAAATATCGCGACTGAACTCGGCTTTGATGAGCGGGGGCAGCTGATGCGGGAGAAATTGGTCAACGGTTTGGCTGGTGGAGTGGAGATGGTCTGGAGTGCCGTGTTCGACGCGATGAACCACCTGGTGAGCGAGACTTATCCCTCCGGGGTGACCGTTGACTGGCAGCCTAGAGACAATGGGCAATTTTCGCAATCGATAGCCTTGGGGATCGACACCATCAATTGGCAAGGGCCTGACATACTGGACACGATCGCCTACGGTGGCGGTCTCCAGGTGGTACATGTCTTCGATTCGTCGCTGCGGAAATTTCTGATCTCTTACGAAGTCGGAAGCAACCCTCCCGAGCGGATCGCAGGCTTCGGTTACACGATGACGCCCGGTGGGCGCATTTTGTCGGAAGAGCGATTTCACGAAGGCCGCTGGGATGTGTTCCGGCGAAACTCCAATCTTTTAGGGATGCGGGTGACGGACTTTCTGCTCTCGGCCACGAACCCGACAAATGGGGCTGGGGCAACCGCGCGCGTGGAGGGTCTGGCCTTCACGGACAGCGGGGAGATGCTTTCACCCACCAACACCGTGGGCTTGGATGATCGGTCGATCATGCCTCCCCTGTTCGCCAATCAGGGACGGGTGACCGTGGCAGACGGTCAAGCGGTGAACTACAACCCGCGGGGCAGTGTTCAGCAGGTTCCAGTCTGGGTGAGGTTCCCCGGCCAGACGAGCCTTTCCCGGGAAACGGCCACGCTGACCTATGATGACTTCGGATTGGTGCAAACGATCCTCCGAGGCTCGGGAGCAGACCAGGTTGCAATCACCTATGTGAGGGATGGGCAAGGCCGGATCATCCAGAGGGAGGTGGTGGGTCCAGTGGCTCGGTGCCGCCCAGGAACTCGTCTTTATAGCTGGAAGGGGCAGCAGTTGATCGAGGAATACGAGCGCCACGGCGGCACCAACGCACTCACGCGCCTGTACTTCTACGTCGGCCGCAACCTTGTGATGGTCCGGGCACTGGCCACTTCTGGCGCGTCGTTTGAGGACTTTGTACCCTTGGTGAGTCTGAACGGCAGCATCGGAGGCTATCTGAGAACGGACGGAACACTCCTGGAAACCATACTTTACGGCCCTTATGGCACTCCCGTTTTTTACCACCCGGGAGCGGGCGGGGATCAACAGGTATCAGAGTCAGCGGTGGCTGGAACATTGTTGTTTCAAGGCTGCTATTACGATGAGGAGAGTGGCCTTTATGAATTCGGCCAGCGCAACCTGCATCCGCAACTGGGACGTTTCCTGCAGCGGGACAACGAATTATATACGCAAAGCCGTGCGTTGTTCACCGCCTTCAACGGGGATCCTGCGGGCAGGATGGACCCGCTGGGCACAAGCAGTACTGGGACACAAAGCGATGGCGAAAAGCTCATGACTCTGGCCACCCTGGGGGAGATCAAGAAGAGCACTAAAGAACTGACGGGCAGTGCCGGGGAAGCCTACGATGCCCTGCAAGAGGCGTACAGTAACAAGAAGCCCCACAGTCCAATGGCCCTCTCCAGCGCCACTGTGGACCTGGCAAGCAAAGCACTTGCATTCGCTTCTCCCTTCGGGGGAGAGAACTTCCATCGCTTCCTTGCAGAGACAGCGCCTGGAGTCGATAAGCTCAAGGACTCAGTGGAGGCGGCGAGCTCCACTTTTGAATTCATAGAAGCGACGGCCGGCATTCTGGAGAGGCGAAAGCTGCTGGCGGAAATTGACGGAATGGTGAGCCATCCGCGTGGCGTAGGTCTGGCTCGCGCCTGGCTAGAGCGTAGCGGAGCCTCCGCGGAGACCCCGACGAGCGCCGATTTTCTGAGCCACTCGGTAGGCGCTCTCAGGGGTCGCCGTGGGTTCGCCGATACCTACCGGGAAAGCAACCGGGAGGAACTGAAGGATGGCCTGCTCACGTTGGGCAAAGCCAGTATCTCGTTGGCCAAGCTCGGCCTGAAGGCTGCCTATGGTGAGGAACCTGAAAGCCATCGGGTCAAGCAGACTGCCGCGGTGCTAAGCGTGCTGGAAAGGACGGTTGATGCCGTCGATAAATACGGCAAGTTGGTAAAAGCGAACGGTGTCCGGGAATCCTCAGAGATAGGCTATTGAGGAGGCTCTGAAAAGCGGCAGGACCTTGAGCCAGCGA
>CAIMTB010000033.1 GCA_903844265.1 uncultured Verrucomicrobiota bacterium
AATCGGAGACGGTAGTTCCGGCTGCGATGCTCCCCATCCGGCTGATCTCGCCGGCCGTCGCGAGCATGGCCTCGCACAACATGGTCTTGCCACTGGTCGCATGACCCACCACCGCAAAATTCCGGATGTCTGCAGCCTGATAGGTTTTCATAAGCTCAACAGTCAAATTCGGGATGCTTGGTTAGACGGGATAATCAGGTTTTGGCCAGCGCGGGCCAAGCGTTGTTTGTCAAAAGCAGCTCTCTCACAACAGAATCGTTGACGCTCAGGGCTCATTTTCCATCTCTGGAAAACCGATCGATGATGCCGAGGAGTCGCCGTCCCGCCGCGGTCGCAGCAGGTCGCCCACGGAAGAGGACCGCCTCCGCCTCCATCCCGTAAACGTCCCGGTTTGCGGCAGCGTCCGGTCGCAACGTCCCTCCTTCCACGGCGAGCCCGCCGAACAGCCCGCCGGTGTCGGAGTAGATGAGGATATCCGAACCAGCCGAACGAGTCTTGGCCTCGTCACCCATCGTCCGCGGCCCGGAGGTCACGCGCAGCCCGACGCCAAAGCGGAACTGGTTCGTCCTCACTGCGTCCAATGCCGTGTTGGACATCAGGACCTGGACGATGGTCGCGCTTTGCCAGCCGGCCTGGAGTCCCACTCCGCCCTCGCGGGTCTTCACAAAAGCGGGGGTTCCCCAGCCCTCCGCGTCCCTCACGAGCATCACGCCCGAGCCTCCCTTTCCACCGACGATGAATCCGGCACGGGTTTCACGAACGATGACGAGGGCCCGGGCATCGCGCAGGATTTCTGCAGGAATGGCCTTGGCGGGATCCGATTGCAGTGCCTCGAAGTGGACGGCAATCCGCTCCAACTGCTCCTCGGCGCGGACACGGGCCCGCTCCGAGGCTCCCCAGCCCTTCCCTGTGAATGCGGACAGCAACACCAGGGTCAGGACCAGAAAAGCCCGACCCCCGCGGCATCGTTCGGTGATCACGAGACGGAGGGCAGGCCGGACAACGCGAGGGCGAGTTCCTCAGGGCTGTAGCTCTGGTCGGTGAGCAGGCCGGCGTTGTAGTCCATATAGGCCTGCATGTCGAAATGACCATGCCCGCACAGGTTGAAGAGGATCGAGCGGCTGACGCCCTCCTCGCGGCAACGGATCGCTTCGTCGATCGCGCCGCGCACGGCGTGATTGGCCTCGGGCGCGGGCAGGATGCCTTCGGTCCGGGCGAACTGCAGTCCGGCCGCGAAACAGGTGGTCTGATGATAGGCCTTCGATTCGATGAGGCCGAGTTCCTGCACGTGACTCACCAGCGGGGCCATGCCGTGGTACCGCAGTCCGCCGGCGTGGAAGCCGGGCGGGGTGAAGGTCGAACCCAGGGTGTGCATCTTCACCAGCGGGGTCAGGTGCGAGGTGTCGCCGAAGTCATAGGCGTACTTGCCCCGGGTCAGGCTCGGACAAGCCGCAGGTTCCACCGCGATGACCTTCACCTTCTTCCCGCCGCGCAGTTGCGCCCCGATGAAGGGGAACGCGATCCCCGCGAAGTTTGAGCCGCCACCGGTGCACCCCACGACGATGTCCGGATAGTCGTTTGCCATCTCGAACTGCTCGATCGCCTCAACCCCGATGACCGTCTGGTGCATGAGCACATGGTTGAGCACCGATCCAAGCGCGTATTTTGTCTCGTCGGACTTGGCGGCGACCTCGACCGCCTCGGAAATGGCGATCCCCAGGCTGCCGGGGTGATCGGCGCGTTGTGCGAGAATGGCGCGGCCGGAATCGGTCTCGTTGGAAGGCGACGCGATGCAGCGCGCGCCCCAGGTCTCCATCAGTGCCCGGCGATAGGGCTTCTGATTGTACGAGACCCGCACCATGAAGACGGTCACATCGATGCCGAACAACGCGCCGGCGAAGGCGAGAGAGGAACCCCATTGGCCTGCGCCGGTTTCGGTCGCGATGCGCCGGATGCCAGCTTCCCTGTTGTAGAACGCCTGGGGAACCGCGGTGTTGGGCTTGTGGCTGCCAGCCGGGCTCACGCCTTCCCACTTGTAGTAGATCCGGGCGGGGGTTTGCAGCGCCTTCTCCAGTCGGCGCGCCCGGAACAACGGGCTTGGGCGCCACTGACGGTAGATCTCGCGTACCGGCCCTGGGATCTCGATCTCACGCTCCAGAGAAACTTCCTGCGCGATCAAGGCCATGGGGAAAAGCGGCGCCAGGTCATCCGGCCCGATGGGCTTCTTGGTTCCCGGGTGCAGGACCGGCGGCAGCGGCACGGGAAGGTCGGCCTGGATGTTATACCACGTCCTGGGAAGCCGAGATTCATCGAGAAGGTATTTGATCGTGTCGGGCATGCGCGATTGATTCCAGAAGGAAGCCCCGTTTGCCAACGTCGAAGTGATCGGTCGCTGGTTTTGGAAGGCTCCGATACCGCAACCGCACAGCGAGGGTCATCCTCCCCCGCACCCGCTGCGAGGCCCCTGCCCTCCTTCAACCCACGCGTCCAGCCACCTGCAGCGGAAAGGCACTGCCGCCTTCCATCTCCGCGCCCGTCATTTCGCGCCGGACTTCAAGGACGCAAGATAGGCCACCACATCCACCAATTCCTGGCGCGTGAGGATCTGCGCCAGACCCGCGGGCATGATCGAAAGCTTCTGCTTGTCACGCCGCGACACCTCCGTCTTCTTCAAGCGCACCACCACCCCGGTCTGCTGCTTGATCGCCAGTTCTTCCGCGGTCTCGCTCGCGATGAGGCCAAAAACTTCCTCGCCGTCGCGCCTCTCCACACTCCACGCCTCGAACCCGAACGCAATGCCCGCGCTCGGATCAAGAATCGACTCATACAACGCCTGGGGCGCGAGTTTGGTCCCGATCTCCGTGAGGGCCGGTCCAAAGTCGATGCCTTCACCTCCGACCCGATGGCACTTGATGCAGGCGGCGCGATCGTCCCGAAAGACCTTCGCCCCATTCACCGCGTCGCCCTTCAGCTTCACCAACTCGCCCATGGGCGGGAGTTCGCCGCCATCCGCCGTCCGGGGCGGCGGCAGGATCTTCCGCGCCTCCTCGCGGACGGCCGGCCAACGCGACTGCGCGAGATCCAGGGCCGCCGCGCTGCGTTGCGCGTCCTCGAGTTTCGAATCACGCGCCAGCCCCAGGAGCGCCCGGGCACCGGCTTCCGATCCAGCCAGCCCGTGCACCGCTGCGGACTTGATCGCGCCGTCCGACGTCGCATGGGTCAACATCCCGACCAGCAGGGAAACACCCGCGGGATCCAGGGCATTCGCGAGCGCCCGCACCAACGCCAAGCGCCGGCCGGCCTCCCCACCCGTGTCGGCCAGCGCCGCCTCCAACGCCGAGGCTCCGCCCGCCTTCAACAGCACCCGGACCGCGTCCGCACCGGCGCTCTCCCCCGGGAGATTCACCGCCACCTCGAGCAGACCCGCCTCCTGGCCGGTCAGCGAAAAATCCCGGACAATCTCCACGAACTGCGCGGTTCCTCGCGTTGATTCGAGCACCCGCAGCACCGCGCCCTTGAGCGCCGGGCTGGCCTCGATGTCCATGCCTTTCAGGCGCTGCAGGACCTCAAGCGCCGTGGTATTCCCTCCGCTGCGCGCCGCTGGAGGGGTCTGGGCGCCTGCCACACTGACAAACGCCGCGAACAGGAGCGTCATCAACCTCATCCGCGCGGTGCGCGATGAGGATCGCGACTCGTGGGATCGTTGGCTCATTCGGGCTGGGCCTCCTCCTCCTCCGGTTCATCGGAACACGAAACGGTGGCCGCGTCTCCCGGGCCGATGATGACCGTGACCTCGCCCTTCCAGCTCCGGCCGGTCGTCGCCGCGAGGAGTTCCGCCGCGGTACCTCGAAGGTGTTCCTCGAAGCGCTTGGTCAATTCCCGGGTCACCACCACGCGGCGGCTTGGGAGAATCTCCGACAGTTCCGAGAGCAGCCGCTCGATACGAAACGGGGATTCGTAGAGCACAAGAGTCCCGGGCAAGGCTCCGAGACGCTCGAGTTCGCGTCGGCGCTGGCCGGATTTGTGGGGCAGGAAACCGGCGAAATGAAATTCGCCCGTCGGCAAACCACTGGCGGTGAGCCCCGCCACCAGCGCGCACGGACCCGGAACGGATTCCACGCGTAATCCAGCCTCGATCACGGTCCTCACGACCCGCTCGCCAGGATCGCTGATGCCCGGCGAGCCGGCATCCGTCACCAGCGCGATCTTTTCGCCACGTTGAAGCCGTTGGACAAATTCGCCGCTCCGTCGCGCCTCGTTGAACCGGAAGTAGCTGATCAGGGGCTTGGAGATCCCGAAATGCTGGAGCAACAAGCCCGTCCTCCGTGTGTCCTCGGCCGCGACGACATCGCATTCGCGCAATGTCCGGATGGCCCGGAGCGTGATGTCCTCGCGGTTTCCAATGGGCGTGGCGACCAGATACAGGGTGCCGGGCTGAAGCGGCGGAAGCCCGTGACCCGCGACGGCTTCCATGGCAATCAACGAACGCCGAGACGCAGGAATCGCGCAGCCACGGAGGCGGGTGCCGAGCGGGCATCCTCGACCCAGCGGGCCAACCCCGATCCAGGGTAGGTCAACCTGCCGTCCAACGGAGTCCACGACACCAGATCCCCGCTCGACTCGACAGCATACGAACGGCTCGGCGCGACATGGAATTCCATCGAGATCAGGCCATCGGCTCCCAACGACCAGGAACCCACCTGAAGCGCGCTAGCGTGCGAGGTCGGGTTCGTGCCGGCACGGTACTCCTGGAGATTGGAGGCGCCGTCACCATCGGGATCATCCGAAGCGGCCTGGTCGAGGTTTCCAAACCAGAAACGCTCCCAATCGTCGGGCAGGCCGTCCGCATCGATGTCGTCGTCGCCCACCAACGTCCCTTCCAACTCCAGCTTCGGCCCGTCGTACAGAAGGTTCTCCTTGTTCGCCCACCACGGATACGCCCCCGCGCCTCCAAATCCTGTTCCACCGGGAGTGCTCTGGCCTGCGGGCGACAGGGAGCTGACCATGAAACGGAGCCGCCCCTGGTCGAGTGCGGACTGCAGGTACCCAACGACCAGCGGATCCGAGAGGTCGACGTCGAAGCTCATCTTGCCATCGTCCGGCATGGGCTCGCCCGGTGCGGCGTTGGTGGTTTTCCCGATCGCCCAGGGCCGGGTCTCGAACGGGGCGTTGGTCCAGACCGGATTGATCTGGCCCACGTTGTTCCCGATGTCGAGCATCGCCCCGTTGGTGTCGAACATCGCGGCGTAGGCGTAGCGCGTGCCGATGGTGATGTTGCTGCTGGCGTAGGCGCCGATGGGGCCATAGGTGGATCCCTCGAGGAACGTGGCCGCGTTGAAGTCGCCCCGGAACGCAACCCCGTACATCTCGATCGGACGGCCCGGGTCGGAATCGGGCAGCGCGTCATCCCCACTCCTCAAGTAGGTCCGGTAGGAATCGTACGTCGGATCGTAGACGAACGGCAGGTTCGGGAGCACCGGAGCGACCGAGGTCAGTGTCACCCGAACCGCGCGCAGCAAATACCGCGACGGGCCGGCGTTGGTGGCCACCATCGTGCCCGTGTCCCAACCGATGAGAAACTCCGCGTCGCGCGTGTCGAAACGTGAATCGAACGAGCCGTAGGTGGGTGCGACAGGCCGGTCCGCCGGCTGGAAATTGAAGGGATAATTCCAGCGGTCCAGCGTGGCCTGCGCGGGGGCAACTTTGAAATCACCGCCCTGCACCGCGGCGACCGGCACCAGGATCCAGAGGAGACAGACCGCGAGCACCGCGATCGACAAGGCCGGACGAACGGATCGGAAACCCGGGCCGTTCGTCACGGGGCATGCGTGGATCCTGGACATTTCGCTCTCTCAGCGACGGGCACGACGGGCAACGAGGAGTGCTGCGGCGCCGGCGAAGGCCAGCGTCATGACGCCGGGTTCAGGCGCTGCCCGCACATCCAGCGTCGCGGAGTCGAGGCTGAGATTGGCTTCGTTGGCATTGAAGGAGATCGCGAAACTGTTCGCTGCCAGCGAGCTGATGTCCCACTGCCAGAGGCTCGAAACGCCCACCCCGCTGCCAGGGCTCGGCGGCGGCGGTCCGAAGGCCAACCGGTCGAGTTCGGTGCGGGAAGTCGTCAGGCTCTGCGTCCACGCGACGAGATGCACGTCGTCGTACTTGAGCTCGGTGCCGAGGGCGCGGATCTGGAGCACCACCTGACCGATCGGGACGGTGCCGGAATACCGGATCTCGAAGCGGCTGGCGTCGGTGCCGTTGTAGATGTTGCCCGATCCGAGCACCAAAGCGTTGGGCGAGAACTGGAAGAGCTTCGCGTTGGAGGAGCTGCCCGCCAGATCCCCGGAGTTGCCCGGGTCGGCGACACCGACCTTGAAGCTTTCCCAACCGGTGAAGGTCGAACCGGCCTCACCTCGGAAGGCGGGGACCTGAAAACTGTTCGTCCCGGCGAATGACGGATTCGTGGACGTGAGGAGGAGCGCGCCGAGCGCCGACAGGAGCGAGAGTCTCATCGTGGGATTCATGCTAGCGTAGGAATGGAGCCGGTTCAAAATAAGTTCTCGGGAGCAAAGGCTCAGAGCTTCGACAGGGCCACGTCCAGCACCTCGATGAGCGTCGCAAGGGTCGCTTGTGTTTCGTCGCCCATGTTCGAGACGCGGAACGTCGTGCCCTTGATCTTGCCGTAGCCGCCGTCGATCAGGATGCCCTGGTCCTTCACCAACTTCTGGAATTTCGCCACGTCGATCACGCGACCGCCCTGCTTGGCCCCGTTGTTCACGCAAACCAGCGTCCGCGACTCATACCCGGCTTCCGGGAAAAGCGTGAACCCGCTCCCCGTGGCCCAGTCCCGCAGCATCTGGTTCGTGGCCGCATGCCGTGCGTACCGCGCCTCCACGCCCTCGACGAAGATGTCGTCGAGCTTCGCTGCCAGGGCATAGGTGTGGCTGATGCTCGGCGTGCTGGGAGTCATCGACCCCTCGGCGTTCTTCTGGAACTCGTTGAAGTCGAAGTAATAACCGCGGTCCGCCGCCGTCGTTGACTTGGCCAGCGCCCCGGGGGAACACGCGAACACCGCAAGCCCGGGCGGCAATGCCAACGCCTTCTGCACACCGGCGAGCAGCACGTCGATCCCCAAGGCGTCCATCGGGATCGGCACCGCGCTGAGCGAGCTGACCGAGTCGACGATGAACATGACGTCCGGATATTTCCTCTTGAGGGCGGCGATCTCCGGCAGCGGATTCATCAGGCCGCAGCTGGTCTCGTTATGGATGAGCGTCAGGGCATCGAACTGACCCGAGGCCAGACGCCGGTCCACTTCCTCCGCCAGGATCGGGGAACCCCAGGCCACCTGAAGTCCTTCGGCCTCTTTCCCGCAGCGCTTGGCGACGTCAAACCACTTGTCCGAAAACGCACCGCACATGCAGTTCAGGACCTTCTTCGACACGAGATTCCGGATCGAAGCCTCCATCACGCCCCACGCCGACGAGGTGCTGAGATAGACCAGCTGACGGGTCCCAAACAGCGACTGCAACTGCGGCTGCATGCGGGCGTACAGGTCCTTGTACCCCTGGCCGCGGTGCCCGATCATCGGCCTGCAGAAAGCCTCGAATGTCTTCGCACTGACCTCGACCGGACCGGGAATGTGTAATTTGACGTGAGCCATAGAACGCAAAATCGGACGCGGACTTTCGAGGAGGACACGGAGGCCTGCAAGGGAAACCACGAAGGGAAGGAAGGGCCGTGCCCGGTCGCAGACACCCGACGGCCCGCCTCCCGGCGCCCTCCCCGTTGAATTTTTCAGGTCTGAGCCGACTCTAACGCACGCTCGATGAAGTCATGAAAACCCGATTTTCCACGATCCACCGCGTTCTTCATCTGCTGGCCTTCACCTTCCTGCTCGCCGGCGCCGCGCCCGCCCAGGCCGCCAACAGCGCCGCCATCGACGAGGTCCTCAAGCTCAAGTCCGCCGGCGTCGCCGACGACACCATCGTCGCGTTCGTCCAGAGCAAGAACCAGAACTTCGAGCTCGGTGCCGAGGACATTCTCGCGCTCCGGGACAGGGGACTGCCGACCACGGTGTTGAACGCGATGCTTTCCAGCGGCAAGATGAGCGCACCCTCGCGCCCCGCCCCCCAGCAGCCCCCTGCGCCTTCGCCGGCTCCTCCTGCCGCGCCTCCAACCCAGGCCTATCCCCCTGGCCCGTCGTCCCCCCCGGCCCAACCCGGCGCCCCTGCCCCCTCCGCACCGCCCTCCCAGCCTCCATCCGCCCCCGTCCCGGTGGCTTATCCAACCACGGTCGGCCTGCCAGCTGGAGCCAGTGCGGACATGGCCTATTTCTATCAGGAATTGAGCCCCTACGGACGCTGGGTCCTCGGCGAAGACCGCCAATGGTACTGGCAACCCGCGGTTGCCTTGAGCACACCCAGCTGGCGCCCGTACTGGGACAACGGGCACTGGCTCTACACCAATGACGGGTGGTATTGGTCGTCGGATTACCCGTGGGGCTGGGCCGCGTTCCACTACGGCCGCTGGAATCTGCATCCGCACTTCGGCTGGGTCTGGGCGCCGGATCGCGTGTGGGCACCGGCCTGGGTGGTGTGGCGCAGCGGCGGCGATTACTGCGGCTGGGCTCCCCTCCCCCCCGGGGCCTACTGGGATTCCCCGGGCGGAAGATTCCTCTACCACGGCCGTCGCGTCGAAGTGGGGTTCGGCTTCGGGCTCGACTGGATGCACTTCAGCTTCTGTTACACCCGGGAACTCGGGGAACACCACCGCTGGCGACCCGGTAATGAAGTCGAGATCCGTTCCGTGTTCGGCCGGACGGCCTTCCTCCGGGAAATGCACGGAGGCGAACGCCACGAAGGCTACTTCAACCGCGGAATCGAGCCTTCCCACGTCGGCCAGATGCGCGGACGCGCCGTCGAGACCGTCCGTATCCAGGACCTTCATTCCCCAACCGGCCACGGCGGCAGAGAACGCTACAGCGACGACCGCCGGACGCTTGAGGTGTATCGGCCGCAATTCGGCGGTGGCCGGGAACGCGGCGGTGGACGCGACCGGCGTTGAAGGACGAGCCTCCTCCCTTCGCTTCCACCCTCGGTGCGTTATCCGTGGATTCGGGCGGTCCTTCCCGGTTAGCTGGGCTGGTGATCGCCCGCGTGGCCCTCGATATCGCGCTCCGGAAGGAGTTCGACTACCTCGTTCCCGCCGAACTGGCGGCCGAAGCCGAGGTGGGCCGCCGTGTCAAAGTCCCGTTCGGCCGCCGCGATGTCCTCGGCTGCATCGTGGCCCTCACGGAAACATCGCCGCACCCGAACCTCCGACCGATCACCCAGTTGCTCGGCCACCAGTCTCAACTCACCCCGCAAGTCCTCGAACTCGCCCGCTGGATCGCCAGCTACTACTGCTGCCCAGTCGAAACCGCCCTCAAGAGCGTCCTCCCCGACGCCGTCCGCAAGGAACACGACGGCTGGCGCGAACGCCTCACCGTCCGGATCCTGCCAGTCCGCGGCGATTTCCCGAAACTCACCGCCCGCCAGCAGGAGCTCTGGAACATCCTCGAGGAATGGCGCGAACTGCCACTCCAGGAACTCCTGCGTCTCGCCCATACGACGACCGAGACGATCCGCCGCCTCGAGGAGAAGGGCCTCGTCACGATCGGAAGCGAGATCTCCGAGCGCGACCCCTACGCCGCCGATGTGATCCTTCCCACCGACGCACTGACGCTGAACCCCGATCAGGCCAGATCCCTCGAGGAGATTCGCGGCGCCCTCGACCTGATCGGACCCGGGCCCATGCCCGGCGGCGCCCCCCCCTCGGCGCCCCCCGCAAAACCCACCCCCGCATTCCTGCTCCACGGCGTCACGGGCTCCGGCAAGACAGAGGTCTACCTCCAGGCCATCACGCGCTGCCTCGAGTTGGGCCGTGGCGCGATCGTCCTCGTCCCCGAGATTTCCCTCACGCCCCAGACGGTCGAACGCTTCAAGGCCCGCTTCAACCACGGTCCCAATCGAGCGCTCGTCGCAGTCCTTCACAGCCATCTCTCGTCCGGAGAACGCCATGACGAATGGCATAAGATCCGCCAGGGCCGGGCACGGATCGCGATCGGCGCGCGCTCCGCCGTGTTCGCCCCCGTCCATGCCCTCGGCCTCGTGGTCGTCGACGAGGAACACGAGAATTCCTACAAGCAGGAGGAGTCCCCCCGCTACCACGCCCGCGACGTCGCGGTCGTCCGCGGCCAGCGTGAAGGCGCCGTGGTCGTGCTGGGCTCCGCCACCCCATCGCTTGAAAGCTATTACAACGCCAAGCGTGGGAAATATCGGCTCCTCGAACTGCCCTGCCGCGCCGACAACGCCAAGCTGCCGGTCGTGCGCGTCATCGATCTGCGCAATGAATCGCGCAAGCAGAAGGGACTCCAGATCTTCTCGCACCCTCTCCGCGAGGCGATCCTCCAGAGGCTCGAACGCCACGAACAGACGATGCTCTTCCTCAACCGCCGGGGATTCTCAACGTCGCTCCAATGCCCGCTCTGTGGCTTCGTCGCCGGCTGCCCCAATTGCTCGGTCTCCCTCACCTACCACCGCCATAAACAAAAACTCTGCTGCCACGTCTGCGGCCATGAGGAAATCGCCCCCACCGCCTGTCCCGACCCGAAATGCCGCAACCCCGGCATCCGCTACGCCGGCCTCGGCACCGAGCGCCTCGAGGACGCACTCACCAAACAATTCCCAAAGGCCCGAGTCGCCCGCATGGACTCCGACACGCTGAAGAAGAAGGAGGACTACCGACGCATCCTCACCGACTTCCGCACCGGCAAGATCGACATCCTCGTCGGCACCCAGATGATCGCCAAGGGCCTGCACTTCCCCAACGTCACCCTGGTGGGCATCATCCACGCCGACCTCGGCCTGCACATCCCGGACTTCCGCGCCGGCGAACGCACCTTCCAGCTTCTCACCCAGGTCTCCGGCCGCGCCGGCCGCGGCGACGTCGAGGGCGAGGTGTTCGTGCAGGCGTTCACGCCATTCCACCCCGCGATCCAGTACGCGCGGCGCCACGATTTCCAGGGGTTCTACGATCAGGAGATGGAATTCCGCGAACAACTCCGCTACCCGCCCATCGCACGCGCCGCGCTGATCACGATCCGCGGCCGAAACGAGGAGAAGGTCCGACTCACCGCCGACCACGTGCGAAAGGAACTCGAGAAGACGCTCGCCCCGCTCACCGACATCATCATCGCCGGCCCCGCACCCGCGCCACTGCTTCGCGCCGAGACGTATTACCGGCACCAGATCATGCTCCGCACCCGCTCCATGAGCCGCCTCGCCGCCCTGGTCGAACCGATGCTCGCCCAGCTTCCCCTGCCCGACGACCTCAAGCTCATCATCGACATCGACCCGGTCAACATGATGTGAGCCCCCCGTGGACGACCCGGTCGCGAAAGATGACGCAGGACCCTGCGATTCGTTCGGCGCTGATCACCAGTCACCGGAAGCCAGCGACCCACGCCGAAGCTCCCCCTACTGCGTCATCCCGAAATGTTCGCCACTGATCCTCACCCCGCGCTCGTCAGTGACCGAAAGGTAACCAATCAAGGGCCGGCCATCGGGTATCTCCGCCACCACGCGGCTCCCTTCGATCCGGGCCGGGACTGACTTCCACGCCCGCTTCTGCCAGGGGCCGGAATCGGTCGTGAAACACAGCTTCGCCTCCTTGAGGCCCACTTCGGAGCTCACCGAAGACTCCGCCCGATGGGCCCGGACGGTGGTCGTCCCGATCGTCGCCACCCGTTTCCCCTTTCGGAGATATTGGTCCACGAAGGCATCCACCTCCGGGAATGTCCAGATATGACCGTGCGGCAGATCGATGTTCACCGAGATATGCCGATACTTCTCCGATACTCGCCGGTAGGATTTCTGGTAACTGTCAAGAGGGTAGGCAAAATCGGAGGTCCCGTTGAGAAACAGGATCGGACATCGGACCCCGCCGAGATACTCGCCCGGGTCGAATTCCTTCAGCCACAACGCCCGCGAGGCGGGGCTCATGGCCGCAAGTGACTTGTCGGTCCAGTGGCTGTTGTCCCCAAGAAACCCGCAGCCATAGACCGGCACGGCGACTTTGAACCGCGTGTCCAGGCCGGCCACGATGCATGTGAGATAGCCGCCCCAACTTATCCCAGTCAGTCCGGTGCGCGAAGGATCGACCTCGGGCAACGAGCGCAGCAGGGAATGCCCGAGGACCACCGCCGAGACGGCGTGGTAGGTCCACATCTCCCGAACCTCTGCCTCGGTGAAATTGCGGAACTTGAGGTCGTCCCCCTGCTCGGGACCGCCGTCCGGCAACCGCCCGCTGGCACCGTGTCCGGCGAGGTCCATCGCCAACGCGAGATAGCCCCGCTGCGCCCAGTGGTCGGCCCATTCCTTGAAAGCCTTTCCACCGCCGCCGTGGACGAGAATCATTCCCGGAAGATTCCGCGTTCCCCAGCGTGCCGGATCGGGGCGGCCGAGATAGGCAAAGACGGTGGTCGGCTTTCCGCCCAGGGGCTCGCCGGAATAGGTGACTTCCTGCACCAGGCCGGTTTGCACACCGAAAGTTCGCGCCGGGATGCGCTGGAGAACCTCCGAACCCCAGGGCCCGCGCGGCGGATGCAGGGACGGGCGGGATACGCAGGCCGTGAGGGCGAAGAGCGCGGCGAGAAGCGGCAGGACCGTTCGGAGGGCTTGCATCAATTGAGTCTGACCCGCCACGGGATGCCGTCGCAACCCCCGCCTTTTCGAGTGCCCAGCGCAGGAACGCACGGCCGGATTCCTGCCGCCGCACCCGATCCCCCGTTCATCGTCGCGTCGCCCCAACTTGCTATTCCCCGTGGCGCTCGGCTCCGGCACCATCGGCGGGTCGCCATGATTCGTCCACTCCTTGTCATTTTGGCCACCCTGGCGGGTGTCCTCGGATCACCCTCACCCGCCCGCGCTGAACTTCCATCCACCTCGACCACCGCCAGCGCCGACCGCACCGTGAACCGCAGCGAACCCTGGAAACAGGGGGAAGGCGACTGGATTGACGACGCCCGAAATCGATCCCTGCCACCTCGCTGGCAGGCCTACTATCTTCCCACCCCGCACGGCACGGTGCGGAAGGGAATGTCCGTCCGGCTCGGCGAACCTTCTTCGGCCGGTGTCTGTTACGACACCGCGACCGGCAACTGGCGCCTCGCCTGGACCGGGCGCTTCCTGAGATGGGACCCCGCAAGGTTCGGCCTGATCAACCCGCCAAGACCGGACGGTCAGATCGATTTCGCCGTCAGCGACAAACTCGGATGGAAAGGCGGCAACTTCCACTGGCACGGCTTCGCTCCCCTCGGCGAACGAGTCGTCCTCGAATACTCGATCGGTGCTGCGCGCATCCGGGAATCACCCTGGGCCACCGGCGTCGGTGACGACACCGTATTCACACGGGACGTGGAGATAGGCCCCACTTCCACCGGCAATCTCGCTCTCGAACTGATCGACGGCCCCCCGGGTCATGGCGCGGCTGGCAATCTCGACGGCAACACGTGGCTCGGATTTGAGGACGGCGATACAATCCGGGCCGTGCTGCTCGACCGCCAACCTGGACTCCAACTGGTCCGCGTTGGGGAGACCCACCTTCAGCTCGTCGTCGAGCCCCATGACCCACCGGTGAAGGCGCGGCTCCACTTCTTCCATGGACCGAAGATCCGGCTGCCGGAGGCGTTCGGCGTGGCGAAAAACGCCGGGCCATTCCCTGACCTTGCCAGGGCCTTCGGCAGCGGCGCCGCTGCTGCCCCGCGCGTGGAAGGCGTCACGATATCCGCCCGGGGCCAACTCGGGTCCTCCGCCGAGGCGTATGCCATCGATACCATCCCGGTTCCCTACGACAACCCTTCCCACGCGCAGATGTTCTGCTCGGGCGTCGGGTTCTTCGACAACGGCGACGCCGCGGTCTCGACCATCCATGGTGATGTCTGGCGGGTCAGCGGGCTCGACGACAAGCTCGAGCATGTCGAGTGGCGGCGGATGGCCACCGGTCTTTACCAACCCCTCGGGCTCACGGTGGTCAGCAATCAAGCAATCGTCCTCTGCCGCGACCACCTGACCCGTCTCATCGATCGCAATGGCGACGGCGTCGCCGATGAATACGAATCACTCTGCAGCCAGATAGATACTTCGGCCGGCGGTCATGACTATGTCACGAGTCTCTGCCTCGATGATTCGGGGAATTATTACTATGTCGATCCTCGCGGCGCCCACCGTGTCTCTCCGGACGGCAGGACCCACGAGACCCTCGCCCGCGGCTTCCGAAACGCCAACGGGATGGGGGTAAGCCCCGACGGCAAGATCGTCCTCGTCGCTCCGCAACAGGGCGAATGGACGCCGTCTTCGGTGATCCACGAACTCCGGCAGGACGGCTGGTACGGTTACCCCGGCGCCAAGGTCACGCCCGATCGACCGCTGGGCTATGACCTGCCGCTCTGCTGGATTCCACATCGCATCGACAACTCCAGCGGAAGCCAGGTGTGGGCGACTTCCGATCGTTTCGGTCCCTTGTCGGGGCACATCCTCCACCTGTCGTGGGGACGTTGCTCCCTGTTCCTCACCCTGCGCGACGTGGTCGACGGCGTGGCCCAGGGCGCCGTGGTGCCGATCAAAGGCCGGTTCCTCTCCGGCTCGATGCGCGGCGCTTTCAGCCCGAAGGACGGTCAACTCTACGTCGCCGGCTGTCAGGGCTGGCAGACCGCCGCGGCCCGCGACGGGTCGTTCCAGCGGCTGCGTTGGACCGGCAAGAAACTCGCCCTGCCCGTCTCGTGGCAGGCCGGTCGTGGACAGATCCAACTCACATTCAACGAACCTCTGGATAGGGAGACCGTCATCGACCCCGGAAGTTATTCGGTCGAGGCCTGGAATTACAGGTACGCAGCTCAGTATGGTTCGAAGGATTGGTCTCCGTCGAATCCCGAGGCGGAAGGCCACGACTCCTGGGCGGTGAAGTCAGCCCGGCTGGAGCCGGACGGGAAGACGGTGACCCTGGAGATGCCGGACGTGAAACCGGTGATGCAGTTCGCCATCAAGTTCAACCTCGACACCGCGGCCCACGCCCCGGCCTCAGGTGAACTCTACGGAACCATCCACCGTCTTCACGAGCGATGAAGGCCCGCCAGCCGACAGGTCCGGAATGAACTCAGGGCTCCGGAACCCACGGAACCCCCGCCCTGAACCGCGGAAGGAGCACTCACCGGGCGGGGGCGCTCACCCGTCGAAGGCGGAGTGATTTCTCTTCGAACCAGGCCTCCCCCGCCATGCCGCGGAACTCACAAACCAGTGCCACCTCGGTAAGTCCGTCGGGCATGTCCAAATCCCAGCCTACGTCCTTCCACTCCGAGTCCCCGGTCAGCCCGCCCTGGGGAGGCGAATTCCTGACCCGCAGGCCGACGCCGGGTCTCGGGTCCCCTGGATCCCCGACCAATCCCCGGGTGCGCGCGCGGCCCTCGAACCGGTAGTGCCCGCCTTCAAGCCATAACGAGGTCTGCCAGGACCCGAGGCTGCTGCCGTCGGCGGGGCCGACATGGAGCAGGGCCGGATCCGCCTCGCGGCTCAGTTTCGGACGGCCGAAATCGACGCGGGCGACCCACCCTGTCACCGCACAGATTCCGGCGGCATCGAATTTCGCGGGCACCATCGGGCGCGAGAGTTGGGCGTCGACGCTGCGTGCGCGACGTTCGATCGAGGCGCAGAAGGCGCTCACGGTCCGGTCATATTCCTTGAAGTCCTCGGCATTGCTCTTCGCGAGTACCGACCTTGCCTGCGCGGCGAGTTGCAACACCCGGTTCGTCATGGCGTCCACGTTGAAAGTCGTGCGTCTCAATTCCGCCAGGCGCGCGAAGTAGCTCTGACGCAGCGCGGGGATCTGGATCACGGCCCGGGCGACGAGTCCCTCCATGGGCGGGAGGATGGGGCCCTCCGGTTTCCAGAACATCTGGTCCATGCCATGGGGCATGAACACCATGCGGCCACGGTCCAGATCATGGTAGAGACGCCAATTGTTTTTATTCATCGCGTAGCCATCCCAGTCCCAAAGCAGGACGTCCATGGCGATGAAGCTGAGAAACCGGTCGATGTCCAGGACCTGCTCCAGCCGGGTGAGGCGCTTCGCCGGATCGGTCTCCAAGGCCGCCGCGGCCAATTCCTCGCGGTCGGATTGATCCTTCGGATTCTCCCCGGAGTTCAGGGTGAGGGGGTCGATGATGTCCCTGACAAAGCCGCCGTCATAGAGATGGCCGCCGGGATTCTTGAAATGGCGCTTCAGGAAACTCTTGTCCCAGCCTTCGAGCAGGACATACAGGCCGAGGTCCCGGCCGTTCAGTTCCACCCGGGCATGCGCGGCTCGCGGCACGGGCACATCCGACTTCAGGAAGAGTTCACGGCAAAGGATCTCACTGACGTAGGTGGGATCCTGGACTGAGTTGTTCAGGCTGAGCTTCTTCAGCCCGCGAAAGGATTGCCCGGGTGAATGCTTGTCGAAATTAAGCGTGAGCGCCGGGCGATCCTCGACCGGTCGAAAGCTCCCCGCCGCACCCTTCAGGTGCAACGCCACATTCGTGTACACGCGGGTGCCTTCACGTATCGTGACCGGCACACTCTCCCGCTCGGTGGGGTTGCTGTTGGGTTCCCAATGGTAGCGCCGCAGCTTTTCAAGGCCGGCCTCGGGTATCTCGATGCGGAAATGAGGCACCTCTCCACCCTCAAAGAGGCGATCCACTTCGGCGGGTCCCGGATGGCTCGCTCCCCTGCCCTGACTCGCCGAAGCCCCGGTCGCCGGAATATCCGCCGAACGCCCGCTCATGGACCAACATCCCAACGAGGCGCAGATAAGAAAAAGGGCTGCCCGCAGCACGCGTGCAGCATTTGCCTGGAAGGAGCGGAAGAGCCGGACGCCCTCCACGGAATCCGGAGGGCTGCAAGAGGTGGTGGGGCGCGCACTCCGCTGCGCGCCGGCCTTTGGAGGCTCACCTTCAGGTAGCCCCGACAGGCCGGCGGGCAAGGGACTGCCCGCCCTACCTTTACGGTTCATGAGTCGGAAAGTCAGCGCCGGTGGCGGAGTTTCAGGGTTTGGAGTCATTCGCAACCTTGACCCTATGAAGTTTCAGCGACATCTGGCGTCCGCCTTGCTCCCAAGTCCCGGCAAGCTCGGTGCCCTCCGGATTCAAGTCAGCCGTGAGGGTTCCCTTGATCCTTTTCCACTCCATCTTGAGCGCCGGGGCCTTCCAGTCGGCCGCGTTCGAAAGCATTTCCACCCCTCCCTGATCCGGGCTTGCCAGCGTGGACATGAACGAACCGTCGGGCATGCGGCCTATCTTCAGGATCAACCGGAGCCTTGGACCGCCGGTATCGAGGGTGCCGCCCCATTCCCCACGGATATCATCGAGCGCCTTGGGATCCGGGATGAGGGAAATCTCGCCGGGAAGTGCGGATTTCACGGCGCCGGGTGGCACCCAGTTGTCGTCGCGACCGAAGGTCAGCGGCAGCGGGCCGCCTCCCGGGCCTTCTTCCATCTGACCCTGGATCGAGCGTCCGTCGGTACTCAACCGCCCCATGAACGCGGTGCCGAACTGATCAAATTCAAGACGGACATCCGGCGGGTTGAAGAGGACGGCGCTGACGGGCATGTTACGCGGCCCATCTTCCCCCATGTCGGTCGTGGCCAGGATTTTCCCTTCCTTCGTCCGTTCGATGGCAAGATCCAGACGCATCTTGAATCTGCCCACGTCGAGGATCGCTTTCCAATGGCCCACGAGATCCCCGGTGCTCGTCGAAGCCGCGCGAGATGAGAAGGCAGCAAGGATACAGGAGACGAAAACCAGAATGCCGGGCCGGAAGCAGTCCCGCATCTCCGTCGTCCAGCGCCCTGCGCGCGGGCATCGCCCGAATCGAAGGCCTTCATGCGGCGGGGACGCGACAAGGTGCGGGTCCCTCGCCGGTTCACGGCACGAACGCCACCACGACCGGGTCTGGCTCGACTGAAGCACGGTCCGGACGCTAGAAGGCGACGGGTGGATGTCAACTGGGCTTGCCTCACATTGACGACGCGTCAGAGTTGCACGGCCTCGACCCGTCATGAAATACCGAATCCTTCCCGCCGCGCTCGCCGCGTTGGTCCTTGGTTCCTCCGCCCCCGCCGACGAGGGCATGTGGCTCTACAACAACCCGCCCCGCGAGCAGATCCGCGCCAAGTACGGCTTCGAGATCACCGACACCTGGCTCGACCACCTGATGCGATCGTCGGTCCGCTTCAATTCCGGCGGTTCAGGTTCGTTTGTTTCCGAGGACGGCCTCGTGATTTCCAACCACCACGTCGGGGCCGACGCCCTTCAGAAGGTATCGACCGAGAAGAAAAACCTGCTCCGGGATGGCTTCCATGCCCGGAAGGCCGCGGAGGAGATCCCGTGTGTGGACCTCGAACTGAACGTCCTTCAATCCATCGAGGACGTGACCGCCAAGGTGAACGCGGCAGTGCCGGCGGGAACCTCCCCCGAGGATGCCTTCAAGGCCCGCCGCAGCGCCACCGCGGCGATCGAGAAGGAATCCCTGGCCGCGACCGGCTTCCGCAGCGACGTGGTCACCCTCTATCAAGGTGGCGCCTATCATCTCTACCGCTTCAAGAAATACACCGACGTCCGGCTCGTGTTCGCCCCCGAACAGCAGATCGCGTTCTACGGAGGGGATCCCGACAATTTCGAGTATCCCCGATTCGACCTCGATATCTGCCTGTTCCGGGTCTACGAGAACGGCAAGCCGGTGAAGGTTCCCCATCATCTCGTCTGGTCGAAGAACGGGGCGACAGCGGACGAACTTACTTTTGTCTCCGGTCACCCGGGCCGGACCGACCGCCTGCGGACCGTCGCGGAGCTCGAGTATCTCAGGGACGTCGGTTATCCCTATGCCCTCGAGTATCTCAAGCGCCGCGAGGTCCTGCTGAACGCCTGGAGCCAGAGAAGCGAGGAGAATGGCCGCCGGAGCAGGGATGAATTGTTCGGGATCCAGAACTCACGCAAGGCCCGCGACGGCGGTCATGCCGGGCTGTATGATCCGGCATTGATGGATGCGAAGGCACGCTCCGAGCAGGCGTTCCGTGGGCGTCTGAGTGGGCGTCCGGAATTCGCCGAGGCGCTTGCCGCGTACGACACCATCGCGAAGATCCAGAAGCAGCTCGCAGGGTTCGCCCTGCGTTCCCGGCTGCTCGAGGGCCAACATGGGTTCTCGTGCGACAGCTTCGGCATCGCCCGCACCCTGCTCCGCGCCGGCGACGAACTTCCCAAGCCCAACGGGGACCGACTCCGTGAGTTTGGCGATGCAGGCAAGGAATCACTCGAGCTGGAGCTCTTCTCGGACAAACCCATCCACGAGGACCTCGAGATACTGACCCTCGCGGACAGCCTTACCTTCCTCGCCGAGAAACTGGGCGCCTCGGATCCGCTGGTGAAAAGCGTACTCTCAAACCAGTCGCCCCGTGCCCGGGCCGTGCAACTGATCGCCACGACCAAGGTGAGGGATGTCGCCTTCCGCAGGAAACTCCACGCAGGCGGCGCCGCGGCCGTGCGCGCCGCCGCGGATCCGATGATCGAAGTGGCCCGCCTGATCGACGCCGAGGCCCGCGAATTGAGGCGGCAATCCGAGACCGCGGAAGAGACGAGGAAGCAGGCCCACGCCGCGATTGCACGGGCGCGATTCACCCTCGAGGGCGCCAGTTCCTATCCGGACGCCACCTTCACCCTGCGGTTGTCCTACGGCACCGTGAAGGGTTACGAGGAATCCGGGAAGGCCGTCCCGCCGTTGACCACGCTGGCGGGGCTGTATCAACGCGCCGAGGGCCAGCATTTCAAGCCGCCGTTTGATCTCCCGGACCGCTGGATCAAGAAGCGCCGCGCGCTGGATCTTTCAACGCCGTTCAACTTCGTCGGCACGCACGACATCATCGGCGGTAATTCCGGCAGCCCGGTGGTGAACAAAGCCGGCGAGTTTGTCGGGATCATCTTCGACGGGAACCTCCCGTCCCTGGTGCTGGACTTCGCCTATGAGGAGGTCGTCGCGCGCTCCCTGTCCGTGCATAGCTCGGGCATCCTTGAATCACTGCGGAAGGTGTACGGGGCGAAGGACGTCGCGGACGAACTGACCACCGGGCGCCGGGCGCGCCCAGGCTGTGGACCAGCAGGTCGATGCGCGGGCCCAGCGCCGCCTCGGCCTCGGTCATGAATCGGGCGATGTCGTCATCGCGGGACACGTCGCAGCGCGAGACGAGGGCTG
>CAIMTB010000034.1 GCA_903844265.1 uncultured Verrucomicrobiota bacterium
ACCATGAACCACGCGGGGATCTACCACGAAGGTCACGAAGATCACGAAGGCCCGAGGATTTGTGTTCCTTCGTGTCCTTCGTGCTCTTCGTGGTGCCACTCCGTTCATGGAGAGGCGGCCTGGCGTCGCGGGAGGCGGCAGGTCTCCCGGCGTCCGAAGAACCGATGCCGATTCCGGGCGACCAGGTCGTAACCCCAGTCGAGCCAGGGGGCGGGCAGCAGCCCGAGGATCGAGACGGCCCGCCACGGCCAGCCGAGGGATCCCAGGACGAACAGAGCCGCCAGAGCCTTCACCCGACACGCCCGGTCCTCCCGCTGGTAATTCGTGACCACGCAGACGGTCGTCAACCCGGAGTGCGCGCCGCCGAAGGGCTCCATGTGCCTCGTCGCGGCGGGCCCCTGAAGCGACGCAAAGCGGAAGCGGCCCCGGGGGTCGCGGGGGAGCACGAACTGCACGAGTCCGTGGCAGAGACCGCAGGTGCCGTCGTAGAGAACCAGGTGCGGGCCGCTGGTCGGGGGGCTCGGGGGTTTTCCGGGGGCGGCGGTCACGATGCACTCTAAGCGCGATCACGGGAACTGGCGAGCGCACGAAAGCTCCATGAACAGAGTCGAACCACGAAGGGCACGAAGGAACGCAGATCCTCGGGCCTTCGTGCTCTTCGTGACCTTCCGGGTCGACCCCACCCACGCCTCAAACTGGACCTGGACGGCATCCAGGCGCGAAACCTCGGCCGTCGCCGATGAACGCTGACTCGATGAAGAACTCGACGGCGGCGACCAGATCGCCATCATCGCCAAGACGGTGCGAAGGCACGCTCAGCGGCTGTCCGTTGAGAGTGCGTCAACCGGGTCACCTTTGGCATGGCCGGCACGTCCCCCACCCAACCACTCGATTTCGCCACGCCGGGCGCGCCATCTCAGGAGCCGTTGTCCAAATGATCCATTGCCGCCCATGAAGGTCCTGATCGCCGACGACGACAGGACAACCCGACGGATGCTCCGAGCCGCCCTCTCCAAGTGGGGACATGAGGTTTGTGAGGCCGCCACCGGCGACGAAGCCTGGGCGCACCTTACCGGCCCCGAAGCATCCCCACTGGCCATTGTGGATTGGATGATGCCGGGATTAAGCGGGCCGGAACTTTGTCACCGACTGAAGAGCCGAAGGCAGGAACCCATGCCCTACCTCATCCTCCTGACATCTCGCACCGAACTGCAGGACGTCGTGAGCGCCCTGGATGCCGGCGCCGATGATTTCATTGCCAAGCCCTACAACATCGAGGAAATGCGGGCCCGACTCTCCGCGGGTTGCCGAGTCGTGACCCTGCAGCAGCAATTGTTGGCCCTGAACGAGCAACTCGAGCAACGCGTGCAGGACCGCACGCATCGAATCCAGGATCTGCTCCAGCAAAAGCAGGAACTCATCGTACAACTCGGCCACGACCTTCGGACCCCGCTCACCCCGCTCGTAGGCCTGTTGCCCATCCTCGCCTCGGGTGAACAGAATCAAGATCGTCGCGAATCCCTCGAACTCTGCGTGGGCCAGGTGCAGCAATTGCGCCGCCTCGCCGAGCGCATCCTCGACCTCGGCCAGCTGGATGCACCCAACACCCGGGTCGCCTTCCGCCCCGTCGGCCTGCGCGACCTGGCAGAGGACAGTCTCGAACCGTTCTTCGAGGCTCGCGAGGATTCCGAACGGCTGACAATTCAGATTGCTCCGGAGCTGATGGTTCAAGGGGACCCCAGGTGGCTCCAGCGCGTCTTCGAAAACCTCGTCGACAACGCCGTCCAATACAGTCCGCCGGAAACACCCATCGTGGTCAGTGCGGAGCTCCACGAAAACGAGGTCCGGGTCAGCGTCACCGACCGTGGTTGCGGACTGCTCCCCCGACAACTGGAACGTGTGTTCGAGCCCTTTTTCACAGGCGACGCAGCGCGCCATGATCGTCGCGCGAATGGCCTCGGGCTCACATTCTGCCGGCGCATCGTCGAACACCACGGCGGCCGAATATGGGCTGAGAGCGAGGGAGCGGGCCGCGGAACATCCTTTCGATTCACGTTGCCGCTCGCCGATCCACACCCCGGCCGACCACCCACAACCACGAAGAGCGAATTCCCCTGAGGAAATGTGCCCATGAATGACAGCGGCAAACTTGTCCCCGTGCTCGTGGTCGATGACGACGACGATATTCGCAAGACGCTGGGCTGCGTGCTTCGCTCCGCGGGTTGCCAGGTCGAACTGGCCCCGGATGGTCCCGCCTGCCTGCGCATTCTGCGCGAAGGATTCCACGGGCTCATACTGATGGACATCATGATGCCGGGATGGGACGGCTGGGCCACCATCCATGCCATCGTGGACGGCGACCTGCTCCAGGGGAACCTGATCTGCATGCTGACCGCGCTGGCTGACCCGGGTCCGGACAACGAAGATCTTGCAGGGTACGTTTTCGACTATCTGGTCAAGCCGTTCGACGGCGTTCAACTTCTCGAAATTGTCCGCCTTGCGGGCGAGTCCCTCGGTTCATGAGCCTCCCCATTTCAGCGAATTCCAAGCCGGCTGGCGGAAGCGGGTTGGTGGTGATTGGCGCCTCGACCGGGGGTGTCCGAGCCCTCTGCACCCTGTTCGAGAACATGCCTCCGCTGAACGCCTCCGTGCTGCTGGTGCAGCATCTACCCCGTTTCATTGAGCCATCGTTCCTCCAGACGCTGCGCCGGCACACCCGAATGACGGTGGAACTGGCGCAGGACGGTGCCCTTCTCAAGCCAGGCACCATCTCTCTGGCACCCGCGGAGGTCCACTGCACCCTCGATCGAAACAGCCGAATCCGACTCAGACCGGGACCCCCGGTGAACTACGTCTGTCCATCGATCGACGTGGCCATGAAATCGCTATCCTCACCGCCCGAGGATTCCCCGCTTGTCGGAATCCTCCTGACCGGCATGGGCCGGGATGGTGCCGACGGCATGGTTCACATGAAGCGGTTGGGGGGATACACGCTGGCTCAGGACGAGGCCTCCTGCGCCGTGTTTGGAATGCCGAAGGAGGCCTGGAACGCTGGCGGCGCAGACGCCCTCCTCCCCCCCGAGCGAATAGCGCGCCGTCTGCTCCTATGGGTGGGGCGCCTTCCAGGAAGTGCCGCGGCAGGGAAATAGTCCCCTCCATGCCTTGGCTCCCCTCTGAAGGGATCAAGCCTCCGGCGGCACCGTACGCAGCCAGGGTCTCAGGGCATCGACAAACGCGACCGGCATCCGCCGAGGCCTGTCATTCAGTCCAGTGCATACGTGGAGCGTTTCGGCCTCCAGCAGGAGCAGCCCATCCGCGCGTTCAACACGGTGGTGGACCCCCAATCGCACCCCCTGCAACACGGTCAGCGACACTCCGATGTGCAGCAGGTCGTCGTAGCGGGCAGGGCGCCTGTAGTGAAGATGCGCCTCGATGGCCGGAAAAATGAACCCCGCTTCCTGCAAGCCGAGCACCGGCTGGCCGACGAGGCGGAGAAACTCCCCGCGCGCCGCCTCGAGAAGGTCGAGATAGCGGCTGTGGTAGATGTGGTTCCCGACCGTGCACTCGGCGTAGGTGACCCGATGGACATACCGGAACGGCGATGTCGGCATGGCAGGCAGCTCGGCGGGCGGGGCTTGCGCCAGGACCGGAGGAAGGTCAGGCGGCAACGCGACCCAACTTGGCAGCGCGGATCAGGTGCACCATGTCATCCATCAGCACCAATCGCTGCCGCTTGTACAACTCGATCGTCTCGTCGCACTTCGGCTCGATATTCCCATCGGCCAGGCGGATCTGGTGATCCACGTCGCGGTACTGGGACATCAGTTCCTGAAACTTGGAGTCCGTCGCCGACAGCCGCTGGATATCATCCCGGTACTCCGGAAGCTCGTCGGCAAGGTGATGGAACAGGTTGTGCATAGGCGGAGAAAGGTGTCGGGGGATTCATAATCGGTAACCGGCTCGGGAGGCCAGCCAAAGATTGTCCCGGGTCCCAGGAAAAAACCGACGACAGAAGCCCGGTTACCTTGAGCCCTCGAAAACCGGGTTGAAATCCTTCGTAAGTCTACCTAAGTTGGCGGGGTCAACCATAACCCATCATGAAAAACATCATTACAATTCTCGCTTGTGCCGCCGCCATGATGCTCGCCACCGCTGCTCGCGCCGCGGACAAGGAGCAGGAACTCAAGGGCGAGGGCTGCTGCCTCAAGTGCCAGATGAAGAAGAGCGACAGCTGCCAGAACGTCCTCGCGGTGAAGGAAAAGGATGGCAAGACCACCGTGTACGTCCTGGATCAGAACGACGTCTCCAAGGCCTTCCACAAGAACCTCTGCAGTGGACCGGCGAAAATCGTCGTCAAGGGTGTCGTGAAGAAGGACGGCGACAAGAACATCCTCGTCGCCTCGAAGCTCGAAAAGGCTCCCGAAGCCAAGAAGTGATTCGCCGTCAGGATTCTTCTGGTTTCAGGCTTCACATCTCGAAGCCTCGCAGGGCCGGTCCGCAAGGATCGGCCCTGCCCTTTTCGCCCTTCTGTCTTTCGACTCGCCGCCCCGCGTTCATGCCGCCACCCTCCCTGCATGACGCCCGGCGATCTCAACCGGACAGTCAGGCAGTGGCTGCATCCCCCCAACCCGGGGGAACCCGGACCGCCCGACCCCGTCGACGAGCGGCGACGCATGGTCCGCGAGCAGTTGGACTGCCATGCCCGGGGCATCACGAACCCGCGAGTGCTCCAGGCGATGGCTGCCGTTCCGCGCCATGAATTCGTGCCCTGCTCCGAGGCCGCCTCAGCCTACGAAGACCACCCCCTCCCGATCGGCCTCGGCCAGACGATCTCGCAGCCGTACATCGTGGCGCTGATGACCCAGGCGCTCGATCCGCAACCCGAGGATCGCGTGCTCGAGATAGGGACGGGATCCGGCTATCAGGCGGCGGTGCTGGCGGGACTGGTGGGCCAGGTGTACACGATCGAAATCATCCCCGAACTGGCGGCGCGCTCTGAAAAGGCCCTGCAGAACACCGGTATCCGCAACGTGTTCCACCGCATCGGCGATGGTCATGAAGGCTGGCCCGAGGCGGCTCCGTACAACGGCATCCTGGTCACGTGCGCCGCCCGGACGGTGCCCGGGGCGCTGCTTTCCCAACTCGCGGATTCCGGCCGCATGGTGCTCCCCGTCGGTCCGTCCGATGCAGGCCAGGAACTCGTCATGTTCGAACGTCACGGAAACAAGCTGACCCGCTCGGTCCTGCTCTGGGTGAAGTTCGTGCCGATGACGGGAGGACCCTGTTGAGTCGGTTCTGCACTGGGTTGACGGCCCGCGTTCCCGCACCATCCTCCACAGATCTATGATGACCCGCCGCACAGCGCTCAAGACCATCGCCTTCGCCGCATCGACCACCGCCCTGGCCCGCCCCGCCCTCGGCGCGGCAGCACCCGTACCGGCACCAGGTGGTCCTTACCAACTTCCACCCCTCCCCTACGCGCCCGACGCGCTCGAGCCGTTCATTGATGCCAGAACGATGGAGATCCATCATGACCGCCACCACGCAACGTACGTGGCCTCGCTCAACAAGGCGGTCGCCGGCAACGACGAACTCGCCTCCAAATCCGTCGAGGATCTGATCGCCAATCTCGCCGCGGTGCCTGAAGGCATCCGTTCGCTGGTCCGAAATCACGGCGGTGGTCACGCCAACCACTCCTTCTTCTGGCAATCCCTCAGACGCAACGGCGGCTCCACCCCGGCCGGTCCCCTCATGGAAGCCATCGTCAGGCGATTCGGTACATTCGACGCCTTCAAGACGGAGTTCTCCAAGGCCGCGATGTCCGTCTTCGGATCCGGCTGGGCCTGGCTCAGCACCGACAAGACCGGGGAGATCGGGCTCGAAGTCACACCCAATCAAGACTCTCCCATCATGGCCGGACGCATCCCGATCGTCGGCATCGATGTCTGGGAACACGCCTACTACCTCAAGTACCAGAACAAGCGGGTCGACTACGTCTCGGCTTTCATGAACGTGGTCAACTGGGATTTCGCCACCGCCCGATACACCAAGCGCAGCTGATCGCAGCCGCACCTCCACCCAGTCAGGCCAGATATGGCCGCTTGCCCAGCGGCCCAAGGTGTCCTTTATCCTCAGCCATGCGCCGTTATCCGTCTATTGGACGCTCGATCCCGTCCGTCCTCCTCGGGGGAATCCTGGGCATCCTCGCCCTCCTCGGCGCAGGCTGTTCAACCCCACCCAAGGCGACGATGCCGGCCCGTGACTATCAGGGACGAACCCGCATCGCCTGCATCGGAGATAGCATCACGGCCGGAGCCGGCCTCAACAACCCGGGCGAAGCAGCCTACCCCGCCGTCCTCGGAAAACTCCTGGGCCCGGCCTACGACGTCCGCAACTTCGGCGTCAGCGGCGCCACCCTGATGAAGGACGGCGATCATCCCTACTGGAACACGCCAGCCTACCCCGACTCCTTCGAGTTCCTGCCTCATGTCGTCGTCATCGCCCTCGGCACAAACGACTCGAAGCCGCAAAACTGGCGCTTCCGCGCAGCGTTCGAACGCGACCTCTACGCCATGGTCCGTGCCTACGAAGGCCTCCCAAGCCTGCCCATCGTCTATCTCTGCCTGCCCCCTCCCGTCTTCCAGGACCATTGGGGAATCAACGAAGCCGTCGTGGGCAGACAGGTCCTGCCCCGGATCCGCATCTTCGCCGCCCGCGAACTGCTCCCGGTCATCGACCTGCATCGCGCCCTCGAAGGACGTCCCGAGATGTTCCCCGACGGCGTCCACCCCAACGCCACGGGGGCTGCAAGCATCGCCTCGTCCATCGAAGCCGCCTTGCGTGGGCTTTGATATCCTCTCCCCCACCCACGACCAGCACATCCCCGAGATGTCGGTGGGCGGCCTCTCCGAGGGCGACGCGCCTGGGTGCGTCCGCAAAGGACGGCGCGCAGCGGAGTGCGCGCCCTACCGTCAACCTGTGGATGCGCCGGGCTGCTGTCGCACCTAGGGCATTGACCGGTCTCCGGGCGCGGGAGAGTCTCCGAGCCACGGATCAACCATGGAGATCAAGAAGGCCCTCATCACCGCCGCCGGCCCCAGCCAACGCGGACTCGTCCTCCAGTGGCTCGTGGACCGCGATGGCGAATCCAAGACCGCCCTGCAGATCATCATCGAAGAAGCCCTCGCGTCCGGGATCGAGGAAATCGGCGTGGTCACCACCCCCGGAGACGGCCAGATATTCCTCACGGCCGCAGGGCCTCACGCCTCCCGGATCACCCTCATCGAGCAACACCAGCCACGAGGCTTCGGCCACGCCGTGCTCTCCGGCAGTGACTTCATCGGATCATCGCCATTCCTCCTCCTCGTCGGCGACCACCTCTACGTCTCAAGAGACCCGTCCCCCTGCGCACGCCAACTGATCGCAGTCGCCTCCACCCACGGCTGCGCCGTCTCCGCCGTCCAAGGCACCCACGAACGCAAGCTGCCCTACTACGGCGCTGTCGGCGGCCGACGGATCCACGGTGAGTCCGAGCTCTACGAGATTACCGATGTCATCGAAAAGCCGACGCCCACCGAGGCCGAACAACGCCTCATCGTCCCCGGCCTGCGCGCCGGCCACTATCTCTGCTTCTTCGGGATGCACGTCCTGACCCCGCTCGTCCTGGAACTTCTCGAGGACGCCGCCCGCAAACCCGGCTCCGTCCAACTCTCTCCCATCCTCGACCAACTCGCGCGCCGCGAACGCTACCTTGCGTTCGAGGCCAGGGGTCGGCGCTTCGACATCGGGCCACGCCTTGGCCTCCTCAAGGCCCAACTCGCCCTCGGGCTCGAAGGACGTCAACGCGATGAAGTCCTGACGCTCATGCTGGAACTCCTCGCAGATCGCGAGCTCGACCGCCCCCGCTGACGCGCTCCTCCCTTTTCCACCGCCATGAGCCCGCACCCGCTGGTCCGCGTCATCACGTCCGACGACCCCGCCGTGCGTGACCAGTCGCTGGAGTCCCATTGCGCCGCGATGGATTCCAACGCCCTCCTCGAGGCCTGCTCCGCGCTGGACGACTTCCGGCGCCAGTCCCAGAACCTCTACGAAAAGGTTCGGGCGCTGTTCTTCCTCTACGCGATCCACCGGTTTCAACTGCCTCTCAAGCTGGCGCCCGGCACCGGACGTCGACCCGCCCTCATCCCGTTCCACGGCCACGAGCACCTGCTCCAGCGCCGTTTCGAGGAAGCCATCGATTCCTTCCTCTCTGTCCAATCCCGCGAAGGCGCCAGCGACGGACTCAGCTCCGCCCTCGCCGCGAGTTACCAACGACTCGCGTTCCAGACACTCGCCGACCAGGTCCGCCGCAGCGTGCGATCCGTCCGCGGCAACCAGTGGATGTTCCGCGTCGGCCATCCCATCGACCAACCCCTCCGCCTCCGCCCCGAACTCCTCGTCCCCGGCCCCGACGGATTGTACCCGGTCCTGCGCGAAGAGACCCCCGTCCGCATGGACCTCACGCACTGCGGCTGGAGCGACATCTTCTTCCTCGGGATGGACCATCCCGAGGGCGCCAAGGTCCTCAATGTCTCGGTCGACCTCAGCGTCCACGGCCGCGACGCCGCACCCCGTCCGCCGGTCACCGCGTATCTACGCGTCATCGACGAGCCCGTCCTGCGTCTCACCTCGGTCGACCTCGGCGCCAGCGCCGAAGTGACTTCCCTCGGCGATGTCTTTGATTTCGCCCGCGATCACCTCGGCCTCCTCAAGGCGGCGCTCATCGCCAGCGGCGTGATTCCGCCCGGAATCGAAGGCAGCGGGCAGCAGTTGCCGGATCTCCTCGAGCGCATCCTTGGTCCGGGCCGCGGGCTCGAGATCGTTTCCAGCGTCAACGACATCCCCAAAGGCTCGCGCCTCGCGGTGTCCACGAACCTCCTCGGCTGCCTGATCTCGGTGCTCATGCGCGCCACAGGACAGGCCCGGTCCCTCACCGGCGCGCTTGAGGAACATGAACGTCGCATCGTCCTCGCGCGCGCACTGCTCGGCGAATGGCTCGGCGGCTCCGGCGGCGGCTGGCAGGATTCCGGCGGCGTCTGGCCCGGCATCAAGCTGATCACCGGCGTCGCCGCGGGCGAAGGCGACCCCGAACACGGCATCTCCCGCGGCCGCCTCATGCCGCGCCATCACGTCCTCGACCGCAACCAGGTCCCCGAAAGCGCCCGTCGCGCCCTCCAGGATTCCCTCGTCCTCGTGCATGGTGGCATGGCCCAGAACGTCGGTCCCATCCTCGAGATGGTCACCGAAAAATATCTCCTCCGCTCCGGTCCCGAATGGGCCGCACGCGGCTCGATGCACACCATCCTCGACGAGATCCTCGAGGCCCTGCCCCGCGGCGACATCCGCGCCATCGGCGGAGCCACCACCCGGAACTTCCAAGGCCCCATCCAGTCCATCATCCCCTGGGCCTCCACCCACTTCACCGAAGCCCTCATCGAACGTACGCATGCCGCCTTCGGCGCTGATTTCTGGGGATTCTGGATGCTGGGTGGAATGAGCGGCGGCGGCATGGGCTTCATGTTCGCCCCCCACCGCAAAGCCGAGGCTCAGGACCGCCTCCTCGCCCTGATGCTCGAGCTCAAGTCCGAACTCGAGCACGCGCTGCCCTTCGCGATGTCCCCGGTGGTCTTCGACTACACCATCAACGAGCGCGGCACCTGGGCCGACCTCCTCTCCGGCGACGACGCACTCCTGCCCGCAGGGTATTACGCGCTGACCATGCCCGCCCTCCTGCGCCGCGATATCCAGGAGCTCCCACGCACACGCCGCACCGAACTCGACCGCTTCGGAGCCGCCTGCCGCACCCGACCCGAGCTCCGCGGCATGGTCCAGACACTGTTCGACACCCTCCTGCCCCGCCAGCGCAGCGCGGCAGACGGCGGCGCCAGCCTCCGCGACCTCCTCGCCACCAACGGATTCGACGCCGCCCTCCACGAACAGATCCGCAACGACCTCCGCGCCCGACGCATCGGCCTCGCCCAGAACCGACTCCGCGCCGACTGCCTGATCGAGGACGTCCATCCTTCCGACGTTTCGGCGTGCCCGGACATTCCTGACACGACAGAGGCAGCCACGCAGTCCAGCCACCGTGAGGCCGGACTCGCCGCCCTCCGCCGGGGCGAACTCGCGGTGGTCACGCTCGCGGCCGGGGCAGGTTCCCGGTGGACCCAGGGCGCCGGCGTCTGCAAGGCCCTCCACCCCTTCAGCAAGCTGCACGGGAGACACCGCACCTTCATCGAACTCCACCTCGCCAAGTCGCGCCGCATCGGTCGCCTCGCGGGAACCCCGCTGCCGCACGTCGTCTCCACCAGCTACCTGACCCACCGACCCATCCAGGCCTTCCTGGAACGTGCCGGCAATTACCATTACCCGGGCCCGCTCCTCCTCTCCACCGGCCGCGCCGTCGGACTTCGGCTCATCCCGACCGAGCTTGATCTCCGCTTCCAATGGGAGGACATGCCCCAGCAACTCCTCGACGAACAGCAGCAGAAGGTCCGCGACAGCCTGCGAAGCGCCCTCATCCGCTGGGCCCGATCCGCTGGGGAGGCGACGGATTACACGGACAATCTCCCGCTCCAGTGCCTCCACCCCGTGGGCCACTTCTTCGAGATCCCCAACCTCCTCCGCAACGGCGTCCTCGCCAGGCTCCTCCGCGAACGCCCCAATCTCCGCCACCTGCTCCTCCATAACATCGACACCACCGGCTGCAACGCCGACCCGACCGCCTTCGGAGCCCACCTCGCCGGCAAAGCCTGCCTCACCTTCGAGGTCATCACCCGCCGCCTCGAGGACCGCGGTGGCGGCCTCGCCAGGGTCGATGGACGCCCCCGTCTCGTCGAGGGCCTCGCCATGCCCCGCGAGGAGGACGAGTTCCGACTGAGTTATTACAACTCCATGACGACCTGGATCGACCTCGACCGGTTCCTCGCCGTCCTCGGACTCACCCGGGAAACCATTCTCACCGCCGACTCCGGCGACCCCGCGGCAACCCACCGGATCGCGGACGCCATCCGGCATCTCGCTTCGCGCCTCCCCACGTACGTGACGATCAAGGAGGTCAAGAAACGATGGGGCCACGGCCAGGAAGACGTCTTCCCCGTCGCCCAGTTCGAGAAGCTTTGGAGCGACCTCAGCGCGCTGCCCGAGATCGACACCCGCTACCTGCTCGTCCCCCGCTGGCGCGGCCAACAACTCAAGGACCAGGCACAACTCGACGGCTGGCTCCGCGACGGCTCCGCCGCCCGCGTCGAGGCCCTGTGTGACTTCGACTGATCCGCTCCCCGTTCACCGGGCGGAGACAACAAAGATCTGGTTCGATCGCAGCCCGTCCGTGTCGGTGAGGTTGCGTAGGTAGGCGACCTTCGTGCCGTCGGGCGAAAAGACACACGCCTCGGGTCGCGGCGCCTCGCGCTCGGAAGTGGGTGCCGTCAATCGGCGGGTCGTGCCGTGGGCAACGTCCGTCAGGCAGATGCTGCGGTCCATCGTATGCGCCAGGCTTCGGCCATCCGGACTCCAGGTGAACGTCGAGGCGATCGGATGTTCGTTTCGCGTGATCTGCCGCTGCGGCCCACCCAGCGGCGACACCGTCCACAACTGCACCACACCGTCATCGTCCTTCATCAGGAAGGCGATCGCGCTTCCATCCGGCGACGCCCTCAGCCAATGGCGCGGGCCTTGGATCCCTGCAAATCTGCGATCCGCAGTTCGCGTGAGCCGGCGCTGCTCCACGCCATGGGGAGGGGACGGTCGGCTCACGGCGGTTCCCCCCAAAGGTCCCGCACCCGGAACCGTCAGGTCCGCCGGAAGCTCCGCGATGTAGACCTCGGAATTCGTCTCGCCGCGCGAATTGATGACCAGTCCCTGGAAAGCCAGGGCGAGCTGCCGACGCCCGTCCGATCTCACGTACCCGTTCGTCCCGACCCATCCTTCCTCAAACGCCTTCTGGATTTCATCGGAGCCAGGCCGCGGCGCGTTCTCGGTCCGCGACACCAGCACCGTGAACGCCTTGCCGTCATGATTACGCACGTGATCCTTCTTCACCGTCACCGGCCGTCCCACGACGCTGACGCCGATGTTGCGCTGGTTCAGATCGGCGCCCCCGGCTCCCCGGGCCAGTGCCAGGACGTGGTCCTCGTACGTGAAACTCACCAGGGTGCCGTCCCCGTTGAAGACGTGGACGTGCGATCCTCCGCGCAGCGCGCCCGGCGTCATCGGCTCGCTCAGGTCGCGTGCATCCAGCGAAACCGCGACCCCCGGCTGATCCCAGTCAACACAGACGCCCTGCCGATGGAAGGGTCCGTAGGTCCAGTCGGGCGTGGGATTCTCGGGTCCGTGGATGAACACCACCTGCCAGCGCTTGGGATGAAACGTCACCACCCCGCATCGCGCCTCATGCCGGCTCTCGTAGACCAACCGCACCTCGCGCGTCTCGACGTTCACGGCCTCGATCCGGGTTCCGTTGAAATCGTCACCCGCCGCATCCGACCGGGTGTCGTAGACCAGCCAGCGGCTGTCGGGCGACCAGACCCCGATGTTGGTCAGGATCCTGCCCCCACGACCCGAGGTGACCTGGGTCTCCGTCGCCTCGGAGGCATCCGTCGCAATGGCCTTCACGCCTGCTAGGATCAACGACAACACCGCCAACACGAGCCTCAAAAGGATCGATGCCACGGATCGTCCGCTCGGTGGCGGGAGGCCGACGATGGCGCACCACGCCCTGGAACCCGGATGAGCCTCTTCCATGAATTCCTCCATCCGTCTCCCGTCTTGGGTCCCGTCATTTCCCACGGTTGACACGCCACAGCAGCCACGCCCCAACCGATTGGAACAACACGTTCGGCATCCACACGATGACCCACGCGGCGGCCTCCGGCTTGGTCTCCAGCGCCTGCGCCACGATGAGAAACCCGTAGTACACCAGCACCAGGGCGATGGCGACCGCGATGCCCACGCTCGTCTCGCGGCGATGGGAGCGCACGCCAAGTGGAATACCGATCAGTGCAAACCCGAACGTCGCAAAACTGAATGCCACCTGGCGGTGCAACTGCACGTCGATGGGCGTGACCTCGAAAATCCCCATGCCCAGCTTCATCAACTCGCGCCGCTCGCCCAGCAACTGCCGGAAGGTCATGTCGCTGTAGGGCGGGATGCCGCCGGAATCCAGCGACGGCGGCAGCTTGATCGGCACGACCAACCCGCCCGTGATCGGCTGCCACGATCCCGACTCTCCTCCCTGGATCTCGACCGCCTCGTTGGTGACGCCTGCCACGTGCGGCACCCACTCCAGAATCCGCGCGTCGAAAAACGTCACCGTGATCTCGCGCTGCTCCTTGTGGAGTTCCAACCGCGCCCGAGGCGCCCGCACGTCCAGGACCTTGCGACCGTCCAGAAGCCTGAAGAACAGAACGTCCTTGATCTCGTCGCCGTGCACCTCGGACGCATAGATCACCACGCCCGGTGAGTCGGTCACGAAGCGTCCCGGGGTGATGAGATCGCGGGCCTTCTCCTGGGCGAGTTCCTTGAACAATCCCTTGTAGGCCACGCGGCAACGCGGAGCGAGATCAAGGTTCACCCAGGCGCACACGCCGCAGAGCGCGAGGCCGAGCAACAGGGCGGGGACGGCAAGGGAAATGAGGCTGATGCCATTCGCCCGCGCAGCCGTCAGCTCCTGGTCCGCGCTCAGGCGCCCGTACACCAGCAACGACGCCGTCAGGGCGCCCATCGGGAGGGCAAAGGCCAGCACGAACGGGATCAGCAGCCCGACGCCACGCACCACGACCGCCAGGCTCGCCTGGCCTGACATCAGAAGCCCGAGGATTTCCTTGAGCAGGTTCCCAAGGAGCAACAGGCCCGTGCACACCAGCACCGCCACCGCGATGGTGGCCAGCATCTCCCGAAGGATGTAAAGGTGCAGTGTTCTCATCGGGGTGCCGCGTCCAAGCCCATGACGCGCACAGGAACGCCGCCAGTGTCGAAGCCCTGCGATCGCTCCCGCAAGGCAAATGGATCCCCCCACAGCCGGGGCCGCATCTCCGAGCTGTCGGGGATGGCATCCCATTTCCACCTCCGAGGACGTGAAGTCCGAAGGCGAACTGTTCAGCCGGGCCAGATCCAAAGGCCGCGAAGAGCCCCTCTACTTCCCCAACGGGCTCTGGGACTGGGTGGAAACCGGGGAAGGCGCCACCTGGTCGAAGCGGGAGCCGCTGAAGTCCAGTTGGTAGACCATTCCCTGGTAGCCCAGGACGTACACGTTGCCCGACTCGTCCACGGTGAACGCCGTGATCAACTGCGGCAGGGTCGCCAACTGGTGGACCTTCTGCAGCGAGCCATGCTCCTGTGTAAGTCCCCAGATACGCTTCGCCTGATGATCTCCGAAGATATAAACGCCGTAGAAGGAGGAATGAGGATCGCTGCGATACACATACCCGCCGATGATCGAGGTGCCCTGGCTGCGACGCACGGCGAAGATCGGCGCCACATATTTCTCCCCTTCGCGGCGATGACCGTTGCTGAACAACTCAAATCCTTCGTAGACGTTCCATCCGTAATTCTGGCCGGGATGCACGATGTCTATCTCGTCTCCCCGCTCCTGTCCCAGGTCCGCCACCCATAACTCGCCGGTAAGCGCATCAAAGCTGAAACGCCACGGCTCGCGAAGGCCATAGGCCCAGATCTCCGGCCGCGCATCGCCCCTTCCCCGGAACGGGTTGTCCGAAGGGATGGCGTACTCCAGTCCCGGATCCCGGTGTTCGACGTCGATCCGAAGCATTTTCCCGAACAGCAATCGCAGATCCTGCGCCTGACCCTGCGGGTCGAAATTCGGCGCCGAATCGCCCATGCCGAAGTAGAGAAATCCGTCGGGGCCAAACTGCAAACAACCCCCGTTGTGATGTTCTGCCACGGCGGGGATCCTCAGGAGGCGTCGGGCGGGCTTGCCCGAGTCGTGCCTGAAATCCGGCGTCATCTCCCGCTCAAGCAGCAGCGTCGTGATCTTCCCGTCCTCGAAGACCTGTTGCTTCACGTAATACCGGCGGTTCTCGGCAAAGCGGGGATGGAACGTCAGGCCCAGGACCCCGTTCGGACCGCGCAGGCTGAAGGTCTGGGACGTGAAGTCGGCGAAGACCGATTTCGTGCCAGGCCCCGCTCCTTTCTCCACCACCCAGAGAATCCCTGTTTGGTGGGCCACCAGAAATCGTCCGGGAAATCCAGGGATCTGGCCGAACCAGGTCAGGCCCAGGGTCGGACCGCCCGCCACCGCCGGCACCTGCAGGTCGGCGTCCAGCAACGGATGCACGCCAACGGGATGCGCCAGCATGGGGATGACCTCGGGCATCCCATGGAAGTTGGCCAACGTCTTCGCCGGCTGCTTCAAGCCCACCAGATACTCGATCAAGTCGTCGAACTCCTGCCTCGACAAACCGGCCTGCAATTCCTCCGGCATCAGGGATCGATTGCTTCCGCGCTGCTCCCGGATGTCCGCCGTCGCGATCCGCACCGGTTTCCCATCGCCCCCCATCAATTCAATCCACGCCTCGGTGGCCCCCTTGAGCACACCCTCGTACTCCTCGCCCGAGCGTGTCTCCACCACCGTCGACCCATAACCCACCGCGATCCTCGCCGACGGCGTCAGCACGGCGTCGATCAACTCGCTCCGCGAAAACTGGTCGCCCACCGAAAACAGGTCCGGCCCCGCCCGCCCGCCCTTCGAGTCGACGGTATGACACCGGGTACACGCCACGCGCTGTTCATCCGCAAACAGGACAGCCCCACGGGCCGCGTTGCCGTCCCGCTGCATCGCGAAAGACCGATACTCCAGGAGCGGATCCACCGGAGCCTTCGCAGGCGGTGTCTGTGCCGCGACAGAGACAATTCCAGCAACGCCAGCAGCCACCGAAAGGAGGAATCCTTGCCGGAGCCAGACAGGTAACAGCATCGATTTCATGGGGAAAGGCCCGGGATGCTTGGCATGGGCCTCCCAGCTTGACCAGAACCGAGCAGCCAAATGACGCGCCGATCAATAGCGGGACAGGTCTTTGGTCTGTGGGTGAACGGGTCCAAGGATGTCTTCCACCCCAACGGGTTGCGCCCAATGCTGCAATCAGGGGACAGGTCTTTGGTCGACGTGGCGGGCAGTGGCGATCTGCCGGCCTCCCCAGCCCATGCATTCCGTTCGTCGCCCCGGGGACCTTGCCCCTGCCCCCAAACCTCGGGTATCACCCCATCACCCAATACGCCAAGCCCGACCCGCCAGCACAACCGACCTCCCGCGATCCGTTTGCCGGGCCGCAACCGACCACGACCCATGCCCTTCACCCCCCCCAAACGCCTCGCCCTCCTGCTCTGGGCCTTGCTCTCCACCTCCGCGATCGGAGAAACATGCGCCGAATTCCACACCCGTGACGCCACGTTCACCCTCGACACCCGGGGATCATTCACCGCGATCGGGCGAAGTTCCGACGGCCGGAACTATCTGGCTCCCGGCCAACCCGCGCCCCTCCTGAGCCTCCGCACGGGCGGAAAGCTGCTCGCGCCCACGACCGCCACCTGGAGCGCCGACAGCAGGCGTCTCCACCTGGGGTTCGGTGCCGCTGGAATCACCGCGATCATCCGCGCCGACCCGAAACCGACGCACCTCACGCTGGAACTTCTCGAGATCCAGACGACAAACGCCGTCGAGATCGCCCTCTGGGGGCCTTATCCCACCACCATCGGCGAAATCATCGGCGAGGTGATCGGCGTGGTGCGCGACACCGAGTTCGCCGTCGGCATCCAGGCCCTGAACGCAAGAACCCTCGGAGGTCATCCCTCCGCTGAAAATGACATCGAGTCCGAGTACGGCGCCGATGACACCGGAAGTTACCCGAATCTCCCCGCCGAACTCGGCAAGGGACAGTCGTTCCGTGGCGACACCGCGCGCCACGCACCTTTCGGGAGCGTGCTCCAGGCCTACTGCCGCAACCGCGACCGGGATCGTGTCATCGAGAACTGGGGCCACGAACGCTATGTCGCTCCTGCCTATCGCGACGGCGGCATCATCGGCACCCGCATCGCGCTCTTCGCCTGCCCCGCCCGCCAGGCCCTCGAGACCCTCGGCGCCATCGAGATCGCCGAAAACCTCCCCCACCCGCTGCTCGACGGCGTCTGGGCCAAGACTTCCCCCCTCGCCAGCGCCTCCTATCTCATCGTCGATTTCAGCGAGCAGAATGTCGATCGCGCCATCGAGATGACACGGCGCGCCGGACTGGGCTATCTCTATCACAGCTCGCCCTTCGAGACCTGGGGCCATTTCACCCTCAAGAAAAGCCTCTTCCCCAATGGCTGGGACGGACTCAGGGCCTGTGTCGAAAAGGCACGGAAACAGGGCGTCCGGATAGGATTCCATACGCTGTCCAACTTCATCACCCCCAACGATTCCTATGTGACTCCGAAGCCAGACCCGCGCCTCGCCCGGATAGGAACCTCCACGCTCGCATCGGCCGTGGATGAGTCGACAAGGGAAATTCCAATCGCCGCGCCTGACTATTTCCGGAAGACCACCGACATGAACACCGTGGTCATCGGCGACGAGCTCGTGAAATACGCCTCCGCCTCGACGAACGCGCCGTGGCGGCTGCTCGACTGCCAACGCGGCGCCTGGGGGACCCACGCCTCGGCCCATGCGGCCGGGGCAGCGGTGGGCAAACTCATGGACCACGGATACAAGGTGTTCCTGACCGATGCCGATCTGACCCGTGAGGTGGCCCGGAACATCGCCAGACTGTGCAACCACGCCGGGACGATGCAGATCTCCCTCGACGGCCTCGAAGGCGGCTGGTCGACCGGCATGGGACAATACGGACGGACGCTCCTGACCCAGTCCTGGTACGAGGCGCTCGATCCTTCGCTCCGCGGGACCATCAACGACGCCAGCAACCCGGGTCATTTCAACTGGCATGTCTATACCCGCATGAACTGGGGCGAACCCTGGTACGCCGGGTTCCGCGAAAGCCAGACGCTCTACCGCTTCAAGAACCAACTCCACTTCGAGCGCAATCTCATGCCGCATATGCTCGGCTGGTTCGCCCTGCGCGCAGACACCAGCCTCGAGGACGCCGAGTGGCTCCTGGCCCGTGCCGCAGGCTTCGACGCCGGGTTCGCCCTCGCCTCCAGCCTCGCCAGCACGGCACAGCTCGAGGCCGCTCCGGATTCCGCGTCGGCCGTCAGGGAATTCGGCGCGCTCCCCACCATCCTCGCCGCCATCAACGCCTGGGAAACAGCGCGCATGACCGCCGCGTTTCCCCCGGAGATCAAGGCGCGGCTCCGCGACAACTCGCGTGAGTTCCACCTCACCTCCACCGGCCCGGGCCAATGGGACCTCCGCGAAGTCCATGTCGCCAAGGCCACCCACGACGCCCAGCAAACCTCACCGACCTTCCTCGAGTTCAACCCGCCCGCCGGCACCCAGGCCCTCCACTGGAACCTGCACTCGGTCTCCAAGAAGCCCATCTCCGGCGTCCGACTCGAGATCAACGGCCATGTGGCCCTTGATCTTGGAGACGTACCACTGCCGCCCGGAGGCAACGTTCGTTACACCGGAGGCTCCGAGGCCTCGGTCTGTGACTCGAACTGGAAGGAAACCTCCCGGGCACAGGTCAACGCCGCCGCCGCATCCGGCCCTGGAATTCTGAAGGTGTCCCTCCGCTCCGCGCCACAGGACGCCACCAGCCTCAAGCTCGAAC
Source organism: uncultured Verrucomicrobiota bacterium (assembly GCA_903844265.1). Taxonomy (GTDB): domain Bacteria; phylum Verrucomicrobiota; class Verrucomicrobiia; order Limisphaerales; family CAIMTB01; genus CAIMTB01. The sequence continues at coordinate 18,756 of CAIMTB010000034.1, forward strand.
TCCGCGCCCTGGGGCCCGCCGAGCGCGTGAGCAGCCCCGCATCCGCCAGGCATCCCTGAAACACGCCCGGAGAGGAGGTTGCCGGACAGCGCCGTTCACGACGCTGTCCGGCGTTGCGCCGTTCCCAGGCTCACTCGTGATGATACACACCCCATCCAAGATATCGGCCTAGCGCTTCCTTCAATCCAACCGCTATCCGCGCCGGGTTGACCGCCACGTGATGCTCAAACCCGTTCTCACAAATATACCGGAGTAACTTCTGGAAATTCGGTATCCTCACCACGCCCACCCCGCCGAATGTGGTCAGCGGATCGTTCGTAATGTCGCCCTCCCCAACATAGGCCCGGACCTGGCCTGCGGCATCGTCCGTCGTCACCCTGAGATAGCTGAACGGCGATGCCTTCAACCGCCCGACAACAGTCCCATAGGTGTTCTCCTTCCCTACCGCCCCGGCGATGATCTCCTGGTAATCCATCGTCGGGCTCCCCGCGCCCTCCGCGATGAAGAGATCCTTCGGCAGGTTGGAACAGTGGAAGATCACGCCACGGTCCGGATCATCGCCGTAGTTGTTGTTCCAGTCCACGAGCGCGCTGGGACGCCCGCTGGCCTGGACCATCGCGACCATGGCCACGGTTCCCAGGATATCCACCTCGCACGCGCTGCTCATGCCAAGGTTGCTCATCATCGACATCAGCGTGCAGGGCACGACGCCGAAGAACTCCTCCATCGCCGTCCAGCACTGGATCGCCGTCGCCCCAAGCCGGGTCCGCTCCATCCACCCATCCACCGCCACCCCGAACTTCGCCATCTTCATCAACGCCAAGGCAGGAACGCTCCGCGCCACCACGTACCCCTGGATCTCCGCCAGCTTCGCCTGCACGGCAGCGTCAGCGTCGGACATCTTCGACACCCAGCCGAACAGCTCATACAAATCAAGGGTCTCGACGCTGATCCCGGACTTCTCAAGCAGCTTCTCGCTGTACCGCACGGTGTTGAACGCCGTCGGTCGCGCACCCAACGCCCCGATCCGCAGACCGCGCAGACCCCGCAGGACGCGGCACGTGACCGCAAAATCGTGGAGGTCGGCGGCGAACGACGCCTCGGACGGGTTCACCGTATGCAACCGCGTCAGGCTGAACGGCACGCCGTACTGCCGCAGGTTGTTGCACACGGACATCTTGCCGCAGAACGAGTCCCGTCGGTCCCGGATGGTCATCGAGGCCTGCGCGTCCTTGAACGCGTGGACCAGGACCGGAACATCGAGCCCCGACCAACGGATGGTATTCGCCACCGCCCGTTCATCCCCGAAATTCGGCAGCGTCACCACGATCCCGTCGATCTTGTCGGCGTTGGACTTGAACAGGTCCGCGCATTTCTGGGCGTCGGACAACGATTCCACGGCGCCAAACCGGGTGGCGTCCACCGGCAGCGCCACGACACGAAAACCAGCGCTTTCAAGGGTTTTCAGGACTTCGGCACGGCCCGTGTCGCACAGGTGGGCCGGAAAAAAACCGCGATTACCGACGATCAGGCCGAGGGTCACGGGAGCGGAAGGGGTGGAGGGCATGGCGTTCAATGGCTTGCGATGTTCCGGCAACGGCGCCGAACCGGCCCCCGCCAACAAGCAGGCCGCGCGTGTTCCTCACCGTGATGCCGGCCCATATTCACAGGCTTTCGCGCCCATGCCAGCCCGGAGAGATCAGTCCCGCTATTGGCCCCCGATTCTCGGCGGTAGGGCGGCCTCTCCGAGGGCGACGTGCCTGGGTGTCCGCAAAGGCCGGCGCGCAGCGGAGTGCGCGCCCTACCTTTAGCCTGTGGAGGGTGCGTCTTTGGATGCACCGGAAGTCCCACAGAAGATCCTCGGACTCTCGGCGGTTGGGCGGCCTCTCCGAGGGCGCCGTGCCTGGGTGTCCGCAAAGGACGGCGCGCAGCGGAGTGCGCGCCCTACCCACCCCGACCGGCTCACCCGAC
>CAIMTB010000035.1 GCA_903844265.1 uncultured Verrucomicrobiota bacterium
AGATGCGTTGGCCACTCATGGTGCGACCTCCTCGCCGCGTCCGGTTTCGTTGTCGATCTTCCGGGTGGTGTGCAGCTGAACCAGTTGTTCCCAGGCCTGCGTGTTCTCGAACGGAATGACGCGGGGCAGGGTGGGCAGGATTTCCACGGCCGATTCGCCGAACCGCAGGGGATCCTCGTGGCGTTGGAACCGGACCAGACGTCGGCTTCGGAGGCGGGCGAGCATCCGTTCGAGATGGGTTTCGGCCGGGGGCTCGATGTTTTCGAAGGTGAGTTTCAAGGCCTGGAAAATCTCGTTGGCACTGACGACCACGGCATCGACGGCGCGTTCCATGCGTGTGTCGTGGTAGAGGCGCCAGAGCACGAGGATCAGGAGCGACTCGTCCTTGGTGAACCTTGCCGTGAGATCGCACTCCCCGGCCACAGGTCGGGCCTGGAGGATGGGGCGGTCGGGGTCGGGGATGAGGGTCAGGTTGAGCGGGGAGAGGTACTCGCCCAGTTCCCGGAGGTAATCCCGCGCCGTGAGGTAGATCTCGCGGGCCCGGCCCTCATCGCCGAGGAGGACGCCCGTGGACAGCAGTTCAGCGAGGGCGTCGCGCAGGGCCGGGCGGTCGGGCTCCGGGACGTGTTGCCAGAAGGATGGCCAGGGGAGGTTCATGAGATACGTTCGATGCGGAGCCGCTCGATGCGGCGACCGGCGATGAGGTCGGTGGGGATGTTGGCGGGTTCGAGTCCGTGCAGGGTCCGTTCCGATTCCACCTGCCAGAGGATGGGATGATGCGGCACCGCGCCCGTGGCCCGCTCGAAGGCGAGTGCGGCCAGGAGGTCCAGCAAATCATCCTCGGTGACGAGGCGCAGGTCGGAGGTGGAGATGGAACCGCCTTTCCCGGGCAGCATCTTCTCGATGAAGCGCCCGGCGCGCTGGGGCGTGACGGCGTACAGGTTCCGGGCCCGGATCAGTTCCTGGGCTTCGGGGGTTTCATCGGAGTCAAGAGCCTCTCCAATTTCGAGAATCACGGGGGGGCGGGATCGACGCGGACGGAACAGGGCATCCGTTCCGAAGCGGATGGCAACCTCGGCTGAGAGCAGGGGCAGGCCGGGTTCATTGGCCAGATCGGCGAAGGACTGTCCTGCGTGCCGGCCGTTCACGGCGTCCAGGAATTCTTTGACCTGCTCGGCTCGGCGACCGCGCATCTCGGTCTGGTAGATGTAGCGTTGTTTGGAAAGCCGGCAGAAATCCGCCATCCGACCGTCGATGATCCGTTGTCGGGCGGGGATGGAAGCGAGGCCTTTGTCGAGCGTGAGGAGCTGTCGTTCCGCCTCGATGTAGGCGTCGGTGGTGCAGAGCCCGCGATGGCTGGCCACGCCTTCCGCGAGGCGTTCCTTGGCGAAGGGATTGGCCAGGGCATCCTGCACGACCACACGCGCCCGAAGCAGGCGTGGCAGCAGGCCGCCCTGTTGGAGGGCGTCGTAGCAGACCATGTGTTCGCCGGCGTGGAACTCGATGAGGAACCGGCGGAGTGTCTCGCCCGGCGACTCGCTGGTTCTCTGGTCCTCCTCGTGGCGCAGGATCAGCGTCTCGACCGCGTGCATCTGGTCGATTGACCGCTGCACGCGATCCAGGAGTTCCCTCACCGTCTGCCTGAATTCCTCCGGGCCCAGTTTGCAGGGATCCAGCGCCGCGCCGTCGGAGAGCGTTTGGCAGATCGAACGCAACGTTGCGGCGAAGTCCTTGAGGTCGGCCGGGTTGGTGTTCGCCATTTCCCGGAGCGTGCGCAGCTGGAGCCGCAGCCCCGGGGTGATGAGGACCCAGCGTTCGTCGAGGCTGACGCGGCGTTCCTGGAGCCATCCGGCTTCGATCAGTTTGTTGTAGAACTGCCCTGCGCGCTGCCGAAGGTCGCCGAAGCCCGCGCCTTCGTCGTCCCCAAGTTGAGCCTGGGGGTGCGCGGCGAGGACTTCGCGGATCAGGATCTGGGCGTCGCTGTGCGTGACTTGTCCGCCCTCGTCGGCGCTCTCGGCGAGCCGGTCCGCGCAATCGATGTACACCGGCGCCGACGGTCGGGCGAGGGGACGGAAGAAACCCTGCGGCAACGCGCGCCTCAGCCGTGCGCTGAGGGGGAGAGATGAAGGTTCCGCGGCTTCAGGCATCCGGCCGCGATGAGAGCAGGGCTGCTGCATCGAGCGCAACTCAGGTCATGCTTCCAAAGGGATTGACCGGGCCCAGGCGAACAGGCCCCAGTGCTCGGGTTTCTGGCCGCGAAACAGGCCGGATGTCCTGCAAAAGACCCGTCCCCTTGTTTGAAGTGCGGCCGGAGGGGAAAGCCGCGGTGAGCCCATGCTCGTGCTCCGATCCGCTTGCATGCGGACTGTGCACGAAGCGAAGATGGCCTGTGCAGGGGATGCACAGACGACGCGACCCGCCCGGTAAACGGGCCGAAAGCCAGCGGACAAGGCATCTGCCCGAACCCCACCCCTGCTTGGCCTGCCTTCTGCGTGGGGCGGGAGGATGAGGACACTTTTGGAACAGGTACAGGCGTTGCAGTCGCCCCAGTTCGATCGGCGTGCAAAGGCAGCCGAGGTGAACGCGAGCTTGGCGGGGATGGTTCCGGCGCTTCTGGCGCTCCACCGAAGCGGCGCACGCTGGTCCCACTCGTATGCCCTCTGAACGCCCATTTTCCGCGACGCCCGCGGTGACATTGGCGGATTTCACCGGCCCCGGTCTGATCATCCCCCAACTGCGCGGGGGCGAGGCAGCTTCCGTGATCAAGGAGCTGGCTGAGGCGTTGCAATTGGGGAACCGGATCCCGGATGCGTTGCCGTTTTATCAAGCCGCAATCCATCGGGAATTTCTGGCGGGCACGGACACCGAAGCGGGCCTGGCATTCCCCCATGCGCGCATGACGGGGCTGAAGGAGGTTTCGTTCGCCGTGGGTCGCAGTGATGTGCCGCTGCGGTGGGGATCGGCTGCGGTGGCCTCGGTGCGCCTCGTCTTTCTCCTGGCTGTTCCGGTGGCCGCTGCGACGCAATATCTCCAGGTCGTTTCTGGACTGGCCCGTTTATCGAAGGACGCCCGGATGATGTCCCGGTTGTTTGAGGCGGGGGAAGCCTCCCAGATGCTCGAGGTGCTGCGGTGGGTTGGCTTGGGCAGCCACGCGCGCGTTCCCGACGGGATCGGCGGCAGCGTGAAGTCCGAATCGCGCGAGAAGGGAGACCCTCCCTTTTCCTCATGAACCTTCCGATTCCGCTCAAGCCCAAGTTTTTCGAGACGCTGAAGCATTATTCCAGCGGGCAGTTCCGTCGCGATTTTGGTGCGGGCCTGAACGTCATGGTCATGGCATTTCCCCTTTCGGTGGCGTTCGCCATCGCCTCGGGTGCAAAGCCTGAACAGGGTCTGTTCTCGGCGATCATTGGCGG
>CAIMTB010000036.1 GCA_903844265.1 uncultured Verrucomicrobiota bacterium
CCCGCCACTCGAGGATTGGCTATCCCTCCTCGATTCCCTCGATCGCCGAATGCACCGCCGGCTCAACACCCCGGATGAGGTGGAACGAGTCCGCCGCGCAATCCGCGAACGCCATCCCGAGGCCAAGATCCCCTGAAACCCTCAGGGCTTGGCCACCACCACGGCCCTGAAGTATCGCCGCGAGAGATCCAGCGAATAGGGAATCGCCAGCTCCGCCGAGCCACTCGAGGGGATGGCAATCTCATCCATCCGACTCCACACAACCAAATCAGGCGACGCCTCGATCCCGTACGTCACGCCTGAGGTTCCCCGCATCGTGACCACCAGGCTGCTCCCAAAGACCCGCGGACTCCCAAAGCTCGCCGCCGCACCACCCCCGGCGGCCAGGGTTCGCAGACCGAACTGGGTCGTTCGCGAGTGATACGCCCGCAGCATCAATAGCGGACTGCTGTCGTTCACCGACAACTGGGTCGCACCAAACGTAAGATATCCCGAGTAACTCGTGTCCGCCGTCAGCGTGCCTGCAGGGATCTGGATGCCCGCACTCCGCCTCTGCAACACCGTCTCCCCCGAACAATCCGACGCCGCCGAATACGCTATCTTTCCCGACCCGTCCACAAGGGTGACCAGGACCCGGTCATTGGTCCCCGATTGCGTCCACGGCAACCACGACAGGGCGAACGGCGCCGATGCATTCACGAAACGGGCGGCGTCGAGGTTCAACACCTTGGGTGCCGGGGGTACGTTCGACACGATGGTGAACGGGAAGAAACCGCTGAACGCCTGCCCTCCAGGTAACACCAGCCTGTAAGTCGTGTTCCACGCCCCAAATGGCAACCCGACCAACAGGCCAGCCTCATCGCCTGACTCCGACCAGAGGAACAACCCGTCGTCCCGACGAAGCAGGTTCACCCGGAACGATGGCACCCCGGAGACCGTCGCGCTCAGGATCGAGTACTTCGGCGGCGCCCGAAGCTCAATGCTCGCCGCCGCATCCACCGCCCGCGGGTCACCCCCCACCTCCTGCGCATAATTGGCGTGCTTCAGCAGGTTGAAGGTCCCGTATCCCGCCGGGACGCCATCCGCAAAACATTCCTCCCCACCCGGCAACTCACTCACCGGGAGAACGGTCACCCGGAAGACCGTCGAGGCCGTGAGCCCCTCGTTGTCGGACACCACCACTTCCACCACCGCGCTCCCAAACGCCCCAACCCCAGGGACCAAGGTCAGCGTCCGAGAAGCGCCGGTCCCCGCCAACACCAGGTTGGTCCTAGGAAACAATACCGAATCCGAGGATGACGCCCGCAGCGTCAGGGAATCCAAGGGCGTCCGGTCATCCCCCACGGTCAACGGAATCGGCGGACTCACGCCGTCCCGATACAAGGTCATCACCACGCCCCCCGTGATCGTGGGGGCACGATTCACCGGCGTGACGGTCACAGGCAGGTCCTTCGTCGTCGCCAATCCCTCCGCGTCCATGGCCACCAACCGCAGCGCGCCCGACCCCGTGGCATTCGTCACCGGCAGGAACGAGATACTCCAGACATTCCCGGTCCGACTCAGCGAGATGCCCGAATTCACCACCAGCAACGGAGCCAGCGACACCGCCGTCACCTTCAACTCACCCGCCCCGGTCCGGTCGTCGGTGATGCTCCATCGAACCGCCCCGCTGGCTGTATCCTCCGCCGTCACCAGGCTCGTGCCGTCCGGAGTGATCACCGGCGGCCGGTTCGGCGGGAGATTTACCGTGATCC
>CAIMTB010000037.1 GCA_903844265.1 uncultured Verrucomicrobiota bacterium
CTCGGGTCTCGACCCTGGCACGGTGGTGAACGCGAGCCTCCGCCTCCTGGAGGAGATGCCGCGATTGAGCGGGCGGATCCAGAGGTTTCGGGACCGCATCCTGGAACCCGTGGAGGCCCGCACCTTTGCAGGGCACGCACTCCGGCTCCGGTACCCGACCGCGGCGGAGGCGCCGGTGTCGCCCGAGGCACTGCTGTTGTCGCGGCGGATCGAGGACGAGGGCCCCGACCTTTGGCGGGTCCTCAACAAGGTCCAGGAGGGCCTGATCCGCGGTGGCGTTTGTGACGGGCATCGCGACGCCCGAGGTCGGATGCGGTCGGTCCGGGCGCTGCGAGGGATCGACTCCAGGGTGAACCTGAACAAGGAGCTCTGGAGTTTGGCGGAACGGTTCGCGACCGGTGGCGGGCTGGAGGACAACTCTTCATCGCCGCCGTTGATCGTGAACAAGTGAAGGTGCTGGTTGTTGGGAAGGTTGCAGGCTTTCGGGGATTGTGCCGTAAACAATCCTCAACTGCCTCTGGTTTCGGGCGGTTCCCCTCCTCCGCACTTGGGCGTCGCTCGCACCCGACGAAACCTCGGGCGAATCGGACCCAGGCACTTCCTCGACTGGTCGGGAGAAGGACCTTTGTGCCCCGGCCTCCCCTGCGCTCTGCAAATCGTCCCCACCTCGGGTTGCCTGAGCGCGTGCAAAATGGTACGTGTCTCGGGTACGCGAAGCGGACGATCGCTTCGCTTCATCGATGCCATGCAGGTTACCATCCAATTGCCAGACGACATGGCTGAGGCCCTTGGGGGTTCTTCAGAGATTCCTAGACGGCTCCTGGAAGGTTTCGCCGCAGACGGTTACCGTGCGGGCACGCTCTCGCGCGGGCAGGTGAGGCGGCTGCTGGGCCTCGATTACTGGCAGACCGACGAGTTCCTCACCCGGCATGGTGCGCTGCGCGAATACTCGCTGGCCGATCTGGAGCTTGACCGGGAGTCCCTCTCCAAGCTGCCGGCCAAATGACCTTGGTCGTCGCTGACACCGGTCCCATCCGATACCTCTTGGTGATCGGCGCCATCGACGTGCTCCATCGCTTGTATGATCGCGTCTACCTCCCCGCCAGTGTTCGTCGGGAGTTGACGGATGAGCATGCGCCCGGGTTGGTGCGATCCTGGGCACTCAACCCGCCGTCTTGGGTGGAGATCTGCGAAGTGGAATGCGCCGTCGCACTGATGGACCTCGATGTGGGGGAAGCGGACGCGATCAGCCTTGCTCAGACTATCGGCGCTGATTGGATTCTGCTGGATGAACGCGAAGGACGAGATCGCGCGTTGGCTCTGAAGCTTCGGGTGTCGGGTACGGTCGGCGTTCTGGAGAAGGCCGCAGAAGTGGGGCTGGTCAATCTCAGTGAAGCGTTCGCGAAACTCCGGCGGGCGAACTTCCGGATTGCCCAGCAGGCGCTCCGGGAAGCACTCGAAAGGGACGCCGCCAGGCGGTCGAGCAGTTTGGGCCGAACCAATCCGGATCTCCCGCCTGCGTGATGCTCCCGTTGGCGGGAGGCCGTGGACGTCCTCCGGGCCTTCTCGACTCCAAAGGGCCTACCAATTCTTGGCCGCCCCAAAGGAGAGACAACGATTCCGCTTTCACCCGATCCGACAAACCGTCCAGAGCTCCGTTTCTGTTGGCCAAGGGGAGGATCTCCGCGCGCAGTTCCTAAGCGTGAGCTCCCGGGCGGGGCGACGGGAGTCAAGGTGGAGGCGCCCGTTCGCCGGAGTTTCCTTCACCGCGCACGACCTTGACGCCCGGAGCTTCGCCCTACAATCGATCGAGATGAACTGCGCGCCGTTGAAACCGCAGCAGGCCGCGGTCACGCGGCCTTCGCCGGCACGGGTGTCAGCATCAGCTTGTAAGGCACTATCGTGTCTCGAAGTTTGAAGGTCGGCTCGCCTTCGTCAGCTCCCGGTGCCTCAAGCAGGTAGGACACCACGCTGTGGATGAAGCCGCCCATTTGCGGCCAGGTGATCCGGTGCATCCCGATGGCATCGATGCCGGGCGGAATCGCCACC
>CAIMTB010000038.1 GCA_903844265.1 uncultured Verrucomicrobiota bacterium
CGGCGGCGAGGCGGGCGGACTGCTGCTGGGCGATCGCGGACATCTCCTGGAGGCGTGCCCGTTCGGTGTGCAGTTCCTCGTTTTTCTTCCAGGCACTCGTACCGAGGAGTCCGAGAGCGAGGGCGGCGGCCAACCCGGCGAAGACGAACCACGCATCACGATTCATTGGGGGATCTTGACGAGTTCGCCGGCCGGAGGCGAGCGGATGGATCGGGTCTTTCGACGCGGCGACCCCAGCGGACCATTGCCCGGGCCTCGGATTTCCCGGATGCTTGCCCTGTGAAAGCCGCCTTCATCGAGCGCACTGGCCCACCGGAGAACATCCAATTCGGCGAACTGCCTGCGCCCCGAGTGGAGGGCAGGCAGATAGGCGTGAGGGTCCAGGCGGTTGCGGTGAACCCGATTGACACCTACGTCCGCTCGGGTCTGGTCTCGATGGCGATCCCGTTGCCGTTTGTCATCGGCTGTGATTTCGCCGGGATCGTGGAGTCGGTCGGGCCCGAGGTGACGCATTTCCGGGAGGGCGACCGTGTCTGGGGGAGCAACCAGGGACTGCTTGGGCGGCAGGGAACGTTCGCGGAGCAGATTGCGGTCGATGAGGCGTGGGCCTATCCGACGGCGCCTGGGGTGACGGACGAGCAGGCTGCTGCTGGAGCCCTGGTGGGAATCACGGCGCATCTGGGACTTTGCCGTGAGGCTGCGTTGCAGAGAGGCGAGACAATCTTCGTGAACGGGGGGAGCGGGGGCGTGGGATCCACCGTGATCCAACTGGCGCGGGTTCTTGGGGCACGGGTGTACTGCAGTGCGGGCACGGACGAGAAAGTGCGGGCCTGCGTGAAGCTGGGCGCGGAGGCGGCCTTCAACTACCGGACGCAGGACATCGGCACCGAGCTTCGGAAGCTTGTGCCGGAGGGGGTGAACGTATGGTGGGAGACGGCGCGGGAACCGGACTTCGAGCAGAGCGTGGCTGCGCTTGCGCCGCGCGGTCGCCTGATCGTGATGGCTGGGCGCGAGGCCAGGCCGCCGTTTCCGGTGGGCCCGTTCTATGTGAAGGGCTGTTCGCTGCGCGGCTTCGTGATGTTCGCGGCGTCGCCCGAGGAACAGCGTGTGGCTGCGGACGACCTGACCCGGTGGATCATGTACGGCCGTTTTTCGCCTCGCATCGACCGGGTCCTTCCGCTCTCGCAAGCCGCCGAGGCGCACCGCTTGCAGGAGGAGAGCACGGTGCGGAATTCGGGCGAGCTTGCAGGCAAGATCGTGCTCAAGGTATGAGTGCGACCCCGGTTGTGCTGGGACCGGGGGTGCTCCCGGTGATCTGGAACACTCTCCGGGGCTATCCGGGGCTATCCGGGGCTGGCTATCCGGAGCTGATGATGAACTCTTGCGGCGGTGGATTCGGACGCTCAGACGGGGGTGTCGGGCGCCTGCTGAAATGCACGCCATGAGAAATGGCTGTTGACGAGTACGGCTTGGTTGGTAGGTTCCCCGTCCCTTTTTCGTTGGGAAGACATGAAGACTTTTTTGCCCAAGCAGGATCCTGATGCGCGCGGTTGGCACGTCATTGACGCGGATGGCGCGGTGCTCGGACGCCTAGCTGTCCAGGTTGCCGACATACTCCGCGGCAAGAACAAACCCATCTACACGCCTCATCTGGATACCGGTGATTTCGTGGTGGTGATCAATGCCGAGAAGGTTCGCCTGACCGGCAACAAGGAGGACGGCAAGCTGTACATGACCTACTCGGGCTGGAAGGGCGGCGAGAAATACCGCTCCGTGGCCCAGATCCGCGCGACCCAGCCGGAGAACCTGATCCATCATGCGGTCAAAGGCATGATCCCCAAGAACCGCCTTGGCCGCCGTCTGCTCACCAAGCTGAAAGTCTACAGTGGCTCCACCCACCCGCACGAGGCCCAGAAGCCGGCCGTGCTCGCGGCCTCGAACTGACCTGACCGCGATCCCTGAGTTTCGAATCCCCTCGTCGCCATGATCGATTCCAAGACCAATGAGGTTGTCACGACGGGCCGCCGCAAAACGGCGACTGCCCGTGTTCGGCTCGTCACGGGCACCGGCAAACTGTCGGTGAACGGCCGCGCCTTTGAGGTTTATTTCCCAACGGACGCCCTGCGCACGCTGGCGCTTCGTCCTCTTTCCGCCACGCAATCCGTGGGCAAGTTCGACGTCCGCGTCAACGTGGACGGCGGCGGGCCCATCGGTCAGGCGACGGCTGTCAGCCACGGGCTCGCCCGTGCGCTGCTCCAGACGGACGTCAACCACAGGGGATCGCTCCGTGCCGAAGGCCTGCTGACCCGCGACCCGCGTATGCGCGAGCGCAAGAAGTACGGCCAGCCCGGCGCCCGCAAGCGGTTCCAGTTCAGCAAGCGCTGATCCGTTCCCGCTTCACGAACGCCCCGCCGGCACACCCGGCGGGGTTTTCCATTTCCATGGCCCTCCACGAGATCCCTGGACGCCGGGAATGGGCCGGCCTGGCGGCCTGGTCCGGGGCGATGCCCCATGGGACAGCAAACCCAATCCGTTCATGAGCCAACCCGAGAAAATCAAGGTCGCGATCGTCGGCGCTTCCGGTTACTCCGGCGAGGAGCTGGTGTACCGCCTGTTGAATCATCCGCACGCCGAGCTGTCGGCGGTCACGTCGCGGCCCAACGCGGGCCAGACCCTGGCCCAGGTGTTCCCGCGGTTCGCGACGCATTCGCAGGCGCGGACGTTGAGGTTCATCCAGCCCGACGTCGAGGTGGTCGCACAGTCTGCGGGCGTGGTGTTTCTGGCGCTGCCCCACGGGGTCGCCGCGGAATTCGCGGTTCCGCTTCTGGAGAAGGGCTGCACGGTCATCGACCTGAGCGCTGATTTCCGGTTGCGCAGCGCGGCGCGCTACAAGGAATTCTACGGCCACGAGCATCCGGCGCCGGCCCTTCTCGAGAAGGCGGTTTACGGGCTGCCGGAATTCTACCGCGCGGCGATCCGGGATGCCCGCCTTGTGGCGTCGCCGGGATGTTATCCCACGAGCATTCTGCTCCCGACCTTGCCGTTGCTGCGTGCAGGACTGATCCGGTCGACGGGCATCATCGCGGATTCGATGAGCGGCGTGAGCGGCGCGGGGCGCAAGGCCGAGTTGGACTACCTTTTCTGCGAGTGCAACGAGAGCGTGCGTGCCTATGGGGTTCCCAAGCACCGGCACCTTTCCGAGATCGAGGAACAGCTGTCGATTGTCGCGGGCCAACCGGTGGTGATCCAGTTCACGCCCCACCTGATCCCCGTGAACCGGGGGATCCACACGACGCTCTATCTCAGTCCGGCCAGCGAGTTCCGAACCGAGGCGGAGGCTGCCGCGCTGGGCGCACGAATCGCCGCGTGTTATCAGGAGGCCTACGCGGCCGAGCCCTTCGTCCACCTGCTCGAGGGAAAGGCCCTGCCTGACACCAAGAATGTCGTCGGCACCAACCTCCTCGAGATTGCCTGGCGCCTGGACCCGCGATCGGGACGGCTCCTCGTCTTCAGCGCCGAGGACAACGTCGTCAAGGGGGCCAGCGGGCAGGCGGTGCAGAGCTTCAATATTCTCAGTGGATTCCCCGAGACCGCGGGACTGGTCTGAGTCAACGAATGCCCTCGGCTAGCCCGTGTCCCGCATTTTGCATCGCCGCGCACGCCAGTTCAGGATCGACTCCCGGCCAGTCCTGATTGCCATGTCCCGCCGAATTTCCCACTCCGTCCGCTGCCGTCATCCGGCAGCGTTCACGCTGATTGAGCTCCTCGTTGTGATCGCGATCATCGCGATTCTGGCGTCGCTGCTGTTGCCTTCCCTTTCGAAGGCCAAGGCCCGCGCGCTCGGCGCGACCTGTGCCGGCAACATGAAGCAGCTCCAGCTTGGCTGGACAATGTACGCGGATGACCACGACGAGCGGTTGGTGAACAACCACGGAGTCGGGGAGACCCGCGCCCGACGCCAGACCTGGGTCAACCACGTCCTTGATTGGGGCGTGAACGAGGACAACACGAACATCGCCCGTCTCACCGACGGTCTCCTCGGCAGCTTCGTCGGCCGGGCGCCCCGCCTTTTCCTGTGTCCGTCGGATCACTCGGTGTCCGAGGCGGGGCCGCGGATCCGCAGCTATGCGATGAACTCCCTCGTCGGGGATCCCGGTGAATTGACGAATCGGTTCAACCCGTCGTTCGTCCAGGCCTTCCGCGCCTCGGATGTTGCGAAGCCTTCGCAGACGTTCGTCTTGCTCGAGGAACATCCGGACACCATCAACGACGGCTTTTTCATGAACCGCCTTGAGGAGGAGCCGAAGTGGGGCAACCTGCCCGCCTCGTACCACAATGCCTGCGCGAATTTTTCCTTTGCCGACAGCCACGCCGAGACGCATCGCTGGATCGTTGGTGGCACCGTGGTTCCGTCCGTGAAAGGCGCACTGCCCACCGGAACACCGGCTGATCCGCCGGCGGACTGGAACTGGCTGAAGGATCGCAGCGGCTCGCTGAAGTAGCAGATCGTCCTGTTTTTCGACCGAGAAGATGAAGACCAAGCTCCGTTCCATCGAAGGTTCCCTCGTTGCCCCGCGCGGTTTCCGCACCGGGGGCGTGTTTTGCGACATCAAACGCCTCGGCACCGGCAAGGGCTCCGACAAGGGCCAGAAGCGCGATCTC
>CAIMTB010000039.1 GCA_903844265.1 uncultured Verrucomicrobiota bacterium
AGTCCACGCAGGCCCATCCCCAGGGCGCCCGGATGGAGGCCTTGGAGTCCTGTCTCCAGGCGGTTCCTGAGTCCTCGCGCCTCCTCCTCCGACTGCGCTACTTCGACGGTCGAAGTTGCGAGGAGGTCGCGGAACAGATGGGCCTCGGGCTCGACGCAATCTACAAACGCGTCTCCCGCCTCCACGAGGCCCTGAGGGAGTGCATCAACGGCAAACTGCGAGCCACCGGGGTTCCCGATGGAGGCCCACCATGAGTGCCGGTCCCTCCGGGAAGGAACGCCTGGTCCGCTACCTCGACGGCCGTCTGTCGCCCGAGGAACATCGCCAGGTCCTGGACTGGCTGCGCACCGATCCCGCCGCCCGGGCCTTCCTCCGGGAAGTCGCGGAACAAGCGGTCATGGTCGCGGACCACGAGCGCATCGCGGCCGGTCGCCAGGGAACTTTCTTGCCCCGCCCGTTCCCCGCCACAGGCCCGGAGCGGAAGACGGTCAGAGTCCGGTTCCCCGCCTGGCCTTGGGTCCTGGCGGCAGCCGCGACGGTCACGGTTCTGGCCGTGGCTGCCTTCCAGTGGCTCCCGCATTCCGGACCCGACGCCATCCGCGTCACCAAGGTGACCGGTTCGAGCGAGTACTTCGGCGCCAAGGGCAAAATCGAGAATGCGCTCACCGCGGGAATATCGCTTCGGGCCGGCGACACCCTGGAGACGCGTTCGTGCGACGCGTGGATCGATCTGCGACTGGGCGACGGTTCCACGCTGACCATCGCCGGGCATTCGACCCTGCGCGTGCTCGATGAGACGCCGGACTCGACGACGCTCCAACTGTCGCAGGGAAGCCTCTGGGTCCGGCCCTCGACGGACACATCGGCCCAGCCGCTTTTGATCCAGACCCCCACGCTCGAGGCCTCGGTCCAAGGTGGCCAGTTGGATCTCCAGGCGTCGGCCACCGAATCCATCGTTCGCGTCAACGAGGGGGCCGCGCAGGTCCGCAAGACCCGGGATGGCGGGCCGGTGACCGTGGCCAAGGGCCAGCAGGTGTACGCCTCGCTGGGGCGAAAGGAACCCCTCGCCGCTACCGCACAACCGGCGCCGACCAACTCCTGGGCCTGCGATCTGGGCCGCGTCCCCGAGGTGATCCTGGGCCGCTGGCTGCCGCCGACCGCGAACGAACGCGCCCGTCTTGGCGCCGAACCGCTGCTTTGGCCGATATCGAGCGATGAATCGGTGATGCTCTACGCCGCCGCCCTCGCCGCCTGGAAATCCAGCGAACATCCCGTCGTGCTGCACACCGACTCGAAGCTTCGGTTCCGGGGCCGAACCGACCGGTCGCAGGGGGTCCGATTCGGCTTCAGTGCCCAGAAGATCCGCGGCGTGTTTGCCGGGAAATTCGAGGTGGACCTCCCTCCAGACTCGCTTCGGCCGGGGGGCGAAACGTGGGAGGTGGAAATCCCCCTCGCGAAGTTCCGCCCTCTGCACCCGAGGCTTGCCACCTCGCCGGAGGGCCTGGAATTGACCGATATCTACGCCCTCACGATCCGGGAAGACGCCGGCCTTGAACTTAACCACATCGAGCTGATCCCCGCGAACCGCCAAGCCGTGGGGTCAAACATTGACTATTGACACTTCTACCCTCGTCTCCCGCACCTCAACGCAAATGTCGACTGTCAATGTTTGACCCCAATCCCCCCCCATTCTCAGGATTCGACCCGGTAGAGATGGGTCTTGGTCCGAAGAATGAGGGCTTTCCCAGACACCGCCGGCGAAGCCATGAAACCGTCGGAGAGCGTGTTCGTGGCCTGAATCTCCATGACCCGACCCGGCTTCAGCACAAGCGTCGTTCCCTGTTGGTCGAAGAAATAGAGCCTCCCGTCGCCGTGGATGGGCGACGACGCGAACTTCCCACCGACGCGTTCGGTCCACACGGTCTCCCCAGTGGCGGCATCCAGGCAGGTGAGGAAGCTTTCCTCCGCCGCGGTGTAGAGGAGACCGTCCACGATGATCGGCGATGCGTACTTGCCAATGTGCGTCTTGAGTTTCCAGGCCACGTGAGTGTCGGTGACATCGCCCCGACCGTCGGTCCGGACCGCCCAAAGCTCCTTTTTCGTCAAGCCCGTGACGAAGAAGGCAAGGCCTCGATCGAACAAGGGACGCGGCGCAGCCGACCAGTCGTTGTATTGCACCTTCCACAGTTCGCGGCCGGTGCGCGGGTCATAGCCATACGCCGCCTTGGCGCCGGCGCTGAGCATCTGGACCCCACCCGCAGCGCTCACGAGCAACGGGGTGCTGTGGGCCTTGCGCAGGTCCCCGTCTTTGGCCATTTGGCCCGGCACGCTTTCGTCGTTC
Source organism: uncultured Verrucomicrobiota bacterium (assembly GCA_903844265.1). Taxonomy (GTDB): domain Bacteria; phylum Verrucomicrobiota; class Verrucomicrobiia; order Limisphaerales; family CAIMTB01; genus CAIMTB01. The sequence goes on from CAIMTB010000039.1 coordinate 2,342, forward strand.
CAGGCAACCGAACGATCCGTCTTCCAGATCGTCGCGCCTGTCTTTTTGTCGAGAGCGACATGGTACTGCACGTCCGCGCCATCGAAGGTCAGGATCAGGGAACCCTCGAAGATGACCGGCGATGACGCCGCACCGCGGTAGTGCCGGCAAGGAAGGTCGCTCCGCTTCCACAACGTCTTGCCCGTGGCGGTGTCCAGGCAGGCAGTGCCGAAGCTGCCGAAGTGGACATAGACCCGACCGGGTTCGATGACCGCGGACGGCGTCGCATAGGAATTCATCGACGCGCCGTTGCCGAGCGGCTCCGGGTTCTCGCTATGGAACAAAGTTTCCTTGTAGCGAATGTGCCCGGTATCAGCGTCGACGCAGATGCTCAGGAAATCATGTCCATCCGGGGTCGCGGTCGTGAGCCAGACCTGCGATTCCATCACGACGGGCGTGGAAATGCCGTACGGCGGGAGGGGCGTCTTCCATTTCACGTTCTGGGTCTCGCTCCAGTGCAGGGGCAGGCCCAGAAGATCGGTTTTCCCGTGGGCTGCAACATGACCGTCCGCGTACGGCCCCCGGAAATCGGGCCAGCCCGTTTGATCGGCAGCGAATGCAACCCCGACCATCGCCACGGCGACGGCTACCGCGCCGTTGCCAGCGAACCTCACTACCTGCCTGAACACATCCATTCGGCCGTTCTGATGGTGCATCAAAAAAACGTGCCGCAGCGCCAGATCGGAGTCAACCCGACGGTGGTGGACGAGGATTCCTCGATCACGCGGGGGAAAGGGACACAGGTCCCCGGGTCAGCGCGGGTCCTGAGAGGTCGCAGTGCGTTTCAGGACATCCGCTGGTAGAAGCAGGGGCCCAGCACCTCGAATCCATCCAGGCGCTGGACCTCCTCACGAATCACGTTCGAGGGACTACTGATGTAGGCATACCCGCCGCGCACCATGGCGCTCACCAACGGGGTCAACATCTCCAACTGGACCTCGGGCGGGAAGTACTGCATGACATGGTCGCAGATGATCAGGTCGAACCGGTGGTTCCGGCTCCCCTCGCGGATGTCTCGCTGGATGAAAGTGGCCACCCGCTGAAGTTCCGGTCCCACCTGCAGCCGGATCGGATCCGGCCTGATCAGGTACTTCCGGCAAAGGTCCGGGTACGATCTCAGAGCCCGGTCGGTGATCTGGTATTCGCCCTTCCGAGCCATCTCCAGCGCCTCCGGCGAGATGTCAGTCCCCAATATCCGGAAATCAACCCCGGTGAGTCTGTGCCGGTCGAGATAGCCCAGGATCAGCATCGCCGCGGAATAGACTTCCATGCCGTTGGAACATCCCGCGCACCAGACATGGAGCCTCCTTCCGCGCCCCAACAGATCCGGCAGGATCTGGCCCGAGAGAGCCTCAGCCAACGCATCGTTGCGGAAAAACAGCGTGGCCCCGGTCACCACCCGCCGTCGCGGATCATGGAAACACTCGAGTGACCCGTCGGCGGAGGTGGTGGACCCGGAGTCAGTCATGGTTTCTTCCGTGGATTTCTTGAGGAGCAAGAGTTCGCCGGTCGCGGGAGTGAAAAGAAACTTCCTGTGAAAATCGCCCAGGACATCGAGTTCGTCGAACGTGATCCCCCGTTCCCGGAGCTCGGCCACCACGCCGTCGTACACGTGCCGGGCCCGGGTGGCGCCTCCGACGATGAAACAGCTGCAATCCGAGAAGCGCAGGCCGTGCCGCCGCAACCTCTTCTCCATGGAATCCATCGCACCCGCCGCATGATGCCCGCCGTCGCGCTGGAAGTCGGTCACATGGCTGCTCGCCCCCAGGCAGCGCCGGCCACAATAGAACCCCACGCAGATGCAGCTCTTCAGGATGCCGCTCTGGACCTCGGTGCCCGCCCACGTCTCGCCCTGCTGGATCCGCACACCCTCCAGGGTGTGGAAGTTCCGGTCGGTAATGTTCAGACGGACTTTTTGCATGACCTGTCAGGCACCGGCCCCCCAACGCACCACCGCCCCCTTCAAACCGCCACCACGACGCCCCCGCCCTCCCACCCGTTCCAGCTGCTCCCATATCAACCCTTCCGGCCCCACGCAACGGGTTGGGGGCGGCCCAACTACCCTCCCAGCGCCGGCACCACGACCGGAAATGCGAGTTGCGTCCGATGATGTCTCCAACCCCCTCATGGACCCTCCCCCGCTGATTTCCATGCCGCTTTTCCTTGGCCTGCCCCACCCGCCAAGGTTCCCTCCATTCCGTGAATCTGTCCACGGCCCAGACCAGCGCCCTCGCAACGCCGCCTGCCATCCCCCGGGAACCTCTTCACCGCGCGGGTTTCGCAGGGTGCCACCCCCTTCAGGCCTGGGCAGGTTCTGGACTCCGAATGGCGCTCGTGGTCCTCGGACTCATGACCTGCCCCGTGACGTCCCGGTCCGCCGAACCCGCCGTCGGCTCCGGCGCCGACATCGACCGCGCCACGATGGATCGCTGGTCAGCCCCATTCCGCGGTTGGCATTATCGTCCGGACCACGTCATTCCGGAGAAACCCGGCATCCCCGGACACGAGACGTTCCACAGCACCGACGTGCCCTGCGTGTACCAACTCGCCGGCCAACCGGACAGGTGGTTCATGAGTTTCATCGCCTTCGACGGCCACGGGTACAATTCCTTCGTCGCCGAGAGCACAAACCTGGTCCGATGGACGAACCCCAGGCTCGCCATGGGTTTCGGGCCGACCAACCAATTCGACCACGGAGGCTGCGTCGTCGGCGCCTATCTCTACCAGTCGTACAACCTCAAGGCCCCACGACTCCTCAAGCAACACGCCGGCCACTACTGGTCCCTATACGGATGTTATCCCAGACAGGGCGGCTATGAGCTGCGCCCGGGCTACGAGGGTGTCGCCATCAGTGACGATGGCCTCACCTGGCGCCGGGCCAAGGACACACCCATCCTCGGCGTGCAGGACGCCGACTGCGCGCCCTGGGAAAAAGATTGCACCTACCAGCCGTGGCTGGTGGAGCACCAGGGCCGCTTCTTCAACTTCTACAACGCCGCCAAGGGCGGAATTGAACAGACCGGACTGGCCTTCTCCACTGACCTTCTGGAGTGGATGCGCTACCCGGCCAACCCGGTGGTCCGCAACCGACCGGGGGGCTTCGACGAACAATTCGCATCCGATCCCAAGGTGTTCCGGGACGGCGACCACTGGGTGATGTTCTACTTTGGCGTCGGGCGCGGCGGCGCGCACATCATGGTGGCCTTCTCACGGGACCTCGTCCAATGGTCGGCCCATCCCGATCCGCTCTACGCCGCCGGCGGCAACCCAAGCGGACTCGACAGGCAGTACGCCCACAAGATCTCCCTGATCTGGGATCCCGCCCGCGAGACGTTTTTTCTCTACTACTGCGCCTGCGGCGACCGTGGACGCGGCATAGGGTTGATCACCAGCAAGCCCGTCCCGTGATCTCCAAGGCCGGAGCCCAGCCGGCGACCGTCGCCGCCCCAAGGCCCCGTGTTCGACCCCGCTCGGTCACACAATGTCAACTGTCAATGTTTGACCCCAGTGCCTCTCACTCCGGTGCGGGCGGTTTTCCAGATGCGGAACTCGTCCAGTTTCCCGGCGAAATACTGGGTGCCCAAGCGGCCCAGTTCCATGGTAGCGCCAAAATGTCAGTTAATAACCCTCAAGGATTGGCTGCGCCTGCCGATGGGGTTAGGGCAGGCGCATTCGCCGTTGGTGATCTTCCCGATGGGCAGGCGTGGGAGCTGCCGCCGTAAAGAGGGTGGATCTGGCACGCATCAGACCCAGAACACTCAACGAGTCACCATCGGACACTCAGTGGACTGCACGTCCTCTTCTTGTCCCAGATGCATGATTGCAGACTGGCGACAATAATCCCTGATTGAATGCACGCAAAGTCACCATGAAAAGAAGCACCCCAGTCATTTCGCCAGGGCAGAATCAACCATGAAAGCAGAATCCCTGATTCTCGCTCTGACGCTGGCCTTTGCCACTGCCGCCGTCGCCGTCGCAGCGGGTGCCGACCCGACTATCACCCCCGAGGAAGCCCTCACCAAGCTCAAGGACGGCAACGCCCGCTACGCGGTGGGCAAACCGACCCATCCGAACCAGGACGTCGCCCGCCGCTCCGGGGTTGTGCAAAGGCAGACGCCCTTTGTCACCGTGCTTTCCTGTGCCGATTCCCGCGTTCCGGTGGAGCTTCTCTTTGACCAGGGCATTGGCGACACCTTTGTTGCGCGTGTGGCAGGCAACGTCTCCGACACCGACGAAGTCGGCACGATCGAGTATGGAGTGGGCCATTTGAACACGCCGCTGCTGGTGGTGTTGGGCCATACGGGTTGCGGCGCCGTCAAGGCCGTGCTTGAAGGCGCCCAGGTTCACGGCAGCATTCCCGCACTCGTGGACAACATCGCGCCGGCCGTCGCTCAGGCGAGGACTGCCAACCCCAGCGCTAGCCTCACCTCACTGCTCCGTGAGGCCGTAGCCGTCAACGTCCAGGTTTCTATCGACGATCTCTTCAAGCGCAGCGCCGAAGTGCGTGAATTGGTGAAGACCGGCAAACTCAAGGTAGTGGGAGCGGTTTACAGCCTTGAGTCAGGGGAAGTGAACTGGCTGGGCACGCATCCCGAACAGGCGCGCCTGCTTGCCTACACCGGCGGCGCCGGACACGAAGCAGGCGCGGCACAAGGTGCGACGGATGTGCATGCTGCTGCCGGTGCTACGGATCACAACGCCCCTGAGAGAGAGAGCGCGACGGCGGCCCCAGTGACGCACGAAATCGCCGACACTCACGCGCCGGCCTCGGCCGCAGTGGCCACACGCCATGCGATGACCGCCTCCGCCGAAACCCAACCCCGCATCTTGCGTTGGATTCTTGGGACACTCGGAGCGTTGCTCGCCTCCATGGGCGCCGCCTGGGCGTTCGCCCGCTCCGGCATGAACCGCTGGCAGGTTCCACAGCGTATCGCGGGCGGCTTTGCCATGGTTCTCGTGGTGCTCGGTGGCGTCGGGTTTGCCGGCTACGAGGGCTTGCACAGCGCCCTGGCCGGATTCACCGAATTCCGATCCGATGCGGACCATACCGAACTGAGTGGCCAGATCAATGCCGCTGTCATGGACACGGTCGTTGCGGCAAAGGATTATGAAATCACCCGCAGCGCTCAGGACGTTGCTGATTATGAAAAGGAGCGCCTCGATCTGAGCACCGTGCTCGACAAGGCCCGCAAGTCCATCAAGGAGGCAGCCCGCAAAGAGTTGGTCGAAAGCATCCAAAAACACACAGACGAGCACTATGCGTTGTTCCAGCAACTGACCAAGGCGACGAGCGCCACCGCCCGGGCCGACCTCGGCATACGCATGAGCGTTCTCAGCGAGGCTGCCACTCAGGAGACATCCAAGTTGATGGCCGAATTCGTTGCGGATCAGGATCACGCCGGTCCGATAATTGCTTGTGATATGCAGGAGGCCCAGGCCGCAGTCATCAGCATCGCCATGGGCGCCCTCGCGCTGGGCGTGTTCCTCGCCTGGCTCATCAGCCGATCGATCGTCGCTCCTTTGCGCGTCCTGACCGAAACGCTGGGCTTGGGCGCGGAGCAGACTTCCACCGCTTCGGGCCAGGTCTCCTCCGCCAGCCAGACGCTGGCTGAAGGCGCCAGTGAGCAGGCCGCCAGCCTGGAGGAAACCAGCTCCTCGCTCGAGGAAATGGCCAGCATGACCAAGCGGAACGCCGACAACGCGAGGACCGCCAAGGATACCGCCGTCCAGGCCCGCCAGGCTGCCGACGCCGGCGCCGAGCAGATGAAGACGCTCCTTGGGGCGATGAACTCCATCAAAGCCGCCAGCGAAGACATCACCAAGATTCTCAAGAACATCGACGAAATTGCCTTCCAGACGAACATCCTCGCGCTCAACGCCGCCGTTGAAGCCGCCCGCGCGGGTGAAGCCGGGGCCGGATTCGCCGTCGTGGCTGATGAGGTGCGCAGCCTGGCCCGGCGGTGCGCCGTCGCCGCGAAAGAGACCGCGGTGAAGATTGAGGACAGCGTGAAAAGGAGCCAGCAAGGCGTGCTGCTCAGCGCGGACGCGGCCAAAACTTTTGGCGACATCCAAGCTAAGGTGCTCCATCTCGACCGGCTGGTGGGGGAGATGGCCTCGGCGTCACAGGAGCAGAGCCAGGGCATCGAGCAGGTAAACCTCGCTGTCACGCAGATGGATCAAGTGACGCAGAGCAACGCGGCCAGCGCCGAGGAAAGCGCCAGCGCCGCTGAGGAATTGAACGCCCAGGCCGAATCGCTCAAGGAAGCGGTCGCGAGTCTGCAGCAACTGGTTGGCGGCAAGGAAAGCGGCGCCGGGCGGCAGCGCCAGCCTCATGGGGCCAGGACAGCCCATAAAACCCAAACGCCAAAGTTTAAGATGCCTCACAACGGGAACGGCCATGACCCGGCAGCACGAGGGACAAAAGGTGCTCCGCAGGTGAGATATGGGGTCAAACATTGACTATTGACACTGTCACCTTGACAGGACGCGCGAGTTCCGCGATTCCGCACCGTGCCCCTCGGACCGTGGCGTCCAGCCTGGGTGCGAGGCGGATTCAGCCCAATCGCACCCTTGCCCAGGTAACTCGTGTAGGGGACGATGCACCTGAGCTGAGAATATGAATCGCGGCGATCGGTCTGGACCAAAGGCTGTTCGCCGCCATGCGGAACCGGGATGACTCATTCCCCGTGCATTGTCTGGTTGCGGCTGGATTTGCGCCTGGGCGACAACCCGGCACTTCACGAAGCCGTGCAACGGGGTGGGCCGGTCGTGCCTCTTTTCATCCACGCACCGGAGGAGGAGTCGCCGTGGGAGCTGGGCGATGCATCACGCTGGTGGCTCCACCAGTCGCTCACCAGCATTGAGGCAGATTTACGTGCGGCGGGCTCGCGACTGATCCTCCGCCAGGGACCGACGCTCCACGCACTGCGCGCTGTTGTGAAGGAAACCGGCGCGTGCGCGGTGGTTTGGAACCGTCGCTACGAACCTGTCGTCATGGCGCGCGACGCCAAAATCAAGGAGGCGTTGCACGGCGACGGCCTTGCGGTGGAGAGCTTCAACGCCGCCCTGCTGCACGAACCGTGGACGATTTGCAACCAGAGCAGAAAGCCGTTTCAGGTATTCACGCCGTTTTGGAAGCACTGCATCGCGAAGCCGGCCCCGGCCGATCCTTTGCCAGCACCGACAAATCTCCCTGCACCCTCGAAGTGGCCAGCCTCGATCGCACTCGGCGGACTGGAACTTGAGCCGAAACCCAGTGGGTCGGACGGGCTTCGCGCCGCCTGGCATCCGGGTGAGGCGGGCGCGACCGCCAACCTGCGCCGCTTTCTTGCCAAGGCCTTCGCCGACTACACGGAACACCGCAATCGCCCGGACATCGCCGGCACGTCGCGTTTGTCGCCGCACCTGCACTTCGGCGAAATCAGCCCGCGCCAGGTCTGGCACGGCTTGCGGCGGCTGGCGTTGAAGCGTGGATTGTCTGCCGATCAATGGCGCGACTCGCAATTCCTCACCGAAATTGGCTGGCGCGAGTTTGCACACCACCTGCTTTTCCACTTTCCGCACACACCCACCGAGCCGTTGCGTGAGTACTTCAACATGTTTCCGTGGCGCAATGACGCAGCCTGGCTTTGCGCGTGGCAGGAAGGCCGCACCGGGTATCCCATCGTAGACGCCGGGATGCGCGAGTTGTCGGCAACCGGGTGGATGCACAATCGGGTGCGCATGATCGTGGCGAGCTTTCTTGTGAAGGATCTGCTGCTGCCATGGCAGGAAGGCGCACGGTGGTTTTGGGATTCGTTGGTGGATGCCGACCTCGCGCAGAACACTCTTGGCTGGCAATGGACCGCCGGCTGCGGGGCGGACGCCGCGCCCTACTTCCGGGTGTTCAACCCGACCAGCCAGGGCGAAAAGTTCGATCCCCACGGCCACTATGTCCGCAAGTGGTGTCCCGAACTCGCGAAGCTTCCTGACAAGTGGCTGCACCAACCACACACAGCGCCGGCCGGATTACTCAGTGCCGCCGAAGTCGCGCCCGGACACAATTACCCGCTCCCAGTGGTCAGTCACGCGATTGCTCGCGAAGTGGCGTTGGAAGCTTTTGAGCGAATCAAGAGGAGCAATGGGGTCAAACATTGACTATTGACAATATCACCTTCACTCGACGCGCGAGGCCCGCGGGCCGTGCGGGGCCTTGACCCAAGGAGCGGTGGACGCCCTGCGTCGCCCCGCCCACTTCACCTCCCGCACGTCGACACAAATGTCGACTGTCAATGTTTGACCCCACTGCACGGAGCGCATCGGCGCATCCCGGATGCTGACTTGGTGCTGGGTTGTGCCCTAGGGTCGACGCATGAATGGGTCCGGAGTGTCTGTCCATCGGCGAGTCACGAAGCTGGGTGGTGCGTTTATCGAGGGGTTGACCGTCTTCGGTTTCCGGCGTGTGCCCGCCCGGGCGGCGGCAGTCTCGTGCGTCGAGCGCCACGACGGCCCCTGCGGGCCTTCGAGGCTCGGTCGACTCCGTCTCGGAGCCCGGATGCGCGGACTCCTCTCCAGCGCCGTCCTGGCCGCCCGCCTGGTCGTTCCGATGTCCGCGGTTGCTGCCGAAGGTCCCCTTGTCACGCGCACGGTCAAGCTGTCCGACGCGGCTGACGGCTACGCAGAACTGCTCCGCCAAAAATCGACCCAGGAGAGCGCGATAGCGAAAACCGAGGTGTTCCACGACTTCCGTTTCACCGACCGGCGCGAGGAGAGCGGGATACGATTCGAGCACCACTCCGTGGAGGACGCGGGGAAGTACTTCAAACCCGTCCATTACGATCATGGCAATGGGTTGGCCGTTGCCGACGTGGACGGCGATGGTCTGCAGGATCTGTATTTCACGACCCAACTTGGGACGAATCAACTCTGGCGGAACCTGGGACGCGGCCGTTTCGAGGACATCACGGCCATGGCAGGCGTGGGCTTGCCGGACCAGATCTCAGTTACGGCGTCGTTTGGCGACATCAACAACGACGGGCATCCCGACCTTTTCGTGACCACAACCCGCCACGGAAATCACTGCTTCCTGAACCTCGGCGGTGGCCGTTTCCGCGACATCACCGCTTCCGCGGGCTTGAGCTATTCCGGGCACTCCGCAGGGGTCGTCTTCCTCGACTACGACGGCGACGGACTCCTGGATGTCCTGGTCTGCAACGTCGGCAATTACACCACGGACCGGAAAGGCAAGGGGGAGTACTGGATCGGACGTCGCGACGCGTTCGCCGGCCACCAATATCCGGAACGGGCCGAGAACAATATTCTGTACCGCAATATCAACGGAACGACCTTCCGCGATGTCACCGTCGAGGCAGGTCTGCGAATGTCATCGTGGACGGGAGATGCGACATTCACGGACATCAATGGCGATGGCCGTCCCGACTTGTACATCCTCAACATGCAGGGCGACGACCACTTCTTCATCAACGAGGGAGGAACCCGCTTCGCTGACCGGACTTCGACCTACCTTCCGAAAACGCCCTGGGGTGCGATGGGCGTGAAATTCTTCGATTTTGACGGTGATGGTCGTTTGGACTTGTTCATCACCGACATGCACTCGGACATGACCGAGGCCGCGACTCGGATGAGCAAGACCAATCTGACGGTAGCCTTTGAGCAACGCAAAGCGGACCCGTGGTGCACGACCCAATACACTGAGAGCTACCTCCAGGGACCTTCGAACAACATATTCGGGAATGCCTTCTATCTTAACAAGGGCGACATACCGCTGGCTGAGGTCTCCGACGCCATCGGTGCGGAGACTTTTTGGCCCTGGGGGATCAGTGTCGGGGACCTGAACGCCGACGGCCATCCAGACGCTTTTGTCACCGCCGGGATGGGCTTCGGCTTCCGATACGCAATCAATTCCCTGCTGCTTAATGAGGGTGGTCGCAGATTCGTCCACGCAGAGTTCCAACTTGGGGTCGAGCCACGTCCCAATGGGCGGATACAGAAGACCGCGTTCGTCCTGGATTGCTCCGGAGCCGACAGGAATCACCCCCTTTGCGCTGGGCGGATCGGAGAAGTGCCCATCCTTGAGGCACTCAGTTCCCGGTCTTCAGCGGTCGTCGATCTCGACAACGACGGCGACCTGGACATCGTGACACTGGAGATGAACGACGTTCCCCAGGTTTTGATGAGTGATCTCTCCGAGCGGACCCCGATCCGCTTCCTGAACGTCCGACTGGTGGGCGTCGTCTCCAATCGAGACGGACTGGGCGCCATGGTGCGCGTCCGACTCGCAGGCGGCAGAACCTTGACGCAATTCCATGACGGCAAGCTGGGATATTTTTCGCAGAGCTCCGTGCCGCTCTATTTCGGACTCGGAACGAACGGTGTGGTGGAGAAGGTCACGGTGGACTGGCCTTCACGAAGGCACCAGGTCGTGGAGCGCGGTTTCCCGGTCAACGGCCTGCTTAGCATCACCGAGGATCGGCCATGATGATCCAGATTGGGTCAAGAACTTCATTCGGCATAGTCACGGCGCTGGTTCTGGGGTGGGCGGGAGTATCACTGTTCGGAGCCGATGCGGAGCACGGGGTAATCTGGGTCCATCCCGGTGATAGCCTTCAGGGCGCCTTGGACCAAGCGGCGAGCAACACTGTTTGCAAGGTGGTCCGTGTGACTCCAGGCACTTACCGACCCGGGGCACGTGGACAAGCCCTCATCGCCCTTGATCACCGGCATGACGGCATCACTCTGGAAGCCGCCGGTCCGGTCACCCTCACGGCCGCAAATGCGGCTATTGCCGATCCTACAACACCCACCTTCCCGACGGTGGTGAATCACGTGATTTATTTGGGTGATGGAATCTCCTCCAACACCATCATCCGAGGTTTTCGAATTACCGGGGGAAACCGTTTCGCCACTGACGTCGATCCTCCGGGGCGAGTGATCGAACCTCATTTTGACGACTTGCGGCGAACGGAAGGTATCTATGGCCATCTTTTCTTTCACACTGACGGCGCCGGCATCAAGGTCTTCGGACGCTCCTATCCCACATTGGACCGGCTCGAGGTGGTGGATAACGAGGCCCAGCCGTGTGCCGGCGGGATCTCGATCGAGCATCGCGGCTATGCGCAGTCGCGCGTCACCCTCCGCAACTGCGTGTTCCGCGGCAATCGCGCACTGGTGACAGGATCGGCTGTGGATCTATTGCCCGGAAGCGCGGCCACGATTCAGAATTGTCTCTTTGTAGGCAACCTGTCCAATACCGGCAACCAGTACCAGTCTTTGAAGGGGAATCTCAACTGGACAAACATCCCGACTCTCGTCCGCAGCGCCGTCGGCTATCTGCCCGAGCATGGCTCCGGGGCCGTGACCGTTTTTCCAGGTTCCATGGCATTATTGCTCTCCTGCACGTTTACAGCCAACCGGAATGGCATCGACGACCATGGCGGTCGAAGTGTCTTGCGCGGCTGCATTTTTTGGAAAAACAACGCGGAGGGCGGCGCCCGCAGCGGGGAGCGTTATGAGCTGGATGTCATTCGGGGAACGCGGGTCGACAATTGCTTTATTGCTGGCGGCATCGCCGATCTGAGAGGCGTTGTCGATCCCGCGCACAATCTAATCGGCTGTCCGGATCCTGGCTTCAACGGACGTTACGTACCGACCCACCCAGCCTTCGCAGCAGCAGGTTATCGGCCCGTCGATGCGCACGCCCCCGATCCTCCGGCTCTTCCGGGAGCTTTGGGGTCAAACATTGACTATTGACAGTGTCACCACTTTTTTTCCGTCATTGCCTGACCCGCTCGATCACCAACACCCAGTCCTGGGGTGAAGGCACATTGTGTTTGAACTCCACCGGCTGTGCGTTCTTCCCGCCCGGCTTCCACTGGGCTTTGACGACACCCTGATCGAACCTCGGGCCTGTCACCGGGTCGAAGTAGTATGCGTGCCAATCCACGTCAGGCTCCAGGTTTTGCACCGCAGGACCGGTCCAGTTACATATGTTTCGCCGCGGGAGATAGATGAAACGCACCTCGCCCGGGATGCCGGCGGCACCACCCTCGCCAACGAACCGCGGGCGGCGCTGGTCGGGAAGGGGGTCATCAAGGGCGAGGCGTGAGGGATTCAGGGTTTAGGCTGTCAGGGTCTGGAGAATCTGCATCAGGCGAACCCATTGCGCCTCGATCGACCCGGGCGAGCACCTCGATGAGGTAGCGCAATTCCTCCTCGAGGTCGCCGCCATCGGGCAGTGTTTGGGCGATCTCGGCGCACACTGCGTCCCGAAATCGTCGGCACAGTCGATGGATGGCGACCTTCAACGCCCCCTCGGTGACGCCCAGGTCGGCGGCCAGCGTAGCGTGGGGAGGAAGTTCATCTCCCGCCAACGCGGGCCGAAGGGCCTCAAACTGACGGGTGCGCCCCGAGGTGGCGTAGTCCTCTGCGATGTACCGAAGCCCCCGGTCGACAATGTTCAGGGCCCACTCACGATCGAAGCGGGTGTCGTCCCAACCGAGGATTCCGCCCGGGGACAGGAGTTCGCCGGGATCGGCAGCCTCCGGCGCCACACCGCCGCCGCGTTTGAGTCGGGCGTTCCGTTCGCGAAGGTCGGATTCGAAGTGCCGGAGCGCGCCCAGGAGGTACGAGCGGAAGCGGCCGCGGGCCGGATCGGCGGCGTCGAGGCGGCCACCGGCAAGAACGTGGGCGAAAAACGCCTGGGTCCGTTCACGCGCCACATCGTCGCTGCATCCTCCGCGGCGGAGCACGCGGAACACCGGCTGCCAGTAGGCTTCACAGAGCTCGGCTAGCGCGGCCCGGGCCTCTGGTGTCTCACCGCGAGCCCGATGGACTAGCGACCACCTGGTGGGCGCAAACATCCGACCACCATTCGGCGATCCCGCGCGAAACGTGGACGGACTGGGTTCCTTAGAATTCATCTCTGACGGGGCCAGGCGCAATCGACGACGTTTGTGACCGGGCCGCGCCCATACCCCTTGTAGCGACGGATTACAGTCATGGGCGCGCGGCCCCCCGGACGCAGGGCCAGAACCTCGGCTGTGCGCATTCGGACCTCCTCCTCATCCTGGTCGGACTCGCCGTCCAGGCGCCGGTGGCAGAGGACCAGTTCCTCGCGCTCGACCCAGAGCACGCGACCACGGCCGAGGGCGAACTCCAGGGCCGCCTCGTCTCCAGCGCGGGCGGCGAACACGGCCAGCATCGCCAGGAGGCCACCGTGTCGGGAGTGGGTCTTTTCGTAAACGTCCGGACGCCCGGTGGTACCCAGGCCCGGTGAATGGGAGAAAAAAAACTCCCGGTCTGGGTCCTCTGGCAGAACGCTCAGCAGGCAGTGGAGGACCCGCGTGGGAGTCTGAAACTCCTGGTCCCGCAAAGACCGCATGGCCGCCCCGAGATCCATGAATACGCGCCGGAATCCCTCGGTATGCGAACGGCTGATCGTGGCGCCGGATTTCAAAGCGGCCTCGGCGGCGTCCGCGTCCACTGCCTGTCCCAGGATGGATCCCAGGAGCTTGTCGGAAACCCCGGCATTGGTTCGGAGACCGGACTCCCAGGCCTGCAGCACGTATGCCCAGAACCGTTCCTCGGTGCAGGGCTGAACCGAGCCGTCGGCTAAAAGCACCAGCGCGCCGATCACGAGGGCCAGTCCGGACACCGCTGACACCCATCGGGAGACGCGGGACCCAGTCTGTAGGGATCGATGCAGCAGAACGAACACGATGGCCGCCAGGAGCAGGGCCGGCAGAGCGAGGATCGACTCAAATAGGCGCACGTCGAGCGTGGAGACACCTGCGGCAAATCCGCCGGTGTTTACTGAGATTACCACCGCCGTTCCCAGCCACGCCAGGGCCACGACCGCCAGCAGGGTGCGAAAGCGCAGGCGCCGAGGGCGCAGGGTCACGGGCGATGCGGGGCCATCGGGAGCCGAGGCCAGATGCTCGACCTCGGCTTTGACCTGCCCGGCCGACTGCTGG